>DLGG01000139.1:0-238 GCA_002482565.1 Solidesulfovibrio magneticus
TGGAGGACGTGCTGGAAGAAATCGTCGGCGAAATCGAGGACGAGCACGACCCGAGCAAGCCCGAGGAAATCCAGGAGCTCGGCCAGGACGTCTACCTCGTCTCCGGCCGCTACCCCCTGGAAGACCTCAACGCCTCCCTCGGTCTGGAACTGGAATCGGAACAGGTGGAGACCATCGGCGGCTTTTTGACCGAACTGGCCGGGCGCGTGCCGCGCCAGGGCGACGCCTTCACCCTGGA
>DLGG01000139.1:259-9676 GCA_002482565.1 Solidesulfovibrio magneticus
TCGAACCGGCAGCGTAACGAAGCGACCCGACCCCGGTCCGCGCGGCATGCCTTCCGCCGCGACCGCCGCAAAACCCTGAGGCTCCGCGACAACCACCGTGATGACAGCATCCCTTCTGGCCGTGCTCGGGGCCTGGCTCGGATTCGCCAACCCCCTGTACCGCCTGCCCTTGCTTGCCCTGGCCCTGCCGGCAGGGTTGGCCTACGCCGCCGTACGCGCCCCATCGTACCGGACGGCGGCCAAGGCCGGCTACTGGATCGGAGCCGTCTCCGCCTGCCTGAGCCTCTACTGGGCGGCGCTGCCCATCCACGACTACGGCAACCTGCCCTGGGTGCTCGCCGCGCCCGCGCCCGTGCTCATGGGATTCGTGCTCGGGCTCTACACCATGGCCCTGGCCCTGGTCCTGCGCCTTGGAGCCAGACGTCTGTCCCCCTGGCTTTTCGGCCCTTTTTGCGCCCTGGCCTGGGCCAGCATGGAAATGGCCCGGGGCGTGCTTTTTACGGGCTTTCCCTGGCTCACCCTGGCCGCGGCCTTCGCGCCCTGGCCGGCGGCCATCCAGGGCGCGGCCTTCATCGGGGCCTACGGCCTCTCCGGCCTCCTGGCCGCCCTTGTCGCCTGGCCGGCCGTCTGCGGCCCCCTGTCGCGCCAGGGCATCGTCAGCGTCGCCCTGCTCGCGGCCCTTTTCTTCATCGGCAACTACCGCGCAGGCCAACCCGTCGCCCGCGACGCCTCCATCCACGCCACCATCGTCCAGGGCAACGTGGACCAGAGCCGCAAATGGGATCCGCAGTCCCAGAGCGAAACCGTGGATAAATACATCGCCCTTTCGACCCAGGCCATTCGCGACGCCCCCACCGACCTGCTGGTCTGGCCCGAGACCACCATGCCCTTCTACTACCAGGACCACGGTCCCCTGGCGCAGCGGCTGATCGACTTCGCGGCCGCCTCGGGCACGCCCCTGGTCTTCGGCGCGCCGGCCTACGAGCGCACGCTCGGCGGCCACGTGCTCTTCAACCGCGCCTACCTGCTGACGCCCTCCGGGGAGGAAAGCTACTACGACAAGGAGCACCTCGTCCCCTTCGGCGAATACGTGCCCCTGGGCGCGTACCTGCCGTTTATCCACAAGCTCGTGGAGGGCGTGGGCGATTTCCGTCCGGGCAAGGCGGAGAAGCCGCTCACGTCCGGCCGCCTTGCCCTGGGCATGCTCATCTGCTATGAAGCGATCTTTCCGGAATTGGCGCAACAGCGCGTGGAGGCCGGGGCGAACATCCTGGTCAACATCACCAACGACTCCTGGTTCGGCGATTCCGCCGCCCCGCGCCAGCATCTCGACCTGGCCCTGCTGCGGGCCGTCGAGCAGGGGCGGGCCATCATCCGGGGCACCAACTCGGGCATTTCCGCCGTGATCGATCCCCGGGGCCACATCATGGCCCAGGGCGGCCTTTTCACCACCTTGACCCTGCCGTGTCCGGAGGTGGCCGTCGTGTCGGAGACGACCTGGTTCCACCGACTCTATACGCTGCTCAACTGGGCGGTGCCGGGCCTTGCCATCCTTTTCTGCCTGGCCTGCGCCGTCTTGCCTGAACGCCGCGACAGCCCCACCCGCCGCGGCACAACCCTCTAAGCGAGTGATGATCCATGCTGCAATACGCGGAACTGCGCACGATAGGCGCCGAGCTTCTCACCAAATTCGACGAGTTCTGGAGGCGTCTTTGACCTGGAGCAAAGCCGCAAACGCCTGGCCGAAATCGAGGCCGAACTGTCCAAGCCCGGAGCCTGGGACGCGCCCGAACGCCTGACCCCGGTCCTTCGCGAAAAAAGCGCGCTCACCGCCAAGGTCGAGAGCGGGGAAAAGCTCTACGCCGCCCGCGCCGACCTCGACGAATGGCTGACCATGGCCAAGGAAGACGGCAGCGCCGAAGTGCTCGACGCCCTGGCCGAGCAGATCGAGGCCCTGGACGGCGACCTGGCCGACGCCGAACTCGCGGCCTTTTTCGGCCCCGAGGACAACGCCGACGCCATCCTGGAAATCCATCCGGGCGCGGGCGGCACCGAGGCCCAGGACTGGGCCGAGATGCTCCTGCGCATGTACCGTCGCTGGGCCGAGCGCAAGCATTTCGACGTCAAGGAACTCGACTTCCTTCCCGGCGACGAGGCCGGCGTCAAAAGCGTCACCCTGCAGATCTCCGGGCCCTACGCCTACGGCCTGCTCGCCGCGGAAAAGGGCATCCACCGCCTCATCCGCATCTCGCCCTTCGACTCCTCCGGCCGCCGCCACACCTCGTTCGCTTCGGTCGACGTCTATCCCGACGCCGGCGTGGACATCGACATCGACATCAAGGAAGAGGACCTGCGCGTGGACGTCTTCCGCGCCTCGGGCCCGGGCGGCCAGCACGTCAACAAGACGTCCTCGGCCATCCGCATCACCCACCTGCCCACCAACATCGTGGTGCAGTGCCAAAACGAGAAATCGCAGCACCGCAACCGCGAAACGGCCATGAAGGTGCTCAAGGCCAGGCTTTACGACCTGGAGCTCAAGAAGCTACAAGCGGAAAAACAGGAAAGCTACGACGCGAAAAACGCCATCGGCTTCGGTTCCCAGATAAGGACCTACACCATGCAGCCCTACCGACTGGTCAAGGACCACCGCACGAGCGTCGAAGTGGGGGATGTGGAGGCGGTGCTCGACGGCGAGCTGGACAAATTCATACGCGGCTTCCTGCTGCGGGGCGGCAATGAAGCCTGATCCCCCCTGCCTGGACGCGACCCAGGAACAGCTGCTCTCCGAGTTGGAGACGCTCCGGCGCATGCTGGCCGATGTGGAAAAGCCCGCCTGCGCCACCGAGGGCGAAGGCATGGTCATCATGCGTCTGTGCTCGGGGCTCGACCTGGCCGGCTGGGAGTTGTTGTGCCACCGCCAGGATCTGCGCGACTGGCTGGTCCTGCCCCTTGCCGCCGATCCCCTGCCCTTCCTGGCCCGCATCCAGGCCACCGTACGGGAGCTGGCCTTCCTGTCCGAACACGATCCGCTGACCAAGCTCTACAATCGCGGCGCGTTCGACCGCATCCTCTCCGCCGAACTCATCCGCTCCGCCAGGGCCGGCCAGTCCTTGGCCCTGGTGCTCTTCGACCTCGACGACTTCAAGGCCGTCAACGACTCCTACGGCCATCCCTGCGGCGACCGGGTGCTCGAAACGATCGGCTCGCTGCTGTTGGCGGAAAAACGCTCCTACGACACAGCCGCCCGGGTGGGCGGCGAGGAATTCGCGCTCATCCTGCCGGGGCTCGGCCTCGTGCGCGCCGAAATGGTCATCGGCCGCATCGTGGAGGCGGCGCGGTCTCTCAAGATCGTGTGCGACGGCGTGGACTTCCCCCTGCGCGTCACCATCTCGGCGGGACTGGCCATCACCAAGGGCAAGATGGCCACCACGCCGGAAAAGCTCTACGCCATGGCCGATGCCGCCCTGTACCAGGCCAAAGCCGCCGGCAAGGACCGGGTCATGACCGCGCCCATTGCCGACCTGACCGGGCCGCCGGAGAAAACGCTCGTGCGCGCCGATGAGAAACGGTTTCTTTTCACGGGCCTAACCAAAGGATAAGACGGCGTATGTCCCAAGCCATCAATCCCAATACGTCCATGTCCGTAGCCATCCTAAGCGGCAAGGGCGGCGTGGGGAAATCGAACCTGGCCCTCAATCTCAGCTACGCCCTCTTCCGCGCCGGCCACCGCGCCCTGCTCATGGATTTCGACGTGGGCCTGGCCAACGTGGACGTCCTGCTCGGCCTGTCGCCGGAAAAAAACCTCCAGGACCTCTTCCGGCCGGAAGTCACGGCCGCCGAGGTCATGGTGCCCGTGGAACAGGGCGGTTTCGATTTTCTGCCGGCGGCCAGCGGCGTGCCCGAACTCCTGGAAATGGACGACGACATGCGCGAAATCCTGTTCCAGAAGCTCAACGCCTCCTTCTCCGCCTACGACTATCTCATGCTCGACCTCGGCGCGGGCATCTCCCAGACCGTGCTTACCGTGGCCGTCATGAGCCACGTGCGCGTGCTGGTCGTCACGCCCGAGCCCACGTCGCTGACCGACAGCTATGCCGTCATCAAGGTTCTGCACACGCAGTACGGCATCACCGACTTCCACATCCTGGTCAACCAGGTCGAATCCGCCGCCGACACCAAGACGACCTACAGCCGCCTTTCCGCGGCCTGCCAGCATTTCCTGGGTTTCGCCCCGGAACTGCTCGGCGGCGTGCGCAGCGACCCGGCCCTGCCCGACGCCGTGCGCCGCCAGATTCCGCTCATGCGCCACGCCCCGCGCAGCCCGGCCGCCCAGGACATCCTGAGCGCGGCCGTCAAGCTCCACCGCATCCGCCAAAGCCGCCAGGAGGCGTTGCGCGACATGCCCGTGCTCGGGAAAATTCCCCAGCCGCGCAAGTAACCCTTGACGGGAATGACTTTGATTCGGCAATAGTATGAAATAGATGGACGATTGCTTGTCCGCCGTCTTCCGGCGGCCCCGGCCAACCGTCAACAGCCCGAGGACCACGCGATGAACAAAAGCGAACTCATCAAAACCCTGGCCGAAACCAAGGACCTGCATATCGACGAAGCCGCCGATATCGTCAATGCCTTCGTCGATTCGGTCAAGCAAGCCCTGATCAACGAAGACCGGGTGGAAATCCGGGGTTTCGGCAGCTTCAAGATCAAAGGCTACAAGGGCTACACCGGCCGCAACCCCAAGTCCGGCGACGTCGTTTCCGTGGCGCCCAAAAAACTTCCCTTCTTCCGCCCCGGCAAGGAGCTGAAGGAATACCTCAACAACAAATAGATCCGACATGTCCATACAGCGCCTTTTCCTCGGAGTCCTGGCCG
Source organism: Solidesulfovibrio magneticus (assembly GCA_002482565.1). Lineage (GTDB taxonomy): Bacteria > Desulfobacterota > Desulfovibrionia > Desulfovibrionales > Desulfovibrionaceae > Solidesulfovibrio > Solidesulfovibrio magneticus_B. The sequence continues at coordinate 5,132 of DLGG01000139.1, forward strand.
CACTGGTCATGGCCGCAGCCCCGGTTTTCGCCGCCGACCCGGTCCTGACCATCGCCTTTGCCGGCAACACCTACGGCTATTTCGACCCCTGCCCCACCTGCGGCCCGCAAAAACTCGGCGGCCTCGCCCGCCGCGCCACCTTCCTCAAGGACCTGCGCGAAAAGGCCCCCACCGCCGGCAAGACCCTGGCCGTGGCCGGCGCCTGGGAATTCCTGCCCGAAGTCGCGGCCGCGCCGCCGGAGCCGGCCAAGCTGCCGGCCGTGGCCAAGGCCCACGAACGCCTGGGCTACGACGTCTTCGTCCTGACCCCGGCCGAGGTGAAAGTCCTGGCGGACAACAAGGCCGCCCCACCCAAGGGCGCGACGGTCCTCGACGCCGCGCCGGCCACCAGGATCCTCAACATCGGCGGCAAGGCCGTGGGCATCGTGCTCTTTCCCATGCCCAAGGACGTCAGCGCCCCGGTGCCTGACAAACTCATGGACGCCACGGCCAAGGCCGCATCCGAACTGCGCGGCAAGGTCGCCCTGGTCGTCGGCGTCAGTCCCTGGGGAGCCCTCGACGAGGAAGCCTTCATCAACAGTCGCGCCGGCGCGGTGGACGTGCTGCTCGGCAGCGGCGGCGGCTCGGGGTTCCCGTCCCGCACGTCCAAGGACGGCAAGACCCTGTGGACGCGCGCCTACATCAAGGGCAAGACCATCAACCGCCTGGACCTCGCCGCCTTGCCCGGCACAAGCGGTTTCACCTGGAAAATCGGCGATAACTTCACGGCCAAGGTCCAGCCCCTGGACGAGGCCTTCCCCCAGGACGCGGCCATCGAAGCCCTTTTCTAGCGTGCCGCCCCGTACCCGTTTTCATGAGGCCCGTATCGTGACCAGATGCTTCTCACGCGCTCTGGCCGCCGTCTTCGCGGCGGTCCTGGCGCTGCCCTTGGCCGTTTCCTCCGCCACGGCCGCGCAGCCGGCAGCCGTCCTTTTCTTCACCGGCAACACCTACGGCAACATCGCGCCCTGCCCCTCCTGAGGCGGCAAGCTCATCGGCGGGCTGGCCCGGAGGGCCGCCTTCATCAAGACCGAACGCGCCGCTCCCGCGGTCGCGGACCACATGCTGCTTCTCGCCTGTCCCTTCGAAATCCTGCCCGACGGCCCGGAAGCCAAGCCCGAGCCCAAGGCCCTGCCCGGCATCGTCAAGGCGTTCGACGCCATGGGCTACGACGCCGGAGCCCTCACCCCCGACGAGGCCGCGTATCTCGAAAAAGCCGGCGCGCCCCTGCCTGCCCGCTTCACCGTGCTCGGCGACGCGCCGCAAACGCAGTTGCTCCAGAAAGGCGGGACCACCTACGGCCTCGTCTTCTTCCCGGCCTCGCCCGACCTCAAAAAGCCCGTGCCCGAAGCTCTCCTCGACGCGGCGGCGCAGGCGGCCCACGCGCTGCGGGGAAAGGCGAACGTCGTCATCGGCATAAGCGGCCTGGGCCTTACCGCCGAACAGGATTTCCTCGACAAGCACCCCGGCGCGGTGGACATCCTGCTCGGCAGCGGCCCCAACGCCGGCACCTCCAGCCGCCTCTCGGCCGACGCCAGGACGCTCCTCTCGCGCACCTACATCAAGGGCAAGACGCTAAACCGCCTGGACATCGACACGCTGCCCGGCGCGTCGGGTTTCACCTGGAAACCCGGACAGAACTTCAAGACCGACGTCATCAGCCTCGACGACCGCTACCCCGCCGACCCCGCCGTCGAGAAAGTGTTGGGAGAAGAATAAGAGGAAGAGTGGGGCGCTGCCCCATGCCCCGCCGGGGGGGATAATCTCCCCCGGACCCCCTTGATGGGCGTNNCTTTGCGGCCCGGCAACCCGCGCAACGCCAACCACGTGATTCCAGAAGAGAGTAGACCTCCCAGCGGATGCGTCGTTCTCGAAACAACTTGCTCCCCTCCTGCGAGAAAGCATATCTTCTTTCTGCCCCCTCCTTCTGAAAGTTCCTTGGAAAGGGGGAAAGGAGCCAGGAAAATGCGCAAAGGGACCGAGGAAAAGACGCCCATCGTAGTGCGGCCGGAGGCGGTGGAGCGGTATTTGCGCGAGGCGTTCGGCGAGAGCGCACGGATGCTCGGGGTCTGCGCCCTGGGGACCGACGGTGGCCAGGGCATGAAGGAATTCGGCTACGGCAAGCCCGTGTGCCTCGACTTCGAGGTGGACGGGCAGGTGCGCCGGGGCGTGCTCTCCATCATGCGCGGCGACAAGTACGGCCACCAGTTCTACTGGGACCGCGCGGCCATCCTCATGTTCCAGTACGAAGCCGGCGGGCGCATGGAAAAGCATGTGCGCCCCATCGCCCTGGGCTACTTCGACCAGGACGACCGCCTCGTGCCGGTCAGCGCGCCCAAGGAATTCTTCATCATCAGCGAAAAGGCCCCGGGCTACGACTACTACCTCGATTTGCAGCGCATCCAGAAGACGGGCCTCGAGGCGCGCGACCTGGACATGGCGAAAGCCTTCGCCTCCTGGCTGGCCCGGGTGCACGCCGCCAAAAAGGACGATGCGGACCTGTACATGCGCCGCATCCGCAACCTCATCGGCGCGTCGGAATGCATTTTCGGGCTCGTGGACGCCTATCCGCACCCCTACGACCTGTTCCCGCCCGAGCGATTCTGCGCCCTGGAAAAACGCATCATCGACTGGCGCTGGAAGCTGCGCGGCTTCACCCACCGCTTAAGCGAAGTGCACGGGGATTTCCATCCCTGGAACGTACTCGTGCAGGAGCAGGGCGACAAACGGGATTTCGCGGTGCTCGACCGCAGCCGGGGCGAATGGGGCGAGCCTGCCGACGACGTGGCCACCATGAGCCTCAACTACGTGCTCTTCGGGCTCTACAAGGAACCGCGCCTGACCGGCGATTTCGAGCGGCTGTTCCTCACCTTCTTTGAAACGTACCTGCGCGAGAGCGGGGACGACGAAATTTTTTCCGTGATCGCGCCGTTTTTCGTCTTTCGCGGGCTGGTCATCGCCTCGCCGCAGTGGTACCCGGGCCATCCGCCGGAGGTGCGGCGGGCGCTGCTGCGCTTTCTCACCAACGTTCTGGAGAACGAGCGTTTCGACTGCCGGGACTTCAACCGCTACCTGCGCGAGCCATGACCGGGGTCGTCTGGTTCACGGGTCTTCCGGGCTCGGGCAAGAGCGCCACGGCCAAAGCGGTGGAGAAAACCCTCGCCCTAAGCGGCCTGCGGGCGCTGCGTCTGGAGCTCGACGCCCGGCGCAAGGTGTATTTCCCCAAGCCCACGTATTCGGACAAGGAACGCGAGGAGGCCTATCGGCGTTTTGCCCGGGAGGCGGCGGACATCGCCTCCGGCGATGCCTACGACCTCGTGCTCATGGACGGCTCGGCCCCCAGGCGCGCCATGCGGGACTATGCCCGGTCGCTGACGCCGCGCTTCGCCGAAATCCACGTGCGCTGCTCCCTGGCCACGGCCATGGCGCGCGAATCGGCGCGGCCCGAGGGGCTGGTCATGGCCGGGCTTTACGCCAAGGCCATGCTGCGCAAGACCACGGGCCGGCAATTTCCCGGCCTGGGGCAGGTGATCGGCGTGGACGTGCCCTTCGAGGAGGACCCGGAGGCGGAATGCGTGGTGGACGCCGAGCATCTTCCCATCGAGGCCTGCCGCGACGTGGTGCTTGCGTTCCTGCGCGCCTGGCTGCCGGAAACGCTCGCCCCGCGCCTGGACCTGCCCGCTCCGGACGACGCCCCGGAACCGGCCTGACGCCCTTCAGAAAACGCGCTGGCCCAGGGCGACCTCGCGCTCGGGTTCAAGGAGCACCACCCCGCCCTCGCCGGCAAGGCCCAGCACGAGCACTTCGGAGAGAAAGCCGGCGATGCGCTTGGGCTCGAAATTGACCACGGCGATGACGAGCCGGCCGGGCAGGCTCTCGGCCGCGTACAGATCGGTGACGCGGGCGCTCGATTTCTTGACGCCGAGTTCGCCGAAATCGACGGTGAGCTTGTAGGCCGGCACGCGGGCCTTTGGCAGCGGCTCGGCGGCCAGAATGCGGCCCACGCGCATATCGACCTTCATAAAATCATCAAAAACAATATGTTCCATATCTTTTCTCCCTCTTCGATCACTTGTGTAACCAATCGTGATGGCAAGGGTACTTCTATTGCAACAAGGCGAACTTCGGAGGCGCGATGAGCGAGGGACCCGTGCGTACCTGTCCGGGCTGCGGCCAGGCGCTTCGTTTTCCAGGCAATGTCGGCGGCATGCTCATGGCCTGCCCGGTCTGCGGGCATCGCTTCGCCACGCCCTTCAAACTTGCCGCAGCGACGCCGCCACCTATTGCCTCCAATGCGACATTCCCGACCGCCGCCTCCCCCTCTTCTCAACCGTCTGCCCCAAACTCTCTTCCCAATACCCTCGCCGCCCGCGTCGCCGCCCTTTACGCATCCAAAGCGCGCTGACGCTTCCCCTGCGGCGCTTCGCCGCTTGACGTTCTCCCCTCTCCCCCCTCCGCCCCGTCGAGGGGGTCCGGGGGGCATCATGCCCCCCGGCCGCCGGAGGC
>DLGG01000139.1:9707-36288 GCA_002482565.1 Solidesulfovibrio magneticus
GCGTAGCAGTAGCGGCAGCCGAACAGGCAGCGGTCGTACGCGCCGATGTCCTTGCTCGGCGCGCAGCCGCAGCGCGGGCGCTGGTGCGCGTCCTTGCCAGGCGGCAGGGGCTTGCCGGTCCGGCTCGTGATCCAGTCCGGGTCGATGCAGCGGGAGGCGGCGATGCCGGCGAGCTCAAACGCTTCGGGCTGGCAGCAGGTGAAAAGGCGCATGCCCTGGGCGGCGGCCATGTCGCGCAGGTCCGTGAGCAGCGAGACGGCCTGCGCCTGCTCGAGAGGCAGCATGGGGAAGCCGGCCTCGGCCGCGTGTCGCATGCGGCCGGCGATTTTGCGGTAGGGCTCCATGAAGCTCACGATCACGCGGTCCGTGCAGCCGGACAGGCGCGCGCACAGCCGCTCGAAAGTGGCGCGGTGCCAGTCGGGCGGCGTTTTTTCCGTGAGCACCAGCGGATCGTAGCGCCAGGCGACGCGCCCCGGCAGGGCCTCGGCCAGGGCGGAGAAGGCGGGGACGGAGGCCTCCGGCCCGGGGCATTTGGGATCGAGCGCGCGGGGGTTGTCCATGAGCGTATAAAGGAAGAACGGCTCGTGGCCCATGGCCGCGATCTCGGGCAAATGCGGCGTCAGCGGCCTGGGGTCGCGGGTCCAGAAAACGAGGGCGTCCACGTCGGCTGGCGCAAGCGACACCCGGCCCACCTGGGCGGCGTTGAAGGGGTTGGCCACCTCGCAAAAGCCGGCGCGCAGCCGGTTGAGGAGCCAGCGGGCGTAGAAAGCCGGGATGTCCGTGCGCCGGCTGGCGCTTATGAGCATGCGCAGGCTCCGGCCTGGGTGAGCAGTTGGCTAAAAACGGCGTCGGGGAGCAGGCTGCCGCCGGTGGCCCAGAGGATGTGGACGGCCGGACGGCCGGCCAGGGCCGGGAAGCCTGCCCGACGCACGGCCAGGGGGCCGGCCAGGGCGGCGGCGGCCGAAGGCTCCAGGCGCAGGCCGTCGGCGGCGTGGGCTTCGCCGACCAGACACAGCATCCGGGCGTCGGTGACGGTGAGCGCGCCGTCGAGAACAGGCTCCAGGCAGGCGCAGGCCAGGGCCGAAGGGCGCGTCACGGCCAGACCGTCGGCCACGGTGGGCCCGGTCAGGCCCAATTCCCGAGCGTCGATGCCGGCATGGCGGCCGGTGGCCAATCCTAAGAGCACGGCCGGGGCCTTGGTCGGCTCGACGGTAAAGCCCAAGGCGGCCTCGCCAAGGGCCAGACGCGCCCCCAGGGCGATGCCGCCCGGCGCGCCGCCCACGCCGCAGGGCAGGTGCAGGCACAGCGGGGCATCCGGTGAGACGGTCAGGCCGGCAGCAGCCAATTTGGCCGGCAGCCGCAGGCCGGCCACCCCGTAACCGGTGAAGAGAGCAATGGAATTTTCGTCGTCTATGAAATGCAGACGGTCGTCGCCGGCCGCCTCGGCCCGGGCAACGGCGCAGGCGGCGGCGTAATCCCCGGCGTGCTCGACGATCACGGCCCCGGCGGCGCGCAGGCGGTCTTTTTTCCAGGCCTTGGCTTCGGCCGACATGTGGACCACGACGGCAAAGCCCAGGCCCCGGCCGAAAACGCCGATGGACAGGCCCAGGTTGCCGGTGGAGCCGACGGAAAGGGTATGGCCGGCGAAAAAGCCCTTGGCGGCGGGTTCGGCCAACCGGCGGCAGTCGTCGCCGGGGCCGGCCAGCAGCCCTTCGGCCAGGGCCAGACGCTCGGCCACGCACAAGACCGCGTGGAGGCCGCCGCGCGCCTTGACCGAGCCGACCACGGGCAGGGCATGGTCGGCGGCCAGGAGCACCCGATCGGTTTCGGGCAGTCCGGCCTCATGGAGTCGGCGGGCCAGGCCCGGCACGGACAGAAGCGGCGATTCGACCACGCCTCCGGCCGGCGCAAGCTCGGGAAACAGCTGTTCCAAAAGCGGCGCGAATCGGTCGAACCGGTCCCGCGCCGCTTCAATGTCGGCCAGGGTGACGGGCAATGTGTCCCGGACCTCAGCCACGGGCCGACGGCCGGGATTGACGAAACACATGGGTTTTGCGGCGCGCAGGCCGGCAACAAGGGCGGCGTCCATGGCGACAGGCTAGCCCAAACCCATCCGCCAAGCCAGCCCGTCGGTTCAGACCGGGATTGAGGAGACAAACAGACACTCCCGCGGCAATGTCGATTTCCATCAAGGGGGTCCGGGGGGAATTATCCCCCCCGGCCGCCGGAGGCATCTCCTCTGATCCTTAACTATTGGCCGCGTATTTGGCGGCGGCGCGGGCGGCGGGGGTGTTGATTTTGATGGTGGTGAGCGTGGCTGGCGGTTGTGCCGGCGCGGCTGGGGGGACTGGGGGCGTCGGAGATTTGGCGGCAGCGGCCAGGCGGAAGGGCGAGGCAAAACGGTGGCCGCACTCCGGGCAGGCCATAAGCACGCCGCCGACATCGGGCGGAAAGCGCAGCGTCTGGCCGCAGCCGGGGCAGGTACGAACAAGGGCGTCGGACATCGGTGACTCCTTGGCCGGAAATTATGCAAGACAAGTGCCCAACGCCGGCTGGATGGTTACAGCTGGGAGGGGACTTTGCGGAGGCATCATGGAAACCATTGCCTTTGAGGATTTCGCCAAGGTGGACATGCGGGTGGGGCGCATCCTGTCGGCCGAGCCGCTCAAGGGAGCGCGCGTGCCGGCCTATGCGCTTCGGGTCGATTTCGGCGAGCTTGGCGTCAAGCAGTCGAGCGCCCGCCTGACGGGCGTGTACGCGGCCGAGGACTTGCCGGGCCGGCTGGTGGTGGCGGTGGTCAATTTCGAGCCTCGGCGCATTGCCGGCTACCGTTCGGAGGTGCTGGTGCTGGGGGTGGATGGCGAAGACGGCGTGGTGCTGCTCACGCCCGAGCGCGAGGTGGCCCTGGGGCAGCGGGTGTTGTAGCGCCCAAGCCTTATTGCTCCCAGACCGGCGGCCAGGCGCGCAGGAAGGCCAGCACGTGGTCGCGGCCTTCCTCGATGGACAGCCGTTCGGCGTCCACCACGCATTCGGCGGCCGGATCTTCCTCGAAGGGCACGTCCACGCCGATGACCTGTCCCAGGCCCGGGAAGTCGCGGCCGGTGGCTTTGCGCATCATGGCCTTGGCGTACAGCCCGGCCATGACCTTGCCTTCGGGCCGGGCGGCCTCTCGGGCCATGGCCGTGGCCAGGGAGCAGCGCACGTGGATTTCGGCGAAATGGGGCATGAGCGACCGGGCGTAGTCGCGCATGGCCCGGCGCGGGGCCGAGGCGTCCAGGACCACAAGGCCGGTGTTTTGCCGGTACAGGCCGGCCGCTTCCTCGGCAAAGAGCTTGTAGGCTTTTTCGCGCTCGCCCTCGCTGTAGGTGGGTTTGGGGAAGTAGGCCTTGCGCCGGTCGTCGAGTTCGAGCAGCGCCACGTCGCCGCCGGCAAGGGTCAGATAGTGGCACACGGCCCGAGCCAGGGCGCTTTTGCCCGAGCCGGGCAGTCCGGTGAACCAAATGGCGGCAGGCATGGGGATCAGTCCATATAGCGGTTGAAGTTGGCCCAATCGAAACGTTCGTCTTCCAGCACGTTTTCGAGAAAACGCAACAGCCCCTGGCGCACGGCCTGGGGATGGCCGGGATACCACTGGGGCGAGGCCACCACCAGCCCCCGAAAGACGTAGAAAGGCGCGATGACGGCGAGCATCTCCGCATCGTTTGTGCGCTCCAAATAGGTCTCCCAGAAGGTCCTGTAGAGGCGCTCGAAGTCGCCGCCAAGGCGCGCGCCGCCGTAAAGGCCAAAGAGCACGAAGTTGAGGCTCATGGTGGCCACATCGTCGGCCGGCTCGCCCCATTGGCCCCGGCTGCGGTCCAGCACGGCGAAATCGCGCGTCTCGCCGTCTTCCTGAATGAGCACGTTCCAGGGGTGGAAGTCGCCGTGGACGTCGCTTAAGCGGTGGGTGAAGGCCCGAAGCTTCCAGCGCCAGTCGATGACGCGTTTTTCCAGAGCGCAAAAACGCTCGGGCGGGAACAGGTCGTAGGGATGGGGATAGGCGTCCACAAGGCCGAAAATGCACTCCGACGCGCCGATCAAATTGCGGATGCGGCGCAGATAGAGGTCGGCGTCGTCCTTCTTTGCGCCGTGCACCCGGGCCAGCCAGAGGGCGAACTCCCGGGCCATGGCCAGATCCCTGGCTTCCAGGCCGGTCTTCCGGATGCGGTCCAAGTCCAGATAATAATCGTAGCCCGGGGCCTTCTCGGTGACGATGAAGAATTCCCTGGGCCGAGACACGGGCACGAGGTTGTCGTCCTCGTCGAAATAGCCCAGGGCCATGGGCCGCACATGCTTTTCCATCTCCCCGGAGGTGGCGTGCTGAAACATGAGAATAGCGGCCCGGTCCCAGTAGAACTGGTGGCCGTACTTGTCGCCGCGCATGATGGACAGCACGCCCCGGCGCAGCTCGCCCCCGGCTTCGAATTCCAGACATACCGGCTTGCCGTAGCCGAATTCCTTCATGCCCTGGTCGTCCACGCCCATCTCGCAAGCCCCGGCCAGACGCGCGTCCGGTCCGAACGCCTGGGAGAGGAAGCGCTGCAGCGCCTCCGGCCGTATGGTGATGGCCGGTTTTTCTTCGGTTCCTTTACGCATGGGGAAGAGGCCTCCGGCGGCTGGGGGCCTGAGGCCCCCAGCCCCCCCACTTGGAGAAAAGGTAAAGGGGGGGCGTCGAGAATGGGCTTGTTGTCGGCCGGGGGCTGAGGCCCCTAGCCCTTAACAATGGTTAAGGGAGGGCGTTGCCGTCTTCGGTGACGTCAGAAGGCGGTGAGGTGGGCGGCGGCGGCCTGGGACAGGCGGCTGAGGATGGCCGGCAGATCGGGGCCGGCCAGGGCAGCGGCCAGGGGCGGATGGCCGGCCAGGCGCGGGGCCAGGCTCCAGCCGCCCGGTGCGGCGGGATCAAGGCGGATGTCTTCGTAGAAGAGTTCAAAGCCGCCGGCCTCGAGGCCAAGGACGCCATGGAGCAGTTCCAACACGGCGTAGGCAAAATATTTTTCCACATCCGCGCCGTGTCGGCTCTTTGCCAAGGCGGCGGCAAAGGTGGGCCAAAGGGCGGTTTCCAGGCTCTCGAAGGCGTTTTTTGCGGGCATGGCAGCGTCTCCGTGGCGAAAACCTGCTGGGTACGGCAGCCCGCCCTCGGGCGCAAGTCCCCTTGCCATCTGGCAAACCTTTGGCCATGACGAGGATGTTCCGAAATCCCTCGCCAAGGAGCCGCCCGCCATGCCCGAGCCCAGCCTGCCCGACGCCGCCGTCCTCACCCGAAGCGTCAACCGCGACCTGCGCCGCCAGGTGAGCGAACTGGCTCCCTGGTTCGCGGCCAACATGCCGGCCTACTATTTCCGCACCCACGACGCCGCCGAGCAGGCCCGACATCTGCGCGCTCTCATCTCCGGCGAGGTGCTGACCGGCGGGCAGTCCGCCACCCTCTGGGACGCCACCCGCACCCGGCTGACCCGCATCGCCCCGGCCGACGGCTCCTGCCTCCTCGACCATCTGGCCGAGCGCGCGGCCGACAACATCCGCACCTCGCGGCTCTACGCCTCCCTGGACGGCCGGCTGCGCCTGGACACTTTCCTGCTGGACCCCCAGCCGCCGGTGGCCCCCAAAAGCCCGGCCATGCGCCGGGCCGTGGCCGCCATGACGGCCGGGGGGCATCTCGATCCCCGCTTTCGCCAGGCCTTCACCGCCTTTCTCGGCGGCGCGCCGGCCGATTACGTCGAGAAGTTCGACCCCCTGCGAGCCGCCCGACATTTCGCCCTGGCCCGGGAACTCGACGGCCGCGACGGCGTGCGGGTGGAGCTGCATTTGCTGGCCGACGCTTCCGAGAGCCGGCTCGTCGTGGCCATGCGCGAACCGCCCCGGTCCGGGCTGCTCCTACAAGTGGCCCAGACCGTCTTATCCGAGGGGCTGTCCATCCTGCGCGGCTATACCGACCGGTTTGTCCTGGCCGGCGGCGATCTGTCGGTCATCAGCCTCTATGTTTCCAGGAACGGCCAGGCCCTGGACCCGGCCGACGCGGCCTGGAAACGGCTGCGGCTGCTCCTGCGCCGGGTCAAGTGGAACCTGCCGGCCAAGGATCAGCCCCTGGCCATCCTGGCTTCGCAGCACGGGTTTGCTCCGGAGGAAGTCGAACTGCTCGGAGCCGGCTGCGAATGCGCCCGGCAATTCCTGTTGCCCCGAAACCGCTACGCCTTTTCCATGGACAACGTGCAAAGCGTCCTTCTCGCCCACCCGGCCCGGGCCAGGGCGCTGTTGGACGTTTTCGCCGCCCGATTCGATCCGCAGTTGCCGCCCCGCCATCGGGAGGCGGACGATGCGCCGCTGGCCGCAGCCGTCCTGGACGGCCTCGACGACGAGCTGGCCCGGCAGGTGTTCGCCGCCGTCATCGAACTTTGGCGGCATGTGCTGCGCACGAACTTTTATCTGGCCGACCGTTTCGGTCTGGCTTTCCGTCTCGACCCCGGCGTCATCGAGGCGATCAGCGGTTCACCCCCCCCGCCCGGGGAGCACCTGCCCCATGCGCTCTTTTTCTTTGCCGGCCCGAAAATGCGCGGCTTCCACGTGCGCTACCGCGAGATGGCCCGGGGCGGAGTGCGTCTGGTGCGGACCCGGACCTGGGCCCAGCTCGAACTGGAATCCGGCCGGCTCTACGAAGAGGCCAAGCATCTGGCCGAATCCCAGCAGCTCAAAAACAAGGACATCCCCGAAGGCGGGGCCAAAGCCGTGCTGCTCCTTGATCCCGGTGCCGACCCTACCTTGGCCCTCAAAAGCGCCGTGGACGGGCTGCTTGATCTGCTCGTGCCCGGCGAGACGACCGATACGCTGCCTGGCGTGGTCGATTACCTGGGCCGGCCCGAACTCGTCTATCTCGGCCCGGACGAAGGCATCACCCCGGACCACATCCGCTGGATCGTGCGCCGGGCCGCCAAACGCGGCTACGGCTGGCCCCGGGCGTTTATGAGCTCCAAGCCCGAGGGGGGGATCAACCACAAACGCTACGGCGTCACCAGCCTTGGCGTGCTGGAATTCGCCGACGCCTTTTTGCGCGAGGCCGGCATCGACCCCGACCGCCAGAAGTTTACGGTCAAGCTGACCGGCGGCCCGGCCGGGGACGTGGCCGGCAACGCCCTGATCCAGCTCTTTGCCCGCTACGGCGACCGGGCCAAGGTGCTGGCGATCAGCGACGGCCACGGCGCGGCCTACGATCCGGCCGGCCTGGACCCGGCCGAGCTGGCCCGGCTGGTGGCCGCCGAAACCTCCATCACCGGCTTTGACCCGGCCCGGCTGTCCGGCCCGGAAGCCTTTGTCCTGGCCGCCAACACGGCAGAGGGCGCCAAGGCACGGGCCAGCCTGCACAACACCGTCACGGCCGACCTCTTCATCCCGGCCGGCGGCCGCCCGGACACCATAAACGACGCCAACTGGAGCGCCTTTTGCGACGAAACGGGCCATCCCTCGGCCCGGGTCGTCATCGAGGGGGCCAATCTCTTTTTGACCTCCGGCGCGCGCCGGGGCCTGGAGGCAGCCGGGGTGCTTATCGCGCCTGGCCCTTCGGCCAACAAGGCCGGAGTCATCTGCTCGTCCTACGAAATCCTGGCCGGCATGGCCATGACCGAGGAGGAACTGGCCGCTTGCCATGGCCGCTATGTCGAGGAAGTGCTGGTGATCCTTGGCCGCAAGGCCCGAAACGAGGCCGGGCTGCTGCTGCGGGAACGCCGCCGTCGCGGAGGCACGACGGGGCTGGTGGCCTTAAGCCGCGAGGCGTCGCTCGAAATTACGGCCCTCAAGGATGCCTTAAGCGAAGCCATGGCCCGTCAAGCCCCGGCCGTGGCCGACATCGCCCACGATCCGCTGTTGACCGCCCTTATCGCCGCCCACTGCCCGCCGCTGGTGGCGGCGCGCCACCTGGGACAGCTCTTTGCAGTGGCTCCGGCGGCCTATCTCCATGCCGTGGCCGCAGCCCAGGCCGCCTCGGCCATCGTCTACGCCGAAGGCCTGGGCTGGCTGTCACGTCTGGCCGGCCTGCGCGACCTCATGGCCGTGGTTCGGGCCTATTTCGTGGCCGCCGGGGAGCTGGACCGCCGGCTGGCCGCCCTGGGCCGCAGCCGGATGCCCGGCCGTGACGAACTGGCCGGCCTTTTGGCCCGGTCCGGGCGCAAGGTGCTGTGCGAACAGGCCCTGGGCCTGGATGGCCCGGCAGCGGGCGGGGAGGGGCATACGCCAGGGTAGGCGGCCCTGGTCGGGAAGAGGCGGGATGGTTGCGGCCTCTGGCTGTTCCGGCCGCGGATTTCGGCCGATTGGGGTGCAAGGGGCCGTGCGAACAGCGCCTTGCGCCCGGAAGGTCTGAAAGATGAAGGGCAGGCCATAGGCCAAAAAGATGCGGCCTAAACCCGGGAATGCGGCGTGGGAGGTGCGTGGGCAATGCGTCAGTTCGCCACGCCCGGACGGGCCGAGGAGCAGGCAAGCTGCCCCGACTCAGATTTTGATGGGCGGCAGTTCGATGCGCGGCGGCGTGTCCCAGATGCGTTCGAGGAGCCTTTTGGCTTCGGCCAGATCGGGGTTTATGGCCAGGGCTTCCCGGGCGGTCTTTTCGGCCTCGGCCAGATTGTGCTGCTCGTAGTAGACGCGCGCGATGTTGAGCAGCAAATGATCGTCGGCGGGGGAGAGTTCGCGAGCCCGGAAATAGTACTTGAGCGCCTCGTCAAACAGGCCCTTTTTGCGCAGGTTGATGCCGAACTCGTTGAACAGGTGTTTGTGGCGCGGCTCGAAGGCTTCCTCGATGCGCACCAGACGGTCGAAGATGTAGGAGGCCTTCTCGGTCTTGTCCATGGCCAGATAGACCAACCCCAGACCGAAGTTGGCCCGGATGTTGTCCTCGTCGATGCGCTTGATCTTGAGGTATTCCTGCTCGGCGCTGGCCGGCTTGTTGGACGCCCGGTAGTGGTCGCCAACGAGCAGGGGTTGGCTGAGCAGGCGATAGCTCAGGTCCGGCTCCAGGTGATAGTCCTCGAAAAGTTTCTCCCGGGTGATGCGAAAGGGCGCGCCCTGGCGCTTGAAATCCATGTCCAGGCTTTGGACGTCGAAAGCGTTGTCCTCAATTTCCTTGACGAACCAGTAGGTCTCGGACTGGGCGGTGCGTTTGGTGACGCCAAAACCCACCGTGACGGCGGTTTTGAGTGAAAAGATGCCGTTGATCCGGTTTTCCTGGCTCATGGGCGCGGCCTGGCGCTTAGACGTCCATGGCCAGGGCGGCCTGGCCGGCGTCGGGTGCGGTCGTTTGCGGGGCTTGGGCGAGGCCGTCGTATTGTTTGGCGCGCAGCTTGGCCAGAAGTTTCGCGGCCTCGGGGAAGGGATCGCGAAGGCCGATCGCCTGTTCCAGATGGTAAATGGCGCGGTCGTAGTCCTTGGCGAAAATGCAGGCCTTGGCGATGTTGTAGTGCAGGTTTTCGTCCTTGGGCGTGAGCGTCAGGGCTTGGGTGTAGGCGTGCAGGGCGCCGGGGTAATCGCCGCGCTTGCGCAGATCGATGCCCAGCGAATTGTAGGGGTTGACCGCGTCGGGGTTGGCTTGGAGGATCTCGGCGAAGAGTTCCTTGAGTTCGGCCAGGCGGTCCTGGAGGGCCAGTATCTCGGCGGATTTGTCGAGATAGGCCCGGTAGCTGGCGTCGTCGCCCTTGCCTTTGTAGGCATGGGCCATGCCCTGATAGGCCTCGGCGTACATGGCGTTTAAGGCCAGAGCCTTGTTGAAGGCCACGATGGCCTTGCCGTATTTTTGCCGGTGCAGGTAATCCATCCCCTTGTTGAACCAGACGGCGGATTCGTTTTCCTCTTCCACGATCTCGGAAAATTCCTGCAACGCCTCGTCGAAGCGGCCTTGTTGCACCAGTTCTTGAGCTGTCTGCAGTTGCTCGACTTCCACCTCGTCAACGCTGGTGGTATCCAGGGCCATTTGCAGATGCCGCTCCAGGGTGGTCATGGAATAGGGCCGGATGACGTAGCCGTTGCAGCCGGCGGCAATAGCCTTGACCACGTTTTGCAGGCCGCTTTCGGTGGTCACCATGATGACGGGCAGGAGCTTGGAACGGGTGGCCCGGCGCAGGGCGCGCAGGCAGCTGGCCCCGTCCATGCCCTTGACGGCGGCGTCTATGAGCACCACCTGAACGGCGTCTTCCTTGATGGGATCAAGCAGATCGTCGAGTTCGTCGGAGACGATGACGTTTTTGATGTTGAGATCAAGACAGCACTTCTTGTCTCGGGCGGCATGATGCAGGTTGTTGGTGAGGATGGCGACGGAGATGTTCGGCGTTTCCATGCTGCGCTCGGTAGTCGGGATAAAGTGCGCCTGTCTTGCACGCGATCCGGGCCGGGAAAAGCATGATGCCGAGCCTGGAGGCCAAGAAAGAGCGGGAATTGTCGTGCTTTAAAAAGCTACCATGCGTCGGCGGCAAAACCAAGGGAAAAAGCGGAAGTTCGGCGAGGCCGATTTGGCGGCCGTTGCTGTGCCGGTGCAGAGGATGCCGTCGCCATGATTTACACAGCAACAATTCCCGCTGGCATTTATGTTCCTTCGCAATGTCCGTGGTTGCCCCGCCCGTTTCCGGAGCAGTCGAGCGCCGTGTCTGATTGCAGCGTCGGCCTGTCGCGGCCGCATCGGCCAAGCGTGATGCTTTTCGAAAATAACAAAGGGGGCTGCAAGTTGCTGTTGCGGCAAAGGGAGCATGGCGTTTCCGGGCGCGGGACGCAACGTTGCCGCGCGCCGGCAGGATCGGCTGCTTTCTCGCGCCGGCTACCAGCCTCCTCCTCCGCCTCCTCCTCCGCCGCCGCCAGAGCTCCCGCCGCCGCCTGAACCGGAAGACGATCCCGGGGCTGTGGATGAGGAACTGATGGCCGAGGAAAAACCCGAGCCGAGGTCGCCGGCGAAACCGCCGAAGTCGCCGGAACTCCAGCCCTGGCCGACGTACCAGACCGGCTGGTAGCCCTCGGCCGCCGCCCGCGCCAGCACGTCGGCGAATTGGTTGGCCCAGTCGTTTTCCACGTCCAGGGCCAGGGCGTAGGGCAGGTAACGCTCGAAAAGCTCGGGCGTGCGTTCCGGGGGCGTGAGCAGGTTGAGGCGTTCGCCCTCGCCCACGCGGAGATAGAGCCGAAAGCCCTCCAGGGCGTCCATGACCCTCCGGCCGGCCTTGGTTGGGGCCTTGAGCAGGCGGCGAAAGATCGCGGCTTCCACGGCGATGGCGGCCAGGCAGGCGGCCGCCGGCCAGGAGACGGCGATGGAAAGGAACGCCAGGGCGGCCAGCTCGCCAAGGACGAAGGGCAGGGCGAACAGGCAAGCAAACGCCGCGCCGACGATGCTCAGAAAGCGCGGCCGGGCCTTGGCCTTGGCCAAGGCTTGCATGGCGCGTATGGTCAGGGCGGCCACGCCAAAGCTCCACACGCCAAGCCATGCCAGGGTCATGCCGGCCATCTCCGGTTCGTCGGCGTTTAGGGCGACCAGGGCGAAAACCAGCAGGCAAAGCGCCACGCCGACAAGGAAATACACCCGATTGACCTGGAAATGGCTGCCCTCGTAACGGTCCTTGAGGTCATCCCGAAGGGCTTTTTGCGCCGCCCGAACGGCCTGATGGTTCTCTTGTTCCAGGCGCACGGCCGGCGCGCCGCCAAGCAGGGCGTCGATGAGGCCGGCCTGCCAGGAATTCTGGGGGAAGCGCTTCTTGCCTCGCCCAACGATGTACGTTCCGTCGTCATCCTCGATGACGGCACCGCCGGCCACGGCCATTTCCACCACTCCGGCGGCGAAGGTCTTGTCGTCATAGCCCATGCGTCGCAGGAAACGGGCTCCCGGGGCGCTGACTCCGTCCGGGGGCGAAAAAAGCGGGATAGTGACGCCCCTGGCCGGGTCTCGGCCGACGAGGAGCCATGCCACGACGAAAAAGACCGTCACCACCACCAGTCCGGCGGCGGCGAGGTGAAAGGCCCGGCTTGTCAGGATGCGCTCGGTTGGCGTGGGCAGGGTGACAAAGCCCTTGGGAAAGCTCACGGCCACGGTCAGGCCCGAACCTGGCGGCAGAGGCTTGGTCGTTTGGCAAAAAAACGTGCCCGGCCCGGTATGGGCGGTGAAATCCCGGCCCTTGGCCCCTGCCGGACCGGTGTAGGCGGCCCACTGTCCCGGCTGGGCTCCGGGCGGCAGGAAGATCGTGGTTGAAGCCTGATCGATGGGCAGCCGCCAGCCGTTGCCGGTGACGTTCCAGTAGAGTTCGTCGAAGTCCGCGAACTGCCCGATCTGGTCGTCGGTGGCATAGGTCAGCTCATAGGTGTGTTCGCCAGGGTCGAGCAGTCGCCCCTTTTTGCCCATGTAGACCTTGACGCCGTTGCCGGCCGTCTCGGTATGATAGTCTTCGCCGCGTCCGTCGCGGCGCACACGTAGAACTTTGAAGCCCGTCGTCACGGTCTTGCCGCCGGGCATGTCGTAGCGGGTGGGGAATTCGCGCACGATGCCCTGACGGATGGACTGGCCGGCAGCCATGACGCGCAGGGTCTCGACCACGGTAAGGTCGCCGTTGGCGGCGATGGTCACCTGGCTGTCAAAGGACAGGATGCGTTCGGTCTGGGCGGCGGCCGGGCCGGCTAGGACCACCAGTAAGGCCAGGGCCGCCAGCAGGACGCCGCGCGAGCAAAACGCGCGGAGTCTGCGCGAAAAAGCCTTGTGTCCAAAGGCTTGTCGGCCGGCCGCCACACGCCTTGCTCCCGGGGACGATAGGCCAAAGCTGCCTGGCCGGGAGGCCGCCCGGTTCACGAGCCGGCTCCGGCGTCGAAGCTCACGCGTGGCACGGCGCGGTCGGCCGGGTCCTCGATTTCGAAATAGGGCAGGGGGCCAAAGCCCATGGACGAGGCCAGCAGATTGGCCGGAAACGTCTGGGAGCGGTTGTTTTGCTCCCGGGCCGCGCCGTTGTAGTAGCGTCGGGCGAGCTGCAGCTCCGACTCAATGGCGGCCAAATCTTGTTGCAGAGAAGTGAAATTCTCGCTGGCCCGCAGTTGGGGGTAGCCTTCGGCCACGGCGAAAAAACGGCTTAGAGCCTGGGTGAGTTCGCCTTCCAGGCGGTAGCGGGCGGCTTCCTCGGCAGTGTTCTGGATTTTCGTGCGCAGGCCGGTCACGGATTCCAGCACGCCGCGTTCATGGCCCATGTAGCCTTTGACGGCTTCAACCAGATTGGGGATGAGGTCGGCCCGGCGTTTGAGTTGAACATCAACGCCGCTGCGGGCTTCCTCGGCCAGGTTGCGGCCCCGGATCAGGCCGTTGTAGAGGGCGATGCCGTAGAGGCCAAGGAGCAGGGCGACGCCGAGGACGACGGACAGTGCGATCATGGCGGAACTCCTTTGTCGGGAAAAGGCGCATGAGCCGATACTGCAAGGTCATACGGAAACCGGCCGGCCAAGGCAATGGCCGGTTGCGCCCAAGTCTTCCCATGCCGCCTTGGCGGTGGTAGACGGAGAAAGCGACGTGCCAGGAAAAGGGAGCGAGAACCACAATGGGCGCAATCGGCATTTGGGAAGAAACCGGTCGGCGGCTTGGTGAAGCCGGCCTGGGCGCGCGGCTGTCGGCCCTTGGCCATGACGCCCGCGTCCTTGTCCCCGGGCTGCCCCTGGCCGCCGACCTTGATGCGCTGGCGGCCGAGGCCGGGCTTTTGGCCCTGCACGGCGCGGCGGTGGCCGCCCGAAAAATCGAAGCCGGCGCGGCCGGATTTCCGGTGCTGGCCGTGCTGCCGTCCGGTGCTGACGACGCGGCCGTTGCCGCCGCTCTTGGCGTGGCCGACGAGGTGATCCGAGAGCCGGTCGGGCCGGCGGAATTGGCCGCCCGCCTGGGCAAGCTCCTGGAGCTTTTTCGCCAGGCGGCCGACTGCTGCGCCTTGGCGCAGTGTCGGGAGCGCCAGGAGGCGGCCCTGGCCGAAGCCACCGCTGCTCTTTCCCGCCGAGTAAGCGCTCTGGACTGTCTTTCCAAGGTTCACGCCGTGATCCAACGGTTCGGCCAGCCGCGAAGCCGCCTCTATAAAGACGTCATCGCCTTGCTGCCGCCGGCCATGCGCCGTCCCGATGCGGCTCACGCCCGGCTGCTGGTCGACGGAGCCGCCTTCGAGACGCCCGGCTTTCGCCCTTGCCCCCACAGCCTGCGCGTTCCCCTGGCCGGCTCGGCCCAGCCCGAGGCTGCTTTGGAAATGCATTACGAAACGCCCGATCCCCAGCAACCAGACATTGTCTTTCACGACGACGAGGCCGAGCTGGCCTTGCTCGTGGCCCAGCGCCTGGGGCGCACCCTCAGCCGGCTTGGGGCCGAGGCGGCCCTGGCCCGGGAGCGCGAATTTTCCGCCCTGCTCATGGACGCCCTGCCCGGCGGGGTGCTGCGCTTCAATCGCCACGGGGCCATCGTGTTCAGCAACCCCCGGGCCGCGGCCATTCTGGAATTGCAGCAGCGCGCCCTGGCGGGAAACGTGTTCGACGACGCCGGGTTTGGCGCGGCCGATGCCGAAGGTCGTCCCCTGGCCCGGGCCGACCATCCCTTTTCCCAGGTGTTGGCCACGGGCAAGCCGGTCTACGACATCCCCCTTTCCGTGGCCCGTCCCGGCGGCGGCCGGCGGTTCTTGTCGGTCAGCGCCGCGCCGCTTTTCGCTCCGGACGGCGGCATCGACGAAGTCGTGGTCAACATGGTCGACGTCAGCGGCCAAAAGGCCCAGGAGCGCCAGCTCGCCCACGCCCTCAAGCTCGAATCCCTGGGCCAGCTGGCCGCCGGCATCGCCCATGAGATCAATACGCCCGTGCAGTATGTGCTGGGCAATCTGGAATTTCTGGCCAACGCTTTCGGCCGCCTCATCGAGACCCTGGACGGCCTGGCCGCCGCCGCGCTCGACGCCGAGGGCGACCTGTGCCTGACCGAGGAACTGGCCCGGATGCTGGCCGACGAGGAACTGCGGTTTCTGCTTGAGGAATCCCCGTCCGCCATTCGCGAATCCCGGGAAGGCCTGGACCGGGTGACCGGCATTGTCTCGTCCATGAAACGCTTTTCCCATCCCGGAAGCGAGCTGCCCATGGCCGTGGATGTGGGGCAGGCCGTGGCCGACACTTTGGCCGTGTCGCGCGGGGCCTGGAAGTTTGCCGCCGACGTGCGCCTGGACATCGACAAAGATTTGCCGCCGGTGCTTTTCGTGCCCGGCGACCTCCATCAGGTGTTGCTCAACATCATCGTCAATGCCGCCCAGGCCATCGAAGAACAGCACGCCGCCACGGGCGGCAAGGGGCATATCGACATCCGGGCCGTACAAAACGGCCCCATGGTGGAGCTGGCCGTGGCTGACGACGGCCCGGGCATGTCCGAGGAGGTGCGCCAGCGCGTCTTCGATCCCTTTTTCACCACCAAGCCCGTGGGCAAGGGCACCGGACAAGGGCTGGCCCTGGTTCACGGCATCCTCAAGCGCCACAAAGCCCGGGTGGAGGTGCTGTCCGCCCCGGGCCAGGGCACGAGCTTCGTCCTGAGCCTGCCGGTGGCCAATCTGCCGGAAATCGGCCGCTAGAGTCGCCCGGCCTCCGCTTGCGGCAGGGCTTTGCCCCGGCGGCGCTGCGGCGAGCCGTCCGTTATATCAAACCAAAGCCTGCCTTCGGGGCCGGAAACGGCCTTGTGCCGGGGTTGCCGACGATCACGGCCGGGGATAAAGTCGAGTCTTTGCCGCGTCATTTCGACTTGCCCGACGCCAGGAGGACGCATGGCCCAGGACCCCGCCCGTTCCGATGTTCCCGCCGCCCCGGGCGCGACCACGCCCGTGGTCGCCACCTGCACCCGCGACTGTCCCAGCGCCTGCGGTTTGATCGCCCATGTCCGGGACGGCCGGGTGGTCAAACTGACCGGCAACCCCGCCCATCCCGTCAACCGGGGCACGGCCTGCCGCAAGACGCCGGGCTTCCTGCGCCGCATGAACAGCGACAAGCGGGTGACCACGCCGCTGCGGCGCGTGGCCGGCCAGTGGACGCCGGTCTCCTGGGATGACGCCCTGGACGAGATGGCTGAGCGCCTCAAGGATTGCGTGGCCCGCCATGGCTCGGAGTCGATCCTGTACTACATGGGCTTTGGCGAACGCACGGCGCTCAAAATCGTCAACGCCCGGTTTTTTGCGCACCTGGGCGGCGTGACCACCCTTCGCGGCACACTGTGCGGCGGCACGGGCTACGCCGCCCAGGGCCTGGACTACGGCCCCCGCGTCTCCCACGATCCCCTGGACCTCCAAAACGCCCGCACCATCGTCTTGTGGGGCAGAAATCCCGCCGCCACCCAGTTCGGGCTCATGCCGCATCTGCGCGCCGCCCGGGAGCGCGGAGCCAGCATCGTGCTGATCGATCCGCGCCAAAGCGAATCCGCCGCTCTGGCCGATTTGCTCGTACAGCCCCGGCCCGGCCGCGACGCCTTCCTGGCCTTGGCCGTGGCCAAGCGCATCATCGAGGCCGGCTGGGAGGATCGCGCCTTTCTCGAAACCCGGGCCGACAATCTGGCCGGCTACCTGGCCTTGCTGGCCCGGTGGAGCATGGACGAGCTGGTCGCCGCCTGCGACGTGCCCTTGTCCAGCGTCGCCGCTCTGGCCGAGGCCTACGCCCAGGGCAAGCCCACGGCCACCATGCTCGGCTGGGGCTTGCACCGCTTCACGCT
Organism: Solidesulfovibrio magneticus; assembly: GCA_002482565.1. Lineage (GTDB taxonomy): Bacteria > Desulfobacterota > Desulfovibrionia > Desulfovibrionales > Desulfovibrionaceae > Solidesulfovibrio > Solidesulfovibrio magneticus_B. The sequence goes on from DLGG01000139.1 coordinate 26,422, forward strand.
GGGGCATGAGATGGTGCGCGCCGTGGACGCCCTGGGCGCGGTCTCGGGCAACATCGGCCTGGCCGGCGGCGGCGTGTCCCAGGGCTTCGAGGAGTGGGGGCCTTACGACCCGGACCTGTGGGGCGAGAGTCTGCATCCGCCCCGGCGAAAGCTGCTCATGCCGCTAATCGGCCGGGAGATCCTCGAAGCCAAGGACCCGCCGGTGGAAATGGCCGTCATCACCGCCGCCAATCCGGTCTGCATGGCCCCGAATTCCGACCTCGTGGCCAAGGCGCTTAACCGTGTGCCTTTTGTGGTCCACATGAATCTTTTCCTCGACGACACGGCCGAGGACGCCGACCTGTTTTTGCCCTGCGCCGCGTTTTACGAGCAGCGCGATCTGGTGGCGAGCTTTGGTCACAACTACGTCGGGCCGCTGGTGCGCGCCGTTTCTCCGCCCGGACAGTGCCGCAGCCAGTTCGACATCTTCATGGACCTTGGCCGGCGGTTTCCCTTTGCCGGGGAGTACGTCAAGACCGAGGAGGAGTGGCTGCGGCTGCTCATCCGGCCGCTTTTGGAAAAAGGCGTGGCCTGGGACGACCTCTGGAAGGGGCCGGTGCGCATCCCGGACGCGCCCATGGTCCCCTGGGCCGACGGCCGGTTCGACACGCCAACCGGACGGTTTCAGCTGCTCACTGAGGTGACGGCCTGCGAGGATTGCCGCGACGCCGCCCGCTATCCCTTCACGCTGCTCACCGTCGGCCCGGTCGATCACCTGTGTTCCGAGCGCGAGCCGGGCTATGACTCGGGGCCGCTGGAAATCGCCATGGCGTCGGAAGCGGCCACGCGGCTGGGCATCGCCGACGGTTCGCCGGCCCGGCTCGTCAGTGCGCTTGGCGAACTGACCGTGACCGTGCGCCACGACGAGACGTCGCGGGCTGATGTCGTGTCCTGCGGTCGTGGCGGCTGGCTCTCCCACGGCCAGGGCGTAAACCGCCTCATCCCGGACATGGTCAGCGCGGTGGGCGAGGGCACGCCGTATTACGAAGCCCGTGTGGACGTGGAGCGGCTGTCATGATCGCCCGCGAATGGAAATGCACCCTGCCGCGTCGCCATCGCGACGGCTTCATGGCGCATCTCTACGCCACGGGCGTGGCCGAGACCTCGGCGCTGCCGGGCTATCGCGGCTATCAGATTCTGGAGCGCGAGCTTTTTAAATATAATTTATGTTGCTGTTAAATTCATGATGGTGTAATTTATATTTCTATAAAATCATTGGAGGATGTGTATGGCTTTGAAAGAATGAGACTTTCAGCGTCGGATGTTGTCGATTGGAGTAGATGCGACTCGGAACATTATTACAAAATAATATAAGAGGAATTATGAGGTCGTCATTTCATAATCCAGATAGATATATGAATGATCTCCGGCAGATAATTTCACAAGGTCGAAAAAGGATTGGGATATTAATTGGTGCCGGTGCGCCTTATGGAATAAGAGTTAATGAAAGTAATTCTATTGTTGAAAATGGTGGTTTTCCGCTGATTCAGAATGTTGAAGGACTCACAAAAGTTGTTTTTGAAACAATTGGTGAGTCAAATGTCGTGTTGAAAATAATACAAGAAGAAATTGGAGAAGGTAGTAATATAGAAAGATTGCTTACTAGAATAAGATTATTGTCAGAGGTTTTGAATTGTAATTGTATGCACGGGTGTAATGGTGATTCATATGGAGAAATAGCAACTAAAATTTGTAAAATAATCGGAAGCCAGGTTAATGTCAGTCTCCCTAAAAACCAAAATCCTTACACGACATTGGTGTCATGGATAGGTGGTGTAGATCGTCCTCATCCAATAGAAATATTTACGACAAATTATGACACATTGTTTGAACAGGCTCTTGAGAGTGTTCAATTGGCTTATTTTGATGGTTTTGTTGGATCAAATGAGCCGTTTTTTGATCCACCGAGTGTTGCAAATAACGACTTGCCCACTAGGTGGGTAAGGTTGTGGAAAATGCATGGTTCTCTCGGTTGGAGCACAAATAGCGAAGGTTCTGTTGTGAGGATGGGTGGAAGTTCAGCTAGCGAACTAATTTACCCTGAGCATTTAAAGTACGGTAAAATTCAAAAATTGCCTTATGCATCTTTGCTTGAGCGTTTGAAAGTTTTTTTGATGACCCCTGATACATTATTGTTGGCCTGTGGATTTTCTTTTAGGGACGCTCATATTTCTTCAACGATTGAAGAGTCGTTGTCCGCGAATCCTTCTGCGAGTGTATTTGCTTTTCAGTTTGGAAATATCAAGAATGAAGATGCTGTAGTCGAAATTGCATGCCGCAGACCAAACTTAAGCGTGTATTCGCGTGATGAAGCAATTATTTTCGGCGTTCCGGCTCCTTGGAAGCCAGGAGATTTGCCTTCAAAAGAGTGGAGGTTTATTCGTTCTACTTATTGGAAAACCATGGGTGAAAGTGAAGATGGGCATTTTGTTTTAGGAGATTTTAATTATTTTGCGAAGTTTTTTACTGCAGCGCAGACTGAACAAGTAAAAGTCGAAGTTAGTTTGCCGGCATTCGAAGTGCAAGGGGTTTCCGATTGATCTTTGAAGCCGTATGGCAGGATTGATAATTTATGATCGAAATTTATAATACATCATCTACATTCTTGGGGAATGTATTGTCTGTTTCTGGTGCGACAATTACTGTTAAGCTGTCAGAAGTCGTCGCATCTGGTCATGCAATTATAAATGGGAGTGCTTATAGAATTGGGCAGGTTGGTAGTTTTGTTAGGGTTCCATTGGGCTATCAAGATCTTTATGGGATAGTGTCTGAAGTTGGTATTAGTGCCATTCCTTCTTCGGTAGCAATCGTTAATGAAGACGTAAATCGTTGGATGACGGTTCAGTTGGTCGGCGAGTCGATTGGTAATACGTTTGAGCGTGGAATTAGTCAGTATCCTAATGTTAATGATGAAGTCCATTTGGTTACAGAAGACTATCTTGGAAGAATATATGGAAATGTTTCGATAGATCAGGTCCCGATAGGAAGACTTTCAAGTGCCGAAAATATTGTTGTCAAGATTGATTTAAATAAGATTGTGTCACGACATTCGTCTGTCGTTGGGTCGACAGGTTCAGGTAAGTCAACGACAGTAGCTAGTTTGTTGCGCTCTATTGTTATATCTGATTCTAAAGAAAGTAATTATCCAAGAGCTAGAATAATTTTGATTGATATTCATGGCGAATACTCTAGTGCGCTTCGTGATGTTGCAAGGATATTTACCATAAATCCTAATGCGGATGAGTCTGAACTGTTTGTGCCTTATTGGGCGCTTGAATCGTTTGATTTGGTTAATTTTTTGACAGGTGGCATTTCTGAAGATAAAATTACACATTTTTTTGATAAAATAGTTGAACTTAAAATAGATTCATCTAGTAATAGTGATTTTCAGGGTGTTGATTTTGATTCAATTACCGTTGATACGCCCTTGCCGTATAGTTTGAAAAGAATGTGGTACGAATTAATAGATCCAGAGTTGCGAACGTATGAAGGGCAAAATAGAGATGAGCCGGCGCTATTGAGTGAAGGCAACCCTTCTAAATTGATAGCGCCTCAATACAAAAAACATGGACTCGGCAGCAAAGGGCCTTTTATAAATCAAGCGGCTGGTGGATATAAGCGACAGCTTAATATCATGAGGTCTAGGCTGTTAGATAAGCGGTATGATTTTTTGTTGCATCCAGGTGACTGGGAGCCTGGGCTGGATGGCACTGTCAATAAAGACTTGCCAGAATTGCTCGAATGTTGGCTTGGAAATTCTGCTCCAATTACGATATTAGACTTGTCTGGAGTACCTAGTGTTGTTCTTATAAGACTTGTTGGTGCGATATTGAGAATAATATATGATGCAATGTTTTGGAGTCGATACAAAAGTGAGGGTGCAACTGATCGTCCTTTGTTGGTTGTTATGGAGGAAGCGCATAGGTATTTAACAAAAGAAATCGATGATTCTGCTAAGGCAATTGTTCAAAGGATTGTTAAAGAAGGTAGAAAGTACGGAATTGGGGCAATGATTGTTAGTCAAAGGCCTTCGGAGATTGATGAAACTATTTTGTCGCAATGCGGGACGAGTATAGCTTTGCGCCTCTCAAATGCAACGGATCGAACAAAAGTACAAAGTACTATGCCAGATAACTTGTCTAATTTGATGGAGTTGCTGCCAGTTCTCAAAACTGGTGAGGCAATTATTACGGGTGAGGCTGCAAGATTGCCTTTGCGCTGTAGAGTTAATCTTCCTCCGCTTGATAAACTTCCGAGCAGTAGCGACCCAGTTGTTTCGGAGAAGTGGAGTATTTCAAGCATAAAAGAAGATTATGAGAGAGTTGTTGCGTCATGGCGTGCGCAATCGCCATATTTTCAATCTCAGAGTCTTGGTTCAGTTCGGCGTGCTGTTGATGATCAAGATGTAAATAAAGAGGTTGATATGAACAGACATTTTGTGACGTCGAGCAGTGTTCAGTCGGTGGGGTATGATTCTTCTTCTCAAACACTAGAGGTTGAGTTTCAAAACGGCTCTATTTATCAGTATTATAACGTTCCTGAAGAGGTTTTTATGGCTCTTATGGAAGCGTCGTCAAAAGGGAAATTTTTAGCGTATCAGATTAAAAATGTGTTTCCATATTCAAGAGTTGGTTGATTACAACAAAAGGCCGCCCCGCTGAATCCATGAACAGCAAGGCGGCAGCCGTTGGAAGTCCATTCAACCAGTCGGCCAACCAGCCCTCAATAAATTGGTGATCCTCGCAAGCTTCCCCGTTTCCAAGGCGTCAGCCAACGCACCCGCTCTGTCTTCACTGTCGATCGCTTTGTTCAGTCAGTTGTTGGGCATACCCACCATAGCTCACCCTCGGCTACAGTTTCTAGAGCCAGACGGAAAATTCACCGCAAAAAAGCCGCCCCGCTGGGTCCGTGAACAGCGGGGCGGCTACCGTATGGGAGTCCAATCCAAGCGGTTGGCAAACCGGCTCTACGTGAACAGGTGGTCCTCGCAGGCTTCCCCGTTTTCCAGGGCGTCGAGAATCTCATCCACCTTGTCTTCGCTGTCGATCTCTTTGTACCACCAGTTGTTGGGCATAACCACCACAACCGGTCCGTCCTCGCACTGCTTGAGGCAGCCCGTGCTCACCACCCGGGCGTCGATGTCCCGGTCGAGAATGCCTTCTTCCATGTAGCCCAGCAGATTGTGCGAGCCTTTTTTGTGGCAGATGCCCTTGGCCTCGCCCTTGACGCGAAAGCTCGCGCAGACGTTGATCAGGTATTGCGGCTTTTCCATGTTCCCTACGTCTCCCTCGTGTTGCGTCCCTTCACAATCCCAACAAGTGCCAGCCGGCTGATTTCCAAAGTCCCGGTGTGACGTCCTCGTGATCGCGGTTGTCGCGTCGCGAGGACATCACACCGGGGAGCGGTCTTTACAGCTGGAGTTCGAAGCGGGTTTCGGGAGCGTCGCGGTCGAGCCGATCCAGGAGCGCTTCCAGGAACTTCTCCATCAGGCGCATGGCCCCGGAGTAACCCACCGACGGGAAGTACTGGTGGCCGACGCGGTCGAGGATCGGGAAGCCGTGGCGCACCAGCGGGATGTCCTCGTCACGGGCGACGTACTTGAGGTACGTGTTGCCGATAAGCAGATCGACCGGATCGTTCTTGATCCACTGGTGGAGCAGGTACATGTCGGCTTCGCCGCCGCACTTGAACTTGCAGTCGTAAGGCACGTCCTTGAGCAGCTCGGTCATGCGCTCTTCGAAGTACTTACCAGAGGTGCCCGTGACCGTGTAGGCCGGGATCATGCCCAGGGTGATGCAGAATTCCACCAGGGCCAAGAGCTGGTCGGGGTCGCCGGCCATGGCCACTTTCTTGCCGTAGAAGTACTGGCTGTAGTCGGAGAGCAGATCCACGACCTGGCCGCGTTCGAAGTTGATGGCATCGGGCACGGTCTTGCCGGAGACCTTGCGCAAGAGGTCCACGTAGCGGTCGGTGGCCTTGAGCCCGATGGGCAGGCCCATGACGTGGCCGGGCACCTTGAACTCGGCGTCCAGGAAGTTGACGGCGTCGGCGGTGGCCCAGCGGCCAAGGCCGATGGTGGCTTTGGCGTCGCCCATGCCGGCGATCTCGGCCGGGGTGGCTCCGGCGTCCGGGTACATCTCATAGTGGCCGGTCATGGGGCCATTGAGCACGCCGTTGGTGTCCGGGACCATGGTGATGTCGATGCCCATCATGTCGGCCAGGCGGCGCATCTCGGCCATGTCCGACGGCTCGCAGAAGCCGGGGATGACGTTGATCTTGCCGTTTGGCGTCCCGGTCTTGGCGACGAATCCCTTGAGGATGCCCTTGACCATGTTGGCGTAGCCGGTGACATGGGTGCCGACGTAGCTGGGGGTGCTGGCGTAGACGATGTGCTTGCCGGCCGGCACCTTGCCGTCGTCCTTGGCCTTCTGGGAGATCTGCATCAGGTCGTCGCCGATGGTCTCCGAGAGGCAGGTGGTGTGGATGGCGATGACCTCGGGGTCATACAGGGTGAAGATGTTGTCGATGGCGGTGATGAGGTTGGACTGGCCGCCGAAGACCGAGGAACCTTCGGTGAAGGAGGAGGTGCCGGCCACGACCGGCTCCTTGTAGTGCCGGGTCAGGGCGGAGCGGTGGTAGGCGCAGCAGCCCTGGGAACCGTGGCTATGGGGGAAACATCCCTTGACGCCAAGGGCCGCGTACATGGCGCCGACGGGCTGGCAGGTCTTGGCCGGGTTGACGGTGAGCGCCTTGCGTTCCTTGATCTCGCCGGTGGTGTGTCTTAACAGAGCCATATGCTTTCCTTTCTCGCAATCGCGTGCGTTGCTAGGCCACGTAGGTGGCTTCGAGCTCGGGACCGTCGGTCTGCCAGGGTGCCTTGATAAGGTTCCAGACCTTGGTGTTCACCATGCGGTCGATGTCGCGGTACCAGTTGATGGCGCCGTTGAACCCGGCGTAGGGGCCGCCCATGTCGTAGTTGTGCAGCTGCTTGAGCGGAATCCCCATCTTCTGGACGATGTACTTTTCCTTGATGCCGGCGCAGAAGATGTCGGGCTTGTAGATCTCCAGGAGCTTTTCGGTCTCGTAGTGGTTAATGTCGTCGATGACCATGGCATCCTTGCCCATGCCGCCGATCATGCCCTCGTAGCCCTTGAAGTCCAGGCCCTTTTCGTTGAGGCGAGCCAGTTCCTCTTCGGTCTTGCGGGGCTTGTAGCGCTCGGGATCGGGATGGATTTCGAGTTCTTCGATGTTTCGCGAGTCGGCGTCGATCTTGATGGTCGGCAGCACGTGGCGGCCTTCGTAGTCGTCGCGGTGGGCGAACTCGTAGCCCGCGCCCAGGATCTTCATGCCAAGCTCCTTGAAGAGCTCCTGATAGTGGTGGGCCCGGGAGCCGCCGACGAAGAGCATGGCGGCCTTGCCGTCGGTACGCGGCTTGATCTCGTCCACGACCGTTTTGACCTTTTCCAGCTCCTCGGCAATCACGGCCTCGGTGCGGTCGATGAGTTCCTGATCCTCGAAGTAGGCGGCCATGCGGCGCAGGGACTTGGCCGAGGCCTCGGCCCCGATGAAGTTCACCTTGATCCAGGGGATGCCGTACTTGGTCTCCATCATTTCGGCCACGTAGTTCAGCGACCGGTGGCACATGACGGTGTTGAGGTCGGCGGCGTGGGCCTTGCGGAAGTCTTCCACGGTGGAGTTGCCGGAGAAGGTGGCGACCAGGGTGAAGCCGCACTTTTCCAGGATGCGCTCGATCTCGAAAGCGTCGCCGCCGATGTTGTACTCGCCCAGCATGTTGACCTTGAACTTGCCCTCGACTTCGACATCTTTCGTGCCGATGACATGCTTCATGATCTGGTTGTTGGCGATGTGGTGGCCGGCGGACTGGGACACGCCCTTATAGCCTTCGCAGGAGTTGGCGAAGATGGTGATGCCCAGCTCTTCCTGCATGGTGCGGGCCACGGCGTGGATGTCGTCGCCAATAAGGCCCACCGGGCAGGTGGAGAAGATGGAAATGGCCTTGGGATGGAAGTTGTCGTAGGCTTCCTGGATGGCCGCGCGCAGCTTTTTCTCGCCGCCAAACACGATGTCGTGCTCGGTCATGTCGGTGGAGAAGGCGTAGGGGATATAGTTTTCCCCGTCCGGACCGGCGTCGGTCTGGTTGCGGCGGGTGAGCCAGGAGTAGAAGCCGCAGCCGATGGGGCCGTGGGTCAGGTTGACGATGTCCCGGGAGGGGCCGAGAACGACGCCCTTGCAGCCGGCGTAGGTGCAGCCGCGCTGGGTGATGATGCCGGGGATGGTGCGGACGTTGGACTGAATTTCGGGAATCGGTTCGCCGACCTCGGTGCCCGGGAGGATGGACTTGGCCCGCTTGCGCGCGACCTTGGTGGGCATCTTGGCGATCAATTCCTTCTTGATCTCTTCGACATTGGTGGGCTTGGTGCTCATCTCGCTGCTACCTCATTGGTCTTGGGGTCCGGGAACGTCCGCCAAACCGGGCTAGACGATGGCCGCTTCGCCGGCTTCGCCGGTCCTGACCCGCACGGAATCGGAGACGGGCAACACGAAGATCTTGCCGTCGCCGGCCTGGCCGGTCTTGTTGACGCTAATAAGGGCGTCCACAGCTTCCTTGACCTGATTGTCGGGGACCACGATGGATATGATGCGCTTGGGGTACAGGCGGCCCTTGGTGCCCAGAAGCGCGATGGCTTCCTCGTTGCCGGCCGCGGCGCCGTCAAGCACCGCCTGATTGACCAGACCCTTGCCGCGTCCGTAGCCCTCGCGGGCCACGAAGGCCGGGATGCCCGCGTCGGCCAAGGCCTTCTTGGTCTGGTTCATCTTGTTCATGCGGATGACCGCCATAATCTCCTTCATGACACGCCCCCTTAGGCTTCCTTGACGCCGGAGGAGATGGTGTACATCTCTTCCACCGGGCTCACGAAGATCTTGCCGTCGCCGAAGGCTCCCTTGGAACCGCTGCGGGCGCTCTCCATGATGGTTTTGATCACGAAGTCCTTGTCGCAGTCAGGCACGACGCAGATGAGCATGACCTTGGGGATCTCGTCGTACTGGATCTCGCCGATCTTGATGCCGCGCTGCTTGCCGCGACCGGCCACGTTGAACTTGGTGACGGCGGGGAAACCAGCGTCCATCAGGGCGGACAGGACTTCATCGGTCTTCTCGGGGCGGACGATCGCTCTCACCATGGTCTGCATATGAAATACTCCTTGCGTGTGTGCGTGTGTTGTCGTCGTGTCTCAGGCTGCCGGGGCGCTGCTAGTTGGCGATGCCGAAGTCGATGAGCAGCTTTTCCAGGGTGTTGATTTCCAAGGGCTTGGGGATGACGAACATGTCGTTCTGGTCGATTTTTTTGGCCAGGGCGCGGTACTCGTCGGCCTGGGCGTGCTCGGGGGAGTAGTCGATGACCGTCTTGCGGTTGATCTCGGCCCGCTGCACCTGGTTTTCACGCGGCATGAAGTGGATCATCTGGGTGCCGAGCTGACGGCACAGTTCCTGGATCATCTGCTCTTCCTGGTCGACCTTGCGGCTGTTGCAGATGATGCCGCCCAGGCGCACGCCGCCGGTGTCGGCGTACTTCACGATGCCCTTGCAGATGTTGTTGGCGGCGTACATGGCCATCATTTCGCCGGAGCAGACGATGTAGATTTCCTCGGCCTTGCCGTCGCGGATGGGCATGGCGAAACCGCCGCACACGACGTCGCCGAGAACGTCGTAGAAGACGTAGTCGAGGTGCTTGTCTTCCTCGTAGGCGCCGAGCTGCTCCAGGAGGTTGATGGAGGTGATGATGCCGCGGCCGGCGCAGCCGACGCC
>DLGG01000166.1 GCA_002482565.1 Solidesulfovibrio magneticus
AAGAGGCGTGACGCCGAGCACGCGGCGCGCGGCCAAAAAACCGTCCGTGGCCACGAACACGTCGCCGCCCGGCCCGAGCGGCCCCCCGGCCGCGAACAGCGCGCCGGGCGTCTCGTGAAATTCCGTGATCCCGTCCCGGTCGGCGTCGCCGCCCCGGCGCACCCCGGCAAAGGTCAGGGGCACGATCCGGCCGGGCGCGGCCACGGCCTGGCGAAAGCCCTTCATGCCCCGGGCCAGCCCCGTTTCCACGGGCACGAGCACCTGCCTGCCCGCCGGGTCGGCATAGCCGAACGCGCCGCCGGAAAAGACCTGGTTGGCCGTGGGATCGTCCTCGTCGTGACTCGACTGGGCCAGGGCCATGACCGCAAGGGTCAGTCCCAGGACCGCCAAACCGCACGCGACCCGCCAGGAAAACGAGCCCTGGCCGGGCGTCGCCGTCTCGCCCATATTCCTTCCTTCTCCCGCAATAAAAGCCCAATGCGCCGTTTCGGCGGTCAGCGCCGATGTCCCGGCAGCCCCCAGACCTCGGCCACGGCCGCGGCCACGGCCGCGACGACCCGGTCCTCGGCCCGGTCCCGACGATGCACCAGCGACAGCGTCAGCGACAACTCCGCGCACTCCCACAGGCAGACCTCGCCGGCGGCGGCGGCGTCCAGGGCGTCGTCCCGGCGCAGGAGCGTGAGCCCGATGCCGGCCGCGACCAGGGTGCGCAGCGTGGCGTCGTTGTCCCCGACCATGACCTTGTTGATGGTCAGGGACCGGCAGGAAAACGACGTCTCGAGCAGGTACTGGAACGGACAGCGGTCCGAGAACCAGACCCAGGGCATGCCGGCCAGCGCCTCCCAGTCCGCCTGGCGCATCCGCGCGGCGAAGGAGGTGGGGCCGACCACGGCCATGGGTACGTTCTCGAGGTTCAGGGCCGCCACCCCGTCGCCCGGTTCGATGATGTTGTCGTAGACGAATCCCAGGTCGAGCTTGCCCTGGCGCACGGCGTCCAGGATACGCGGCGAACTGGAATTGACCAGATGCACTTCCACCCCGGGATGCCGCCGGCCGAGCACGGCCAGCAGTTCCGGCACCCGCATCCGGGCCGCTTCGTTGTTGAGCCCGATGCGGGCCACGCCCGTGACTTCGCGCTTGAGCGCCCCGGCCCGTTTGAGCACGGCGTCGAGGCCCGACAGCGCACGCCTGGCCTCGGCCAAGAGCGCCTTGCCCTCGTCCGTCAGGCGCATGCCCCTCGGCGTTCGCACGAAAAGCGGCACGCCGAGCTCGTCCTCCAGCCCGCGCACATGGGCGCTGACGGCCGGCAGGCTGGCATGCAGGCGCTCGGCCGCCCGGGTCAGGTGCTCTTCTTCGGCCACGGCCACGAAGGTCCGCAGATGGTAGTATTCCACAACGCCCCTCCCGGCGTCGCGTCGCCCGGCCTTCAGGGAAACGGAAGCGGTGCTTCCGCCATTGCGATTGGATCGCCTCCCCGCCGGCCTGCTACATCCGGTGCTTCCTGGCCTATGGCACACGCCCGTCCCCTCGTAAAGGCCGGGCGCAACCCCTTTTCTCCGGGAGGCGCATCATGTCCGTTGTCAAGAAAATCCTTGTGGGCGCGGCTCTTGCCGCCCTCGTTTGCCTGGCGCTGGCCCTGGCCGAACGTCCTGCGGCGAGCCCCGCCGCGCCCGGACGATCCGTCGCGCAAACTCCGGCCCGGGCCGATCTGGCCGAGGCGGTCTTTTCCATGGTGCTGGCCCGGGCCGGCGAGGAAGGCGTTTGCCTGTCCCAACCGCCGAGTCTGTGCCAGGCCTGCGTGGCCGCCCACCTGGGGCTGGACAACGCCGATGTGCGCAGTCGCTGCGCCCGGGCTTGCGCCCTGGAGTGAACGCTGATCGGGCCTCACTCCCGGCCGTAGCGGCCAATGAGCGTGGCCGAGGCCAGGATGTGGCCCTTGGCGGCGCGCAGGAGGTCTTTCTTGGCGGCCCCGGGCGGCAGATCAAGGACCGCGTCCAGGGCATAGAGCGTAAAGACGTAGCGGTGGATGCCCGACGGCGGTTGCGGTCCGGCGTAGCCCAGCCGCCCCCAGCCGTTGAGCCCGGACAGGCTGCCGTCGGCGTGGCGCGGCACGGCCGGCAGGCCCTCGGGCAGGCCCGGGGTGGCCGGAGACAGGTTATAGAGCACGAAGTGGTCGAACACGCCGGAAACGGCGTCGGGATCGTCGCACACCAGGGCCAGGCTGGCCGCCCCGGCCGGCACGCCGGCAAACAGCAGCGGCGGCGACAGGTCCGCCCCGGCGGCGGCGTAGCGGTCGGGAATCCGGCCCATATGGGCAAAGGCCGGGGAGGTGAGCGTCAGCGTCTGGGGCATCGGCGCTCCTTGGGCGCGCCTGGCGCGTCCTCGAGAAGTCCTTGATGCTTCAAGGCAACCCCTTGAAAGCACTTTTTCCCGGAAAATACTCCTGTATTTTTTTAGAGGCCAAGGACGCGGCCAACGAAGGCGGCCGGCCGGGCGATTGCCCGGCCGGCCGCCGCGAAATGGGCATTAATCGTCGAAGTCGCCCTCGGGACCCTTGTCGCGGGACAGGGACTTGGCCCGCTCCAGGATCTTCTCCCGGGTCCATTCGGCCGGATTCTCGATGACGCCGGCCTTGGGACCAAGGTCATGCGATCCGGCGGCGACCAGGGCTTCCACGGCCAGGGGGGCGGTGCCGCCGGCATTGAACACGTCGGTCAAAAGCCAGGCCACGAACTCGGCCACGGCCCCGGCCATGCGGTCGCGAACGGCCTTGGGCTGGCCCAGGATCTTGCATTCAAACACGGCGTTGAGCTTCTTGTAGTCGCCGGCCTTGATGCCCTTGGCTCCGGCGTAGGCCACCATCTCGGCCCATAGACCCTCGTCCAGACCCTTGCCCGGCTCCTTGGTGAAGGCCCCGGCCGCGTCGAGCACGGCGTTGCCGTAGTCGTTGACGGCCACGCCCCAGGCGATCATCTGCAGGGCCGTGGCCACGTTGGCCTTGGTGGTGCGGGTCAGGGAGGCGATCTGCTTGAGCTTGTCCGATGAGTTGCCCGAGGTGCCGTGCTGGGCTCCGGAAATGCCGTAGGGGGTGAGCGCCTGGTGGATTTCGGCGGTCAGCTCCACCTGGATGCCCGTGGCCGAGGCCTCGATGCCGTGGGTGGTGCCGTTATTGAGCGCGATCCAGTCCGGGTGGATGCCGTTGGCGTTGAGCCCCCGGATGAGGAACAAGGCCTCGTCCGGGGTGGACAGGCCGGACTTGCCCTTGATCTCGCCCACTTCCGTCTCGTAGCCGGCCCAGCCCGGGACCACGGGAGCCAGGGCGATGTTGGCCAAGAGGTTCTCCTCGTCGGGCAGGTGGGAGGCGTCGACGGCGATGGAGGTGATGCCGGCCTCGAAAAGGGTCGGGATCTCGACCAGGGCCTCGGCCACGTCGCCGGGCTTTTTGATGCCGTAGTGGTCGGCGTGGATGGCCACCGGCACGGTGATGCCCAGTTCGTTCATGGCCTGGTCGGCTTGCCGGGCAATGTTCCACATGGTGACGTTGCAGTAGGTGGACTCCGACCGGGCGATCTCCAGGATGACGGCTGCGTCGGCCTTCTGGGCGGCGATAAGCGCCCCGCGCAGCACGGCGTTGCTGCGGGAGTTGGCGGCGATGGTCATGGCCTGGCCCTTTTTGAGCATGGCCCGGTCCACGGCCTTGCCGCTGACGAGAAGCGCCCGGGAATTGGGGAAAAGCGTCTTGATGTTGGGCGGGCGGCCAACGGCCAGAGCCTGGTTGAAGGCGGTCATATCCGTCTTGGTCATCGAGTCCTCCTTGTCGTGGCGGGGCGCGTGGCCCGAAATGGCGTTGGGGCGCGGCCGGCTCAGCCGGCGGCGTAGATGTCGGCGATTTTGTGGGCGGCAAGCAAGGCGGCGGCGGCCGGATCGTGGGCCACGGCAGCCATCAGCGCGGCCACGGCCGAGGCGATGCGGGCGCGCTCCACCGGATAGGGAACCTCGGCCAGCCTGCGGCACAGGGCGTCAAGGCGGGCCAGGTTGGCGTCGGCCGGACCGGCCTGGCAGCGGCCCAGGAAGTCGCAGGCCACGACCTGGCCGCCGGCCTTGGGCTGGACGCCGGCCAGATAGGCCGGCGCGCCGCACACGGAGCACGTGATCTCGCCGACGGCGGTGTCGGCCACCGGAAAGGTCCAGTCCTTGGTCGTATTGCCGCAGGCGTCGTACTTGCGGATGTGCAGAAAGCGGCTCTCGGCCGCCCAGCCGAAATCGGCGTGGGTCGGGTCGGCGACGCAGAAAAGTCGGCGCGAAAGCATGGCAGGCTCCTTGAATCGTCAACAAAGGTGAAACCGTCCAAGGCATAGTACGGCCGGGCGAAACAATCAACACGCCGGGCCGCAATTCCCCGCCCGCAAAGGGGGTTTTCCCTTTCGCGCCGGGCCGTATTCTGGTAGCCCCTAGCCTCGCCGCCAACGCGGCCGGGGGGAAAGAACATGTCGGGCTATTTGTACGTCCTGGCGGCCGCCGCCTTGTGGGGGCTGATCGGACCGCTGTCCAAGCTGTCGTTCGCCGCCGGCATGGACACGGTGGAAGTGGCCTTCTGGCGCACCACGCTGGCCTGGTTTTTTTTCGCCGCCCAGGCCATACGCGCCCGGGAAACGCGCATCGCGCCCCGGGACCTGCCGGCCGTGGCCGGCTTTGGCGTGGCCGGCATCGCCGGGCTTTTCGGGGCCTATGTCGTGGCCGTGGAAGCCGGCGGCGCGGCCCTGGCCTCGGTGCTGCTCTACACCGCCCCGGCCTGGGTGGCCGTCATGTCGTGGCTGTTTCTCAAGGAACCCATGGGCGGCTACAAGATCGCGGCCGTGGCCGCCACCATCGTCGGCGTGGCCGGGGTGAGCTGCGGCGACGGAACCTCCGCCGTCAACGGCCGGGCCATCTTCTTCGGCCTGCTTTCGGGCGTCACCTATGCCCTGTACTACATCTTCGGCAAATACTACCTGGGCCGCTACAAGACGCCCACGCTGTTTCTCTACGCCCTGCCCGTGGGGTCGCTGACCCTTTTGCCCTTTGTCCACTTCACCCGGCCGACCCTGGCCGGGGCGCTTCCCTGCATCGTCCTGGCCCTGTGCTCCACCTACGGGGCCTATTCCCTCTATTACGCCGGCCTCAAACGCCTGGAAGCCACCCGGGCGGCCGTGGTGGCCACCCTGGAGCCGGTCATGGCCGCGATCTTGGCCTACGCCCTTTTCGGCGAGCGCTTCGGCTTTGTCGGCTATCTTGGTTCGGCGCTGATTATCGCCTCGGTGCTGGCCACTATCTGGGACGGCGCGCGCGAGCGGCTGCGCGCCCCCTTGCCCCAGGGGAGCGGAAACTAAAGACGGCCGGCCCGAAAACCGATAGGAAGGACGTGGAGGACCGCCGCGTCCGCGCGGCGACGGCAGCCATGAGCGACAGCGCGACCACTCCCCTTCTTGGGGCGACCGCCCCGGCCCAAACCGCCCCGCAACGGACGGCCTCGGCTCCTGCGGCCCAGCGCCAGAAGATCGAGGAGCACGCCGCCGAGTCCACGGTGCGCGAAATCCAGGCCGCCTTCCCCAACCGCAGCATCGCCCTGCGCGTGGACGAAGCCACCCAGATCGTCCAGACGCTCGTGCGCGACGACGCCACGGGCAAGCTCCTGCGTGAACTCCCTGACGACGAATGGCTGCGCCTGGTGGTCAAACTGCGGGCCTTTGCCGCCGAGGCCATCCTGGACAAATCCGTTTAGGGACGCGTCCCTTTTCAATACGAGAGTCTATTATAAAATATTTCATAGTTTCCGCCTGTTGTCTACGAAACGCCAGCGGCTCCTTCCGTGGGCACGACACAAGGGACGCCCCTTTCAGCCAGGGGCAAGAGTCGCAACCCAAGGCCCGGCTTGCCCTTTCCGGCCGGCTTGGCTACTGTCCCTGACACCGTAGTCGATGACAACTCCTTAGAATAATTTATTTTACAAACAGTTTCCCCGCGCCACGGCACGTATGCCGCAGCGCCACGCGTCCCCAACCCTGACGGCTTTCGCGGCGTCACCAAACCACCGGTGCTTTCGGCCCGCCCTACCCGTCATGCCCACGGCCAAGCCGCCCTTCCGCCCCTTTCCCATCAGCCGAGGCCTCTCGCTCATCGCCCTGGCCCTGGCCCTCTACGTCGTCCTGGGCTGGCTGGTGATCGCCGCCAACCGCAACGCCGCCGCCATTCGCGACGTGGTGCTGGAAGCCGACAACGCCGTGTCCGACATCCAGGCCGCGGCCGGGGAAATGCGCGCCCTGGCCCTGGTCGTGGCGGCCCGGGACGACTCCGCCGCCGCCGTGGCCTATCGCCAGCAAGCCGAAATCGCCGTCCAAAGCCTCCGGGAATTGCGCCGTCTGGTCAACGCCACGCCCGGATTGGCCGACATCGCCTCTATTGAGAGCCATCTGTCCAAACTCATGGCCATCCAATCCCAGGCCCTGGACCTGGCCCGCCAGGGGCGCACCGACGCGGCCTGGGACATGCTCCACGGGAGGGACTACGAAAGCCTTCTGGCCGAGCTGCATCTCTGCCTGACCACCTGCCAGGCGTCGGTCAAGGCCGGTCTGGACGCCCTGCTGGCCACCCAGGCCGGACATGCCCGGGCGGGCCTGGCGGCCATTGCCGTGGCCACGCCCATCTTGGCCCTGGGGAGTCTGCTGCTCCTGCGCCGGGCGGCCCGGGTCTCCCTGGCCAACGACGAGGCCCGCTCCGAGCTGGCCGCCTCGGAACGCCGCTTTCGGGGCACCTTTGAGCTGGCGGCCGTGGGCATCGCCCATGTGGGGCTGGACGGCCGTTTCCTGCGGGTCAACGCCCGGTTTCGGGACATCACCGGCTACACCGAGACCGAACTCGACCGCCTCGACTTCGCGGCCATCACCCACCCCGACGACCTGGACGCCGACCTGGAGCGCGTCAGGGACCTGCTGTCCGGACGGCTGGCCACCTACTCCATGGACAAGCGCTACGTGCGCAAGGACGGTTCCCTGGTCTGGATCACCCTGACCGTGTCCCTGGTGCGCGACGACGACGGCGGGCCGCTGTATTTCATCAGCGTCATCGCCGACATCACTGACCGCAAGGCGGCCGAGGCCGCCGCCCGGGACAACGCCGCCGCCGTGCGCGAACTCCTCGACGCCGCCTCGGACCGGGTGGTGGTGGCCGACACCTCGGGCCGGGTCCTGGCCGTCAACGCCGCCGCAGCCGCCGGCCTCGGGCTGCCAAGCGGCGCCCTGGTGGGCAAGACCTTTGCCGAGATCTTCCCGGGCTCGGTCGGCGAGCATCGGCTGGCCCAGCTGCGCCGGGCCGTGGAACTCGGCCGTCGGATGCGGTTTACCGACGAGCGGGACGGCATCCTGTTCGACATCATCATGGCCCCCATGCCGACGTCTCCCGGCAGCCCGCCCCGGGCGGCCATGTTCGCCCGCGACGCCACGGCCATGATCCGGGCCAGACAGGCGGCCGAAGCGGCCAGCCAGGCCAAGAGCGATTTTCTGGCCAACGTCAGCCACGAACTGCGCACGCCCTTAAACGGCATCATCGGCATGGGCCAGGTGCTGGCCGCATCAAACCTCGACCCCGACCAGCGCCAATGCCTGGCCGACATCGAACAGGCCGCCGGCGCGCTGCTGGGGCTTGTCGAAAACCTGCTCGACCTGTCGCGCCTGGAGTCGGACAAGCTGGCCCTGGACAACCAGCCCTTTGTCCTGTCGTCCATCCTCCAGGGCGTGGAGGCCACCCTGGCTCCCTCGGCCCGGGACAAGGGCCTGGAGCTGTCGGCGACCATGGCCGGAGACGTGCCGGAGCTTCTCTACGGCGACGGCGGCAAGCTGCGCCAGGCGCTTTTGAATCTTGGCGGCAACGCCGTGAAGTTCACGCCGGCAGGCTCGGTGGCCATCGAGGCCTACTGCGCCAAGCCGTGCGTGCTGTCCGGCCCGGAAGGGGAAACCGTGGAAGTGGGCTTTGCCGTGCGCGACACCGGCATCGGCATCGCCCGGGAAGATCAGGAGCGGATTTTCGAGCGCTTCACCCAGGTGGACGCGTCGTCCACCCGGCGTTTCGGCGGCACCGGGCTGGGGCTGGCCATCAGCCGGGGACTGATTGAGGCCATGGGCGGGGAGCTGACCGTGGACAGCGCCCCCGGAGCGGGCAGCGTGTTTCGCTTCAGCCTGCGCTTCGGGCTGTTGCCCGAAGACACGGCTACTGCCCCAGATAGGCCTTTTTGATGTCGGCGTTTTCCCGCAGGGCCGCCGCGTCGTCTTCCATGACCACCGCGCCGGTCTCCATGACGTAGGCCCGGTCGGCCAGCTTGAGCGCCATGTTGGCGTTTTGCTCGACCAAAAGCACGGTCATGCCGCGCTCCTCGTTGACGTTGCGGATGATGCGGAAGATGTGCTGGGAGATCATGGGCGACAGCCCAAGGGACGGCTCGTCCAAAAGCAACATGCGCGGCCGGCCCATGAGCGCCCGGGCGATGGCCAGCATCTGCTGCTCGCCCCCGGACAGCGTGCCGCCGTGCTGCTTGCGCCGCTCGTGTAGCACCGGGAACAGCCGAAACACCATGCCCAGGTCGGCTTCGATCTCGTCGGCGTCGCGGCGCAAGAACGCGCCCATGTCGAGATTTTCCTGGACGGTCAAACGCGGGAAAATGCGGCGTCCCTCGGGCACCTGGCACAGCCCCAGGGCCGGCAGCTGGTCCGGACGCTTGTCGCGGATGGACTCCCCGGCGTAGCGCACCTCGCCGGCCGTTGCCCGCACGATGCCGCAGATGGTCATGAGCGTGGTGGACTTGCCCGCGCCGTTGGCCCCGATGATGGTGACGACCTCGCCTTCCTCCACCCGCAGCGACACGTCGCGCAGGGCCTGGATGCGGCCGTAATGGGCGCAAACGCCCTCAAGCTCCAAAATAGCGGCCACGACTACTCCGTATCGTCGGAACGTTTGCCCATGCGCGCCGCCGGCCACAGTCCGGCCGGGCGCACCAGCATCATGACGGCCATGGCGCCGCCAAAGGCCAGCATCCGGTAGAGTTCGAATTCGCGGAAGGCCTCGGGCAGGGCCACCAGGGCCAGCGCGCCGAGGATGACCCCGGGGATGGAGCCCATGCCGCCGAGCACCACCATGGCCAGCACCATGGCCGACTCGATGAAGGTGAAGCTCTCGGGGCTGACAAAGCGCATCCGGGCGGCGAAAAAGGCTCCGGCCAGGCCGCCGAAGACCGCGCCCAGGGCGTAGGCCAGAAGCTTGAACCGAAACGTGTCCACGCCCATGAGTTCGGCCGCGGTCTCGTCCTCGCGGATGGCCTCGAAGGCCCGGCCGATGCGCGAAAAGTTGATGCGGTGCACGGCCACGATGGTAAAGGCGGCCAGGGCCAGGATGACGTAATAGAGGTATTCGAGCTTTCGCAGCAGCAGATATTCAAAGGAAAACGAGCCGTCCACGAAATGCGGGATGTAGATGCCCGGGGATTTGATGCCCAAAATGCCGTTGGGGCCGCCGGTGAGCGCCATCCAGTTGTTGATGACGATGCGCACGATTTCGCCGAACCCCAGGGTCACGATGGCCAGATAGTCGCCGCGCATCCGCAGGGTCGGGTAGCCGATGAAACAGCCGGCCACGGCGGCGAACACGGCGCAAATGGGCAGGCAGACCCAGAACGGCACGGAATAGTGCACCGAGAGCAGCGCATAGGTGTAGGCCCCAACGCCGTAAAAAGCGATGTAGCCGAGGTCGAGCAGGCCGCACAGCCCCACGACCACGTTGAGCCCCAGGCCCAGGCAGATGTAGACCAGGACGTTTATCGCCACGTCCTGGGCATAGCGGTTGGTGAGCATGGGGTAGGCCAGGGCGAAGACGATGACCGGGGTCAGCAGCATCCAGCGCGGGGCGCGGGACATGGCGTCGCCCACGGCGTCCCGGGCGGCGGCCAGGGGATGCAGCACCCCGTCGAGACGGCCGGCCTTGCCCAGGCGGTAGAGCACGAAGCAGATGGTCGCGCCCACGGCCACCCGCAGCCAGACGGCAAAGGTGGCGGCGAAATGCAGCTCGCCGTCGCGGATGCCCAAAAGCGGCCACAGGAGCAGGTAGAACCAGGCCAGGCCCAGGCCGAAATACTGCCAGGATTTCCTAGACCCGCGTGTCATCGACGTTCTCTCCCATGATGCCCGTGGGCATGAAATAGAGCACCCCAATGAGGATGACGAAGGCGAAGACGTCCTTGTACTCGCCGCCGGCCGGGATGTAGGCGGCGGCCAGGATCTCCACCATGCCGATGATGAGCCCGCCGATCATGGCTCCGGTGATGTTGCCGATGCCGCCCAGCACGGCGGCGGCGAAGGCCTTGATGCCGGGGACGAAGCCCATGTCGTAGCGCACCGAGCCGTAGTAGAGGCCGACCATGATGCCGGCGGCGGCGGCCAGAGCCGCGCCGATGGCGAAGGTGGTGCTGATGACCTTGTCGGAGTGGATGCCGACCAGGGCGGACATGACCTTGTCCTGGGCCGTGGCCCGCATGGCCTTGCCGATGCGGGTTTTAAAAACCAGCGTGTTGAGCAGCACGAGCAGCAGGGCCGTGACGGCCAGGATGCCGATTTGCATGTAGCTCACCCGCACGCCCAGCCACTCGAAGCCGCCGTGGGTGAACTCCGTGGGGTAGGCCTTGTCGTAGACGCCCTGGGTGAGCATGAGACCGTTTTGCAGGAAGATCGACATGCCCAGGGCCGAAAGCAGCACGGACAGGCGCGAGGATTGGCGCAGGGGCTTGTAGGCGACCTTTTCCACGGCCATGGCCAGCATGGCGCAGTAGCCCATGGCCAGGATCAGGGCAAAGGCCAGCCCGAACCAGGGATGGCTGTCCATGAGCCCTTGGGAGGCCATGTAACTGAGCAGGATGACGCCGAGATAGCCGCCAGCGGCGAAAATCTCGCCGTGGGCGAAATTGATGAGCTGGATGATGCCGTAGACCATGGTGTAGCCCAGGGCCACCAGGGCGTAGACTCCGCCAAGGGTCAGTCCGTTTATGAGCTGCTGGAAAAAATAGTCCATGCGTCGGGGCCGCCATTGGGGGGAGGGCCGGCCCTCCCCCTTGCTGCTTGAGGATCGTGTCCTAGTACTTTTTGCCGGTCTGGGGGTCCCAGAAATTGGCGAACTTGCCGTCCTTGACCACACGGATGATGTAGTTGGAGCCGGACTCGCCATTGGCCTGGAACTTGATCTTCTTGGAAGCGCCCTGCATCTCGCCCTTGATCAGCTCGGCCTTGATCTTGGCCGGGTCGGTGCTCTTGGCGGCCTTGATGGCGGAGAGCAGCGAGTAGGCGGCGTCGTAGGCGTAGGCGGAATAGGCGCCGGGCTTGCCGAACTTCTCGTAGGCGGCCAGGAACTTCTTATAGGAGGGGGTTTCCTCGTCGATGTAGCCGAAGGTCAGGTACATGCCCTCGGCGGCGTCCTTGGCGATTTCCATGAGCTGGGGATGGTAGACGGCGTCCTGGCCGATGATGGCGGCGGTGACGCCGGCACGCTTGGCCTGGATGAGCATGAGCGCGCCGGAGGCGGAGTTCTGCAGGCTCATGTAGAGGACGTCGGGCTTGGCGTCCTTGATCTTGGTGAGCACGGCCGAGAAGTCCTTGTCGCCCTGGTTGACGTGGTCGTGGGCGATGACCTTGAGGCCTTCCTTGTTGGCCAGCTTCTCGACGTTGTCGGCCAGGCCCTGGGAGTAGGTGGTCTTGTCGTCGACGATGAAGATGGTCTTGGCCTTGAGCACGTCCTTGATGAACTTCATGGCGGCGATGGACTGGTCGTCGTCACGGCCGCAGACGCGGAACATGTAGGGCAGGCCGCGCTCGGTGACTTTTTCCGAGGTGGAGGCCGGGGTCAACATGGGGATGTCGGCTTCGGCCAGGGTTTCGGAGGCCGGGATGGTGGCCGAGGAGCAGTAGGCGCCGACCACGCCGACGACCTTCTCGTTGACCAGCTTGTTGGCGGCGGCCACGGCCTGGCGCGGATCGCAGGCGCTGTCCTCGGCGAAAAGCTCGATCTTGTCGAAGCCGGGGATGCCGCCTTCCTTTTCGATGGCCGCGATGGCGGCGCGCGTGCCGTTGGCGATGTCGTTGCCGTCGGCGGCGTAGGAGCCGGTCAGCGGGCTTAAGCTGCCGATCTTCAGGGTGGCGGCCGTGGCCGTGCCGGCCATCAGACACATCGCAACCAGGGTCAGGATGACACGTTTCGCACTCATGTTCCGCAAACCTCCTTGCTCATGGTGTCGCCCTCACGGCCGCGACGTGCGGCCTCCCCGGGCGTTTCGCGGCCTGCTTGCCCTGTCGCGCGGACCTGCCGCGACACGGCCTCAAAAAGCCTCAAATGTGACAGACATTCTCTTGATACTATTGCGTAATCGTTTCCAAAAACACGTCGTTAATCGGCCTCGGAGCCAAGGTAAGCCTCGATGACGGCCGGATTGGACCGGACCTCGGCCGGCGCGCCCTGGCAGATGCACACCCCATGGTCCAGGACCACCACCCGATGGCTCACGTTCATGACCACGCTCATGTCGTGCTCGACCAACAGCACGTTGACGCCGGTTTTAGCGATGCGCTGGATCATTTCCATAAGCTCCCGGCTCTCGGACGGGTTGAGTCCGGCGGCCGGCTCGTCGAGGAGAATGGTCGTAGGATCGGAACCTAGCGCCCGGGCGATCTCCAGGCGGCGCTGGAGGCCGTAGGGCAGGTTCTTGGCCACGGCGTCGGCATGGGCGGCCAGGCCCACGAAATCCAGGGCGGCCATGGCCCGCTCGCGCACGGCCCGTTCCTCGGCCCGCTGACGCCGCGTGCGCAACACCGAGCCGATCACCCCGGAGCGGGTGCGGCAGTGGCGCGCCACCATGACGTTTTCCAAGGCCGTCATGGCCGTGAAGAGGCGGATGTTCTGAAACGTGCGAGCAATGCCCCGAGCCAGGATATGGTGGGGCCGCAGGCCGGAAATGGTCTGGCCGTCGTAGGCCACGGACCCGCCGGAAATCTTGTAAACGCCCGTTATGACGTTAAATATCGTTGTCTTGCCGGCGCCGTTGGGGCCAATGAGGCTCACGATCTCGCCGGGACGCAGATCAAAGGACACTTCCGTGAGGGCTTGGAGCCCGCCGAAGTGGACACTGACATCGGTTAGACACAGGTGGGCCATGGGATTGACTCTATACGAAAAAATCACAAGAAAAAAAAGGGGAAATTTACAGGGAGTCCGTTGGGTTACCGTTTGGGCCGGCAATGCCCCCGAACCGTGGTCAGGAATAAAAAACGCTCGGAAATCCTTAACAAAAAAGTCTAAAAAACAACAATCCGCCGCCCGCTCGGAAGGCGTTTGCCTCCCGGACGAGCAGCGGATGAGGCGACGAAAAAAATGCTTCGCCGCCGGCCGATATTTGGTTTTTTGCTAATTTCGCAAAATAATCATCTGCTCATTCCCAACTCGCCTCAGGCCAGGATGGCCTCCAGGGCCTCGGCAAAGGCCTTCAGATCGTCCTGCTCGACCACCAGCGGCGGCAGCAGACGCAGCACCGTGTCCTGGGTCAGGTTGCACACGAAGCCCTTGTCCAAAAGCGCCTTCCAGACGTCCGCGCCCGGGAAGGTCAGCTCGATGCCGAGCATCAGCCCCAGGCCCCGGATCTCGGCGATCTTGCCCGGCCGGCGCTCGGCCACCTCGGCGAAAAGGGCCTTGGCGAAGTCGCCCAGACGCTGGGCCCGCTCGGCCAGCTTGTCGCGGTTCATGATTTCGATGGTCTTGGAGGCCGCCGCCGCCACCAGCGCCCCGCCGCCGAAGGTCGTGGCATGGGAACCGGGAGCGAAACCGGCCGCGACTTCGTCCGTGGCCAGCACCGCGCCCATGGGCAGGCCGTTGGCCAGGGCCTTGGAGCAGCTGAAGACGTCAGGCGTCAGACCGTAATTCTGGAAGGCCCAGAACTTGCCGGTGCGGCACATGCCGGTCTGCACCTCGTCGATCATAAAAAGAATGTCGCGCTCACGGCAAAGGGCCTGGACCGCCTCCAGATAGGCCTTGGGAAACGGCTTCACGCCGCCCTCGCCCTGGATGCACTCCAACAGCACCGCCGCCGTCTTGTCGCTGACGGCCGCGCGCATGGCCTCGATGTCGCCGGCCTCCACGGTCGTAAAACCCTCGGGCAGGGGATCGAAACCGAACTTGATCTTGTCCTGGCCGGTGGCCGTCAGCGTGGCCAACGTCCGCCCATGAAAGGACTTGGTCAGGGTGATGATCTCGTAAGCGTCGCGGTTTTTCACCGTGCGCATATAGCGCCGGGCCAGCTTGATGGCCCCTTCGTTGGCCTCGGCTCCGGAATTGCAAAAAAACACCTTGCCCATGTGGCAAGTGGCCTTGAGGGCCTCGGCCAGCTCGACCTGCTCGCGCTGATAAAACACGTTGCTCACGTGCACGAGTTCCCTGGCCTTTTGCGCCACCACGTCGGCCACCTCGGGATGACAATGCCCCAGGTTGCACACCGCGATGCCGGCCAGCAAGTCCACATACTCGCGGCCGTCGAGATCGCGCATACGGCAACCGCCGGCCGAGGCCACGGCCAACGGATACCGGCCATAGGTGCTCATGACGGACGCCTGCTCCCGCGCTTTCAGCGCGTCAAACGCTTCACTCATCGCGATCCTCCTTACGGGACGTGAATTCCCGGGGGAGGGAACCCCCTTTTTGAAAAAAGGGGGTTCCCTCCCCCGGACCCCCACCCTCCCCCAAAAACTTTCAACGGGTTGCGGTCACGCGCAATATTCTCTCCTGCACCCCCTCTCTGGGGCTGCGAATCGTCCGGTTGAAAACCGGGCGATTCGCAGCCCCAGATGAGGGGGTCCGGGGGGATCATCCCCCCGGCCGCCGGAGGCATCTTCCTCTTATTCTTACTCTTCCTACTCTTCTTCTTATTCTCTTCCCGTATGCCCAAACCCGCCCGCGCCGCGGGCGGTGGCGTCGAGGTCGTCGACGGGCGTGATGATGGGCCGGACAAAGGGAGCCAGGACGAGTTGGGCGATGCGGTCGTGGCGATTGATGGTCAGGGGCTCTGTGGACGTGTTGAGCAGCCAGACGATGATTTCGCCCCGGTAGTCCGGATCGATGACGCCCACGCCCTGGGCCACGGTGAGGCCGTGCTTGGCCCCCAGGCCCGAGCGGGAATAGATGAAGCCGGCCACGCCGGGTGCGTCGATGGCGATGGCGATGCCGGTGGGCACGGCGGCTCGCTGGCCCGGGGCGATGGTCAGGGATTGGGCCTCGATGTCGGCGCGCAGGTCCAGCCCGGCCGAGCCGGCGGTGCCGACGCTTGGCGGATTGTCGCGGCTGGAGTCGCGCAGGAATTTGACGCGCAGGATGGATGTCGGGCCGGTCATGATGGTCGCCTCCGGGTCGGGAAATCAGGGGCGTAAAAGTACCCCTTTGACGGGATTTGTAAACGCTTTTTATTTATTTGAAATACAAAGATTTTTCAGAATCTTCGACTCGCGGTCCCCGACCTTCTGGACGATGAACGACGACGCGGGGAGCGCCCGGGCAGGCGCTCCCCGCGTCATCGAAGCCGGGGTCGTCAAGCGGGCCTCCCCTCGCCCGGGGCGGCCCGCCAGGCATATTCTCAGGCCTCTTCGGCGGCGGTGGCGGCCACGGTCGCCGCGCCGTTCAAGCGGCTGTGTTTGATGCCGTACATAAAATACACGCCCATGCCGATGGCCATCCAGACCACCAGCCGGATCCAGGTGTCGGCCGGCAGGCCGAAGGCCAGGTACAGGCAGCTCAAGCAGCCGAGGATGGGTGTGAGCGGCATGAACGGCGTGCGGAAGGGCCGGTGCAGCCCAGGTTGCTTGTAGCGCAGCACCAGCACGCCGGCGCAGACGATGGCGAAGGCGAACAGGGTGCCGATGGAAACCAGTTCGCCCAGAACGCCGATGGGAAAAAAGCCCGCCGTGGCGGCCACGGCCAGACCGGTCCACAGGGTTGTCGTCACCGGTGTGCCGTACTTGGGATGCATCTTGGCGAAGCCCGGCGGCAGCAGGCCGTCCTTGGACATGCTGAAGAAGACCCGGGGCTGGCCGAGCAGGAAGACCAGGATCACCGAGGTCAGGCCGGCGATGGCCCCAAGCTTCACGAGCACCGACAGCCAGGGCATGCCCATGATGTCGATGGCCACGGCGATGGGGTCGGCGACGTTGAGCCGGGTGTAGGAAGCCACGCCGGTCAGCACCAGGGCCACCAGGATGTAGAGGATGGTGCAGATCACCAGGGAACCGAGGATGCCGATAGGCATGTCGCGCTGGGGATTGCGGGCCTCCTGGGCGGTGGTGGAGACGGCGTCGAAACCGATGTAGGCGAAGAAGACCACGCCGGCCGCGCGCACGATGCCCGACAGGCCGAACTGGCCGAAATCGCCGGTGTTGGCCGGGATAAACGGCGCCCAATTGCTCGGATTGACGAAGAACACGCCCACGGCGATCACAAGGAGCACCACGACGATTTTGAGCCCCACGATGACGGCGTTGACCGTGGCCGACTCCTTGATGCCCCGGATGAGCACCGCGGTCAGGGCCAGGACGATAAGGCAGGCCGGCAGGTTGAACAGGGTCGTGGCCTGGGGCAGGCTGTCCACGCCGACGCCGGCGAGCTGCAGATCCTTGGCGTAGGCCGAAAGCTGGTACCAGCCCTCGGGCGAGTGCAGCCGCATCTTCTCGAAAAGGGCGCTGGAAATATACACCAGGGCGGTTCCCGGCGCGTCCATGAATTGGGGCGGCACATGAATGCCCAGGGTCTTGAGGAAACTGATCATGTAGCCCGACCAGCCCACGGCCACAGTGGCGGCGCAGACGGAATACTCCAGGATCAAATCCCAGCCGATGAACCAGGCCAGCAGTTCGCCCAGGGTGGCGTAAGCGTAGGTGTAGGCGCTGCCGGCGATGGGGATCATGGAGGCGAATTCGGCGTAGCACAGGCCGGCGAAGCCGCAGGCCACGGCGGCCAGGATGAAGGACAAGACGACGGCGGGGCCAGCGTATTCGGCCGCGGCCTTGCCCGTCAGGACGAAGATGCCCGCCCCGATGACCGCGCCGATGCCGATGGCGGTCAGGTTGATGGGGCCCAGGGTTTTCTTGAAGCCGGTATTGGCGCTGGCCTCTGACTGCAGGTCATGAATGCTCTTTCTTCTCCAAAACGCGTCCATTGCAGTTCCTTTCAAGCTTTTAACGTTACATGCCTGAAATCGGATTTCACCTCTGGTGAAACTGCCGTAACCCCTTTCACAACCGTCCCAGGACGGCGTTGCTTGTTGAAAAACGTTGCCTCAGCCAGCTCCGGGCGGCTCCTCCGGGCTGTTGGATAAATGCCGGGATGAAGCCGTCTGGAACGTGTCCCCGTTTCAGGGACCGGGTTTGCCGTGGTCGTGCCGCGTCCTCGACCAGCGCATCGCGCGTTTGGCCGGCAACAGCGGAAGCGTCATTGTCGCCGGGCAAGACCAGCAGCGAGGCCTCGGGCGCGCGACGTGAGGGCGCGCCCGGAGACGGCCGTTGCCGCGAGGAGCACTTCCCCGGAGAGCAACGGCCGCGTCCGTCGGCTTGGCGCGCGGATGTCCCGCCGAAGCGAGGCCGGGACGGTCCTGAACGGACCGCCCGGCGTCGTGGGGCCTACAGCAGGGTGTCCACCGGGGTGTATTCCAGGCCGAAGGCGTCGGAGACGCCCTTGTAGGTGACCTTGCCGTGAACGACGTTGGCTCCGGCCTTGATTTCGGCGGAATCCAGCATGGCCTGCTTCCAGCCCTTGCCGGCGATCTGCAGGGCGTAAGGCAGGGTGGCGTTGGTCAGGGCCATGGTGGAGGTTTTGGCCACCGCGCCGGGCATGTTGGCCACGCAGTAGTGGATCACGCCGTCGACGGTGTAGATGGGGTCGCCGTGGGTGGTGGGGCGGGAGGTTTCGAAGCAGCCGCCCTGGTCGATGGCCACGTCCACGAGGACGGCGCCTTTCTTCATGGTGGAGAGCATTTCCCGGGTGATGAGCTTGGGGGCCTTGGCTCCGGGGATGAGCACCGCGCCCACGACCACGTCGGCCCGGGTGAGCAGGTCGCGCAAAAGGGCCGGGCTGGACATGAGCGGGAAGCAGTTTTTGGGCATGATGTCGCTCAAGTAGCGCAGGCGGTCCAGGTTGAGGTCGAGGATGTAGACCTTGGCCCCCAGGCCGCAGGCCATCTTGGCCGCGTTGGCTCCGACTTCGCCGCCGCCGATGACCACCACCGTGGCCGGATCGACGCCGGTGACGCCGCCGAGCAGCACGCCAAGGCCGCCGTGTTCCATTTCGAGGTATTTCGCGCCCTGCTGGACGGCCATGCGGCCGGCGACCTCGCTCATGGGGGTGAGCAGGGGCAGGGAGCCATCGGCCTTCTGGATGGTTTCGTAGGCGATGCCGACGCACTTGCTCTTAATCAGCGCCTGGGTCTGGCGCTCGTCGGCGGCCAGGTGCAGATAGGTGAAGACGATCTGGCCTTCGCGGATGAGGTCGTACTCGGCGGGCATGGGCTCCTTGACGTGCATGACCATGTCGGCGCGCTCGAAGATCTCCTTGGGCGTGGCCACCATCTCCGCGCCGGCGGCGATATAGGCGTCGTCGTCAAAACCGCTTCCCGCACCGGCGTTTTTCTCGACCAGCATGGTATGACCATTTTGGCGCATCACTTCCACGCCCGCCGGGGTCATGCACACGCGGTTCTCTTCGGACTTGATCTCTTTGAGGATGCCAACGATCATTGTCTAACTCCGGTTTACGGGTTGCACTCAGGGGATTCCTCTTGCCGCCCCCGCTGGAAAGCAAGTCCCTTGCCAGGGACTTGCGAGAACCCCAAAAAAAAGCCGCCACACGGCGGCTTTTTTGCAAAATCTGCAAAAAATACAAAACTACGGCATGTTATAAAACAACCAAGCCGCGCCTGCCCGCCTCTGGCTGGCCGCGCCCGGCAAGAGATCGGCAAGGGACCGGCGCCTCAGGCCGGGATCGGGAAACCCGGCCGCCTTCTTCTGGAACGAAAAATTTCCACAAAACCTCATCATCAAGGCAACACTCTGTAATTTAATATAATCGTCGTGGAATAAGAGCGAACCAGTGGTGCGTTCTCATGCCAGCCCGTGCTTCTTCACTTTTTGGAGCAAGGCCGTATGGGACAGGCCGAGTTCCCGGGCGGCCTGGCGCAGGCTCTTGCGCCCCTTCAGCGCGCTTTCCAAAAGCTCCCGCTCGTAACGCTCCACGGCCGCCCGCAGGGGCAATGGGCCGATGTCGCCGGAGACCGCGGCCCCGGCGGCAAGGGGGTCGCGGCCAAGCTCGTGGACGAGCAGCACGTGGCGTTCGCCGATGACGCGCTGGTCGCACAGGATGGCGGCGCGTTCGACCACGTTTTTGAGTTCCCGCACGTTGCCGGGCCAGCCGTGGCGCGAAAGCTTGTCCCGGGCGGCCGGGTCGAAGCCTGTGAGCTCCTTGCCCAGGCGGGCCGAGAGCTGGAACAGGAAATGGTCGGCCAGGGCGCAAATGTCCTCGGGACGCTCGCGCAAGGGCGGGATGTGCAGGGGCAGGACGTTTATGCGGTAGTAGAGATCCTCGCGGAAAAGCCCCTTTTCCACGAACTGCTCCAGATTGCGGTTGGTGGCCGTGATGATCCGCGCGTTGGCCTGGGTTTCCCGGCTGTCGCCCAGGCGGCGCAGGCGGCCGTTCTGGATCAGGCGCAGGATCTTGGCCTGGGCGGCCAGGGGCATTTCGGCGATCTCGTCGAAAAACACGGTGCCGTCCTTGGCCAGCTCGAACAGCCCGGGCTTGCCCTCGCGCCTGGCCCCGGAAAACGCGCCGCCCACGTAACCGAACAGTTCGCTCTCCATGAGCGTTTCGGGCACGGCCGCGCAGTTGATGGCCACGAACTGGCCGGGCAGGCCGCTGGCGGCGTGCATGGCTTGGGCCAGCATGTCCTTGCCGGTGCCGGATTCGCCCCGGATGGTCACGATAGCCTCGGAGGTGGCGATTTTTTCGGCCATGGCCACCACTTGGCGCATGGCCGCGCTGGCCCCGATGATGTCGCTGAAGCCCACGTCGGCCGGCTCGTAGATGGACTTGGCCAGGTCGCGGATCTCCTGGGCGTCCTTGGCGATCTCCACGGCCCCGGTCACGCCGCCTTCGGCGTCGAGGATGGGGCGGCCGGTGGCGAAGTATTGCAGGTGTTTGCGCCCAACCGTCACGTTCTTGCGGACGTTGTTGTAGCGCCGGCCTTCCAGGCAGCCCAGGATGGCGTGGTCAGGCAGGGGCAGCTCGCGCACGTGGCGGCCGACCAGCTCGGCCCGGCCGCACTTGAAGTTCTCCCGGGCCACGTTGTTGATCAGCGTCACGCAGCCGCTGGCGTCGATGGCGACCACGGACTCGTCCACGTTGTCCAGGACCGTGCGCAGCAGATTGGCCTGCTTTTCGTGGGGCATGGCCTCGATGCAGCTGATGCGCAACAACCCCGGGCAGGCGGCCAGCATGGACATCAGTTCCATGCGTGGGCAATCGCCCCGGCCCGGGTCGATCTCCAGGAAGACATGGGCGCAGCCGTGCTCCTGGGCCACTTCCATGGACAGGATGTTGAGACCCCGGCTGGCCAGCAGCGCGGAAATGTCGGCCACGATGCCGACGCGGTCGGTGAATTTCAAATGGAGCTTGCTCATTAGCGGTCTCCCCGGACGGACGACGCCGACGCTCGGCGGCGGCCCCCGCCGCGCGAACCGGGTATGCGCCGAAACGTCCGCGTCGATCAAGCATAATCCATACCGATTCTTCGTCGCCGGACGGCCGGGAGAGGACTTGCCGCCGCCAAAGCGCCGGCCGGCGTCATCTCGGCGACGTTTTCGGGGCGGCCTTGCCTTTTGCGGAACCTTATGGATAGATGCCGGCATGACGACGCACAGCGGCGACGCCCTGCGCGCGCAAGGACTTACTCAAGGGGAACCTATGCAGCCGTTACGTGTCTACAGCGTGGTGCCGAAACTTCCAGAGAAGCTGCGGCCGCTTTGGGATCTGGCCTATAATCTGCTCTTTTCCTGGAACGACGACATCGTGTCGCTTTTCGCCCAGGTCGATCGTAAAATCTGGCGCGAGTGCTACGGCAATCCGGTCTGCTTCCTCAACCGCCTGCCGCAAAAGACCCTGGAAGCCCTGGCCGAGGACGACTTCTTCGTGGAGCGCGTGGCCGATCTGCGCCAGAGCCTGGCCACCTATCTGGCCCGCAAGAACTCGTCCATCCCCTTCCCGGACCGCGACGGCACGCCGGTCATCGCCTATTTCAGTCTGGAGTACGGCATCAGCCAGTGCCTGCCGGTCTATTCCGGCGGCCTGGGGATCCTCGCCGGCGACCATCTCAAATCGGCCAGCGACCTGTGCGTGCCCCTGGTCGGCATCGGGCTGTGCTACCAGCAGGGCTATTTCCGCCAGTACCTCACCCCGGACGGCTGGCAGCAGGAACGCTACCCCATCTACGACTTCGAGCAGATGCCGCTGACCTTGTGCAAGGACGAAGCCGGCAATCCCCTGCTCGTCCACGTGGACCTCAAGGGCGAACGGGTGGCGGCCCAGCTGTGGAAGGCCCAGGTCGGGCGCGTCTCGCTCTATCTCATGGACACCAACGTGCCGGAAAACCAGCCCGGCACGCGCCAGCTCACCAACCGCCTCTACGGCGGCGACCTGGAAACCCGGGTGCGCCAGGAATACCTGCTGGGCATCGGCGGCATCCGCGCCCTGGAGGTCCTTGGCCTCAAGCCCAAGGTCATCCACATGAACGAGGGCCATTCGGCCTTCGCGGGCCTGGAGCGCATCGCCAACTTCATGGCCAAGCACCAGCTGTCCTTTGAGGCGGCCATGGAGCTGGTGGCTTCCAGCTCCATTTTCACCACCCACACGCCGGTGCCGGCCGGCAACGACCGATTTCCGCCGGAACTCATCCAGGCCTATTTCGAGGACTACGCCAAGCGCCTGGGCCTGGCCTTCAAGGTGCTGCTCGCCCTTGGCCGCGAAGACCCGCGAAACGACACCGAGCATTTCTGCATGACCGTGCTGGCGCTCAAGCTCTCGCGCTTCAACAACGGCGTGTCCCAGCTCCACGGCGAGGTCTCGCGCAAGATGTGGAACCGGGTCTGGACCCAGTATCCCATGGAGGACGTGCCCATCGGGGCCATCACCAACGGCGTGCACGTGCCGACCTGGGTGGCCCAGGATCTGGCCGCTCTCTACGACCGCTACCTCGGGGCCAACTGGCGCGAGGACCCGGACACCACCCGCGTCTTTTCCCAGGCCCATCTCATCTCCGACGCCGAGCTGTGGCGCACCCACGAGCGGCTGCGCGAACGCCTCGTCGGCTACGTGCGCGAGCGGCTGCGCGACCAGCTTTTGGCGCGCGGGGCCAAGCGCAAGGAGCTGCAGACCGCCGAGGAGGTCCTCGATCCCCAGGCGCTGACCATCGGCTTCGCCCGGCGATTTGCCACCTACAAGCGGGCCAGCATGCTGCTCCAGGACAAGGAGCGGCTCATTCGCATCATCTCCGACGCCAAGCGCCCGGTGCAATTTATCTTCGCCGGCAAGGCCCACCCCCACGACAACGAGGGCAAGCGGCTCATTCAGGAACTGGTGCAGCTGTGCACCAGCGCGGCCTGCCGCTACAATCTGGTGTTTCTCGAAGACTACGACATGGAGATCGCCAGCTACCTCGTCCAGGGCGTGGACGTGTGGCTCAACACGCCGCGCCGGCCGCTGGAAGCCTGCGGCACCAGCGGCATGAAGGCCATGTGCAACGGCGTGCTCAACTTCTCGACCCTCGACGGCTGGTGGGCCGAGGCCTGGAAGCCCGACAACAGCGTGGGCTGGGCCGTGGGCATGGGCGAGGAATACGAGGACGCCGGGTACCAGGATTTCGTGGAGAGCCAAACGCTCTACAACATCCTGGAAAACGAGATCATTCCGACCTTCTACGAGCGGGGCCACGGCAATCTGCCGCGCAACTGGATCCGCAAGATGAAGGATTCCATTTGCGAGCTCACGCCGGTCTACAACTCCCACCGCATGGTGGAGGACTACGCCCGCATCGCCTACATTCCGGCCCTGGAGAACTACACCCGCCTGACGCGCGAGGAATGCGCCCCGGCCAAGGACCTGGCCTCCTGGCGCATGGACATCATGACCAAGTGGGGCGGCCTTGATGTCCGCAACGTGCGGGCCGGCGACCCCGAGCAGCTGCACGTGGGCGACCCGGTGCGGGTGACCTGCGAGGTGCATTTAAACGGCATCCGCCCCCAGGACGTGTCGGTGCAGATTTACGCCGGCCGGCTGGATGTGGAAGGCAAGTTCGCCCAGCGCGAGACGGTGGACATGCGGCCGGTGGAGACGACGGCCGACGGCTGGCATGTCTATATGGGCGAGGTGCAGCCGGCCGAGGCCGGCCGCTTCGGCTTCACGGTGCGGGTGTTGCCGCACCATCCGCTGCTGCTCGACTCCCACAGCCTGGGGCTGATTCGCTGGGCCCAGGGGGCGTAGGGCGAAAGCAAAACGACAAAGAGAATGGCGGGCCGTTCCGGAAGGGGCGGCCCGTCCTCTACAAGGTTCAGCATTAATTACCCATGGAAACGCTAGCACCGATATTAACCGTTATTGCATCAATAGCAACATCAAGCGTTGCGGCTGCTTTTGTTTCATTTCATTTGAACAATAGCAAAGACAGAAAACTACTTTTGCGCAATAAGATAGAAGAAATCTACATAAACTACAGACGCTTTGCAAACTCACTCAGTACATACTACCTTTGCTTTATGCCCGTCATGCGGGGACAATACGACTACAACGAAGCCCTCGATCTCTTCAACAACGCAGCAAAGTCCAAACCAAACAATCCTTTTGAACCATTAGAAATGAATATCAATATTTATTTTCCAGAACTTCTCGACGACCTTAACCATCTCATCGCGCTACGAGACAATGGGAACGACATACTGCTTTCTTTCAAAAAAGCCTATATAAACCAAGAACCCAATGGGCTACATTACCACAAACTCATGCTAAATTTGATAAATGACGTGGACATTGCTGAGAAGCAGTTCTACAGGAAACTCACAAAAATGGCCCTCGAACTAAACTCTGTACAACCATTTTTAAAATCCATCAGTATATTTAGAAAACTCAA
Organism: Solidesulfovibrio magneticus; assembly: GCA_002482565.1. Classification (GTDB taxonomy): domain Bacteria; phylum Desulfobacterota; class Desulfovibrionia; order Desulfovibrionales; family Desulfovibrionaceae; genus Solidesulfovibrio; species Solidesulfovibrio magneticus_B. The sequence continues at coordinate 24,257 of DLGG01000166.1, forward strand.
AATATTCAGGAAATTATAGACACTAGCTCCACCATGTCCGCCCTTTTCGCCGTCTGCGCCACCGCCCTTGTCGCCTCGCTGCTGACGCTCTATTCCGGCTTCGGCCTGGGCACCATCCTGACACCCATCATGGCCATCTACTTCCCCGTCGAGGCGGCCGTGGCCATGACCGCCCTGGTGCACTTCGCCAACAACCTCTTCAAGCTGGCGCTTTTTGCCCGCAAGGCCGACTGGAAGGTCGCGGCCGTGTTCGGGCTGCCGGCCCTTGCGGCCAGCTTCGGCGGCGCGGCCCTGCTGGTCGCCCTGGCCGATCTGCCGCCCGTGGCGACCTACACGCTTTGGGGCGCGCTTCACGCCGTCACGCCGGTCAAGCTCGTGGTCGGGCTGCTCATCGGGCTGTTCTCCCTGCCCGAGATCACCAAGCGCATAAAAAAGCGCGGCCTGCCGCCGGCCTTGCTCCCCCTGGGCGGGCTGGTTTCCGGCTTCTTCGGCGGCCTGTCCGGCCATCAGGGCGCGTTTCGCAGCGCCTTTCTTCTGCGCCTGGGCCTGCCCAAGGAGACGTTTATCGCCACCGGCGTGGTCGTGGCCTGTCTGGTGGACGCCGCCCGGCTGGCCGTCTACGCCGGCCATCTGTCCGCGCCGGGCGTGGCCGACAACCTCCCCCTGCTCCTGGCCGCCTCGGCCTGCGCCTTTGCCGGAGCTTTCGCCGGGGCGCGCATCCTGGGCAAGATGACCCTCGACGGCGTAAACAGGCTGGTCGGCTGGATGCTGCTGGCCCTGGCCGGACTGTTGGCGACGGGCATTGTCTAGAATTTCCCTTGCTTGACGCTGCCTGAAAGTATCAACTATACAAGAATCGATAGCCTCGGACACCGTTAGGCTTTTGCATGATCGCGACCGAAAATCGTGCCGTCGCCCTGGGACGGCCACGCAATCGCCCATGATGCAAAGGAAAATCGATTCACTATGAGCAAGAAACAACGCATTGTCGTCAGCAGCATCACATTTCTCGTCATCCTGTACATCGGCCTCACCCACTACGCCTCGGACGTCGCCAAAGCTCGTATAGACGCCGCCATCGCCAAGCAGGGACCTCACGTAACATTTCATTACGGAACAGTTTCATACAACATCTTCACGCAACATACCGTCATCCGGGCCGTCTCCCTGCGGGGACCGAACATGGCCGCTCCGGTTTTCGCCAAGGAAGTCATCATACGCCGCATTGACCTGGATTCGCCCAAGCCGACGTATGTCTCCTTCGACATCCTGGGCATCGAGCTGGAGCCTTCCGCCCTGGGCAAGGAAGCGGCCGCCGAACTGGCCGCCCTGGGCTACGTCGGGCCTTGGGCGTCCGATGTGACCATTGACATGGACTGCCTGGTCGAGAAGCGGGAACTCATGACCCACATGCGCTATGCGGCCAAGGACGTCGGTTCCCTGCGCCTCGACTTCGTGCTCGGCAATCTGGACTATACCGCCGCCAAGCCCGAGGCGGTCATGGCCAGCCTGTTCAATTGCGCCTTGAAGCAGGCGGAAATGGCCTATGTCGACGCTTCCCTTATTGAGCGCATCTTCAAGCAAAACGCCGCGAAACAAGGCATGGACCTGCCGACCTACAAGAAACAACTCGCCGGCCAACTCGACGCGGCATTGCAGCATTCGCCCAAGCCCCTGCCCCAGGCCCTTGCCAGCGCCCTCAAGCAGTTTGTGGAAAACCCGCGCCAGCTCACCATTTCCGCCAACCCGGCCAGCCCCGTTTCCTTCATGGAACTGCTCAAGGCCGGCACGCCCGAGGCCGTCGCCAACCTGCTCGCCCTGGACATCACGTCCTGAGGCCCGGCCCGCCGACACCAAGCTGCACACGGCGCCAATCTCCACCTTGAGCAGGTAGTTCTTGGTAGTTAGAAGGACTACAACGGAGGGAGTCATCATGCCGGCGCAAACGCATACAACACCAACGAGCATTAAACTCCCCGCCGAATTGCGGGATCGGCTTCAAAATCTTGCAAAAGTTCGGAAACGCACGCCTCACGCCCTCATGCTTCAAGCACTGGAAACGCATGTGACCAGGGAAGAACAGCGGGAAGCCTTACGCCAGGACGCCCTGGCCGCGCATGAGGCATTCCTGCTGACGGGTCTGCAGGTGACGGCCAAAGAAGCGGACGCTTGGCTTGCCGAACTGGAAGCAGGCAATGACGTCGAGCCGCCTCAATGCCACATTTAAAATTGGTGTGGTCACCTTCACCCTCCTGGGCGTTCAGCGGGCCTACCGTTTCCTTGCCGCAAAGGACAGGGCCGCAGCGCAAGCCGCCGTGGGGACCATCAGGAAATACGCTGCTCTTCTGGAAAAATTTCCAAACGTCGGCCGGCCGGCTGAAGATTTAGACCCGGAGCAGCGGGAATTGCTTATTCCGTTCGGCGTGTCCGGCTATGTGCTGGTCTACGAGGTTCACGCCGAAATCATTCTGGTGTTGGCCGTGCGCCACCCAAAAGAAGCCGGGTACTGACTGCTCCAGGATGGCGACACGCGAAAAAACCCGCATGAGCCTTAGCGTGTTCGCCGCGTTGCTCAACGTCGGCCCGTCCACGGTCGAGCACTGGGAACGGGGCCTCAAAAAACCCAGCGGCCCGTCCCTGCGGCTGCTCGCCCCCCAAAGCCTCGGGCTCATTCGCTGGGCCCAGGGGGCGTAGAAGAAAATCTCGAGAGACTGCAAAAACGGCGGGCCGCTCCGGAAGGAGTGGCCCGTTTTGCAGTCCGTTCTTACTTTCCTGCAGAAGCGACTCGCCGCGAGAAGTAGATCGGCAATGACATATACAAGCAGACTGTATTTGATGTTTTTCGAAGCAGCTCTTCTTCTTCTTCCTCCTTAACATTATACATTGCTTTTGTTATCACCTTGTAAACCATTTCAATAATGCTTTCACTTGGCTTATCACTAATATGTAAAAGATCAAATAAATCTTGAAAAATATTACCATCATCCCTCAAAACTTCAAGCATTGCCAAGACCTTTTTCAATTTACTCTCATAAGTCATCTTGTCAAAAGAAGCCAATGAATCTGCATATGATATCATCCCATTGGCCCTTGACGCATTCGATTTGTCATCTATCAGCTTAGCATAAGAATCTCCGTTCACCTTCACATAGCTATCGACATTAAGAACTAACCTAGCCAACACCAAGCTATCAGGAGACTCGCGAATCGCATTTAAGCATTCTTTGATCTTTAATCTATTGAGCAAAAGATCCTCATCATTCGGTTTATATCCCTGCACCTCTGGCAATTTCGACGACACATCACGTTCAAACAATGCATAATAAAACTTAATTAATGATTCAGCAGCAAAGTTATATTGCTTAATATCCCGGTCAGTAATTTTAGCATGAGCGCCAGATCCTTCCATTCCGCTCATTTTTGTCAAGACTTCTAATGCCGACTGGAAAGACTTGCTTGCCATATAACTAGCAACAGCTTCATCATCTAGCACCGGAGCTTCCTGATTCGCCAAAGCCGTGCCATAATACATAAGAAAAAAACAAAGAATAACAACTTTACGCATCACAACCCCCTCCGCTGCATAACAGTCTTAAAACCTTCATATACCATTTCTTCATCGATGCCAGAATGCAACATCAACCGATAGTCACGCAACGATTCATCGAGTTCCTTTTGACCGAACGAAGACACGGCATCGCTAAATCGTTCCTTGTCATTTACCAAGAGATAACAATGAGCTCTATTAACACGCCACGCCATGCCATCATCACGCGGAATCTTTTTGTTAAGATATACCGTTGACGCATCCGGTAGTCCAAGCAATATATATACCCACGACAAAGACAAGTGCAACTCATCTAGCACTTTAGCATCATCCCACCCGTCAATAAATTTAACCACCCTATCAACATAGAATATCGACTGCTGTTTTTGCTGCATCATGGCATAAATGAACGACATATTATAATAAGCTTTACATAATATATACTTTTCTCTACTTGTTATTTCTGTTTTTTTATCAAGTTCGTTAACAACACGAACACAATATTGCATTGATTCTGCATATCGCTCTTTTTTGATCAAATATTCCGATATAAACAAAGCCGACCTAGCAATATCATAACGAGCCATACCCAATACAGCTTCAGCCTCTGTGCATTTGACATTACGATCATAATCTGCTGAAAAACTTTGCTGAACAAATACTGTTGCCATAAATTTTAAGTAATCTTCATCATATCCGCTCGCTATTACTGCAAACCGCCCAGCTATTTCAGCACTCTTTAAGTCACCAATTTCCAGCAGATGCTTTCCTCGAATCAAATAGATATCAGCGTCCGACCGTCTTGCTACTGGAGACATCGCGGATTGTGATATTGACTCGATCCTAGCCTTTTCAAGCTCAAGAAATGCTCTTTCCATCTCCTGACGTTGCGCAAACTCTCTGCTTTCACTCGCCTTGAGAATTGGGTACACAAAAAAGAAAATAGGAATCGCAATAAAAACAAAGAATCTTACCGGGTCGCATACTTTACTCGCTAAAATATGCAATTCATACACCCAAGTCGTCTGACCACGCTCGTCATGACTTTGCGTTCTATCTTGACTTGTCAACAACGGCAGCCAATAGGTCTTCATAAAATCATTTGTTTTAAAATACCCGCTATGACCAAATGAAAAATATCTGTTCTTTGTAAAATCATCCTCACACCAATCAAACCCATACCTGCCAGCCATTCCTGCACCAAACACAAGTATTTGATTTAAAATCAGAACAGCGTCATGTATGCCACATTCATTTACAATGCGATGAATTTTACCTCCAAATCTAACCCAATTAAACGAAGACCGCAGAACACTACCTGAAAAAATAACTGTATTTATCTTAGGAAGATTCTCTACACCAATACCCTCCAATGCCTTAGCCACAAGATAAGTTCCAAAACTATGTGCTACAATATCTATCCGAGAATAAGGACCTGTTTTAAAAACTTGCATTAGCTCAGACCGAAATCGCCTAGCGATAGCCCATCGAAATACGAGCGGAAACAAGTACGCTATCACGGTAAAAAAACCATACTTCTTATTGACCACGTATATGTTCGGCTCTGCACTCGCTAAAAGCTCAGACAACCGATCTTGCCAAGCGCCATGAGTCCTGATCCCATGCACGGTAATGACTAAGTGCTTATTTTCCATGTTTTTCTCGCAAACCCTATCCGGCTTCATCTGTCGCTTCATTTATAGATATATTTAGATAGATTTGTCAATTCTCTCCTTTTGATCGCAGAATTACTTCCCTCACCAGGCGTATCTCCGCCTCACCCGCCCCCGCCTGCGCCTCCCACTCCCGGCTCGACGGCCGCCGCCCTTGCTGTTAAGGCTATCCAATGCTTTGCGGCATCGACGTCGGCGGCACGCACACGGACGCGGTCCTCATCGGCCCGGAAGGGGTCGTTGCTTGCGCCAAGCTGCCCACCAACCACGACGATCTCCTCGCCTCCATACGCGAGGCGCTTTCCAGCATCGTGGCCGTGGCCGGGCCGGCCGCCATCGATCGCCTGACGCTGTCCACCACGCTCACCACCAACGCCATCATCGAAGGCACGGCCGACGCCGTGGGCGTCCTCGTGTCCGGCGGCCCGGGCATCGACCCCGAGGCGTATCGACAGGGCGGGCATTACCACGTCCTGGCCGGGGCCATCGACCACCGGGGCCGCGAAACCGCCGCCGTCGATCTCGACGCGGCCAGGGACGTCGTGGACGCCTGGCTGGCAGAAGGGCTGCGCGCCTTTGCCGCGGTCACCAAATTTTCCACCCGCTGCCCGGACCAGGAGCTGGCCCTGCGCGACGTGCTGGCCGGCCGGGCCGACTGCGTGTCGCTGGGGCACGAATTTTCCGGCCGCCTGGGCTTTGGCCGGCGCATCGCCACGGCCTGCCTCAACAGCGCCGTATGGCGCGTCTACAACCGCTTTTGCGACGCCGTGGAACAATCCGTGGCCGATCTGGGCATGACCGCCGCCATAAACGTGCTCAAGGCCGACGGCGGGACCATGCCGCTGTCGGTCTCCCGGACCCAGCCCGTGCAGTCCATCCTGTCCGGCCCGGCCGCCTCGGTCATGGGCATCATCGCCGTGTGCGACATCGCCGAGGATTCGGTCATCCTGGACATCGGCGGCACCACCACCGACATCGCCGTGTTCGCCGCCGGCGCGCCGCTTATCGAAAACGAAGGCATCGCCATCGACGGCCGCCCGACGCTCGTGCGGGCGCTTCGCACCCGCTCCATCGGCGTGGGCGGCGATTCGGCCGTCACCGTCTCCAGGCTGGCCATCGAGGTCGGCCCGCGCCGTTTCGGCCCGCCCATGGCCCTGGGCGGCAAGGTCCCGACGCTCATCGACGCGCTCAACGTCCAAAACGTCATCGCCGTGGGCGATCCCCGGGCCTCCTACCAAGGGCTGCTCGACGCCGCCACGCCCCATGGCTTCGATCCCGAGGAGGTGGCCGAGGCCGCCATCTTAAACGCCGTCAATCAGATCCGCTCGGAAGTGGCGGCCGTTGTGCGCGAGATAAACGACCGGCCGGTCTACACGATCTTCGAGCTGCTGGAAGGCCGGCAGGTGCGGCCCACCCGGGTCTACGTCATGGGCGGACCGGCATTGGCCCTTTCCGCCCTGCTCCAGGACGCCTTTTCCGAGGAAGTCATCGTGCCCGAGAGCTTTGCCGTGGCCAACGCCATCGGCGCGGCCCTGGCCCGGCCGACCTTTTCCGTGGAGCTTTTCGCCGATACGGCAGCCGGACGGCTCACCATCCCGTCCTTGGGCGTGGCCCGGTCCGTGTCCGGCAACTACAGCCAGGCGGCGGCCGAGGGCGAGGCCGGGGCCAGCCTGCGCGACTATCTCGCCTCCATCGGGGCCGACGTCGATGACGCGCCCATCGAAACCGTGGAGCTGTCGTCGTTTCCCATGGTCGAGGGCCAGGAGCTGGCCGGGTACAACATCCGCGTGGCCTGCCAGGTGCGGCCTGGCGTGTCGGGGGCCTACAAACAGGCGGTGTCCAAGCAATGCTGAAAGCCCGCCATCCGCTCGGGATCGTCTTTTTCCCGGCCTACGACTGGGCCATCTCGCCCACCCACCCCGAGCGCCAGGAACGCCTGCTCTACACCCAGGACCAGTTGCGCGAGGAAGGCGTCTTCGACATCCCGGGCGTGACCGAACTCAAGCCCGACCTGGCCACCGCCGAAGACGTGGCCCGGGTGCATTTCTGCTTTCCCGACGTGCCGGCCGTCACCACCACCTCGCATCTCATCTCCGCCGGCGGGGCCATCCGGGCCGCCCGCACGGTCATGGAAAAGGAAGCCGAGCGGGCCTTTGCCCTGGTGCGGCCGCCCGGCCACCACGCCATGAAGGTGGTCCACGGCTCGCGCGGGTTTTGCAACATCAACATCGAAGCGGTGATGGTGGAATGGCTGCGGGAGCGCTACGGCCCCTTGCGCGTGGCCATCGTGGACACCGACTGCCATCATGGCGACGGCACCCAGGACGTCTACTGGAACGACCCCGATACGCTCTTTATCTCCCTGCACCAGGACGGCCGCACGCTCTATCCCGGCACGGGCTTTCCCCTGGAACTCGGCGGGCCCAGGGCCTTGGGGACCACGGTCAACGTGCCCCTGCCGCCCGGAACCTCGGACCAGGGCTTCCTTTTCGCCATGCGCGAAGTGGTCATGCCGCTCATCGAGGACTTCAAGCCCGATCTGGTCATCAACTCCGCCGGCCAGGACAACCACTTTTCCGACCCCATCACGGACATGGCCTTCTCGGCCCAGGGCTACGCCCAGTTGACGGAAATGCTCGGAGCGGACATCGCCGTGCTCGAAGGCGGCTACGCCATCCAGGGCGCGCTGCCCTACGTCAACCTGGGGCTGGTGCTGTCCATGGCCGGGCTGGATTACAGCCATGTGCGCGAACCGGGCTTCGACCCGGCGGCCGTGCGCCAAAGCGACAAGGTGACCGGCTACATCGAGGAAGTCTGCCGCGACATCGTCAAGGAAGCACGCCACCCGCGCGGTCCGGGCAAGGGCGAAACGGTGAACGGCTGGTTTTCGCGCCGCAAGACGCTGTATTACGACACCGACGCCATCACGGAATACCAGACCGAGTCGGTGCGCCTGTGCGACCACTGCCGGGGCGTGGTGAAGTATGAGACGGAATCCACGCGAAACCCGCTGTGTCTGGGCGTGGAAGCGCCCATCGGGGCTTGCGAACGCTGCGTGGACGAGGCCTACCGCATCTACGAGGCCGGCCAGATCAAGGGCGAATACCGCCATCTGGCCCTCATGGACCGGGTGGGCAAGAACTACCTGAGCTTTACGGGCTGACGCCCGCATCCCCCACTCCCCTGCGCACGGGCATCAGCCCATGCCGAGCCCATTTTCCCCCATGCGGGGGTCCGGGGGCCTCAGGCCCCCGGCCGCCGGAGGCATTCCTCCCTCTACGACGCGTTGCCTTAGCCGCCGAAGTAGCGCACCACGGCGTCGCGGGTGGTCTTGGAGATGAGCTTTAAGCGCACGAATTCGTCGGGATGGAACTGGAACACCCCGGCCAGGAACATGAAGCGCGGGTCGTCCAGGCGGTTGCCGCCCTTTTCCGTGAAGCTCAGGGCGCTTAACACCGTGGCCTCGAAGTCGTAGCCGCCCTGCTTGAGCACCGTGGCGTAGACCATGCATTCCCGGTCGTGCAGCTCCTGGGGATGCAGGTTCTCGGGCAGCTTGTTCTTGGCGTCTTCCACCTGCTTGAAATACATGAACACGTTTTGCTTGTTAAAGGCCAGGCTCCGTCCGCCCTCGGCGGCCACGGCGGCCAACGCCGGCCACAGGCAAAACGCGGCCAGGGCCGCCAGCCAAAGCACGCGCCGGGCCGGGGTCACTGGTCCGCCTTGGCCTGGCCGCACGGGGCGTAGAGCGGCTCATAAAAATAGCTGAGCGTGCCGGCGTCGCGCTCGGGCGAGTACTGCATCCGGATGAGCACGTTGCCCACGGGCCAGCCCAGCTCGACGCCCTTGCCTTCGAGGTCGATGGGCTTGCTGTACTTGCCGGCCAGGAAGTTCTTGATGCTCTCGTGGTTTTTCTTGCCCTTGTATTCCACCATCACGGCCGCGAACTTGTCCTGGCAAAAGCCGTAGACCACGCCGGAGAGAAAGGCCTCGCCGATGCGGTAGACCACGCCTTCGGCCGTGGCGTAGGCGGCCTGGCCGTCGCGTTCGGCCACGGTCAGGTCCGGGATGGCGGCCATGGCCGTGCCCCATTTGATGCCGTTAAAGGCGTTGGGTTCCTTGATGACCTTGCCCGGCGTGTCCACGGTCTCGGCCGGGCCGGAGGGTTCGCGCGGCGCGGCGGCCTTTTTGGTTTCGTGTTTTTCGGGCGGGGCCTTTTTGGCCCAGGCGGGCGTGGCGGCCAGGGCAAGGCAACAGACCAGCAGCAGGGAAAGCGTTTTTTTCATGCGGGGAAGGGGGGAGGGGTTTTAGGCCGAGGTGCGCAGAATCATGCCGCGCAGGGTCACGGCCATGATGTCGCTTTGCACGGAGCGGCCGCTTTCCAGAAAATGGGCCAGCTCGGCCCGGCGACGGTCGCCGGACAGGGCCATGTAATCCAGGATCATGTCGTTGATGGCCGATCCTGTCAGCGGCGTGAGGGTAATGGTCGGACCGCCCATGGCGTTATGCTCCCTTTTTCCGAGCTGTAGCGCCGCGCCGGGGGAATGGCAAGCGACGACGGCGTTCATGGCGTGAACAGGGCGGCCAGGGCGGCCAGCCCCTCGCCCAGGAGTTCGTCAAATTCCGCCGGGTCGGCCTCGGCCAGGCGGAACATGGCCAGGGCGCGCAGGTCGAGCCGGGGCAGCGCCCCGCAGGGCGTTACGCGGTACCCCAGGGCATTGGCCATGAAGTCGGCCACGTGCACGGCAGCGGCCACCACCGATTCCGGGCATTGGCTCGGATCGTGATGGGCGGCCACGCCTTCGATGAGCGTGTCGGCCAGCCGCCATTTGTCGGCGATGCGCCCGCCCAGGGCGGCGTGGTCGAAGCCCAGCTCCAGCCGCTCGGCCGCGTCGGACGGGATGCGCCCCTCGGCCACCCGGACCAGCACCGCCTGGGCCAGATCGGGTTCGGCCACGGCCAGGACCAGCCGGCCCATGTCGTGGAGCAGACCGGCCACGAAAAAGCGCTCTGCCGCCGCCTCGTCGCGTCGCCGGGCCAGCCCCCGGGCCAACATGCCCACGGCCACGGCGTGACGCCAGAAATCGGGCATGGACAGGAGACCAGCCCGGGGCGGTTTGTCGAACAGCCGGGACAGCACCGCGCCGGCGGCCAGATTGACGATTTCGGTGAGGCCAATAAGGCCCACGGCCCGGCTGACGGTCTCCACCCGGACCCTGGGGGCGTAGATGGGGCTGTTGGCCAGGCGCAGCACGTAGGCGGCCAGGCTCGGGTCCAGGGACACGGCCTTGGCCACGTCGGCCACGCCGCTTAAGGGGTTCTCGGCCGTGCGGCGCAGGGCCAGGTAGGCTTCGGGCAGGGGCGGCGGATTGATGTCGGCCAGGGACCGACGTTTGCCCGGGGCCAGGGAGGCGGCCGGAGCGGCTCCCGGCGGCGGCGCGGGCAGGGCCTCGCGCCGGGAAGCGCCAAGCTCAAGCAGGCGCGTCACAAAAGGCGGCGCGTCGCCGGTGGGGAAAAAGGCGCTGTCCACGGTCATGCCGGTGCTCCCGGAAACGGATTCATTCCCGGTCTAGCGCAATCATCTGGCGGCGGCAAGTCGGCCGGGCAACGCGGACGTGCGAGCCTTGACTTTCACGCCACGGCAGACCATAAATTTTTGTAGAGCATCCTCACCAGGAATCTTCATGTTCAAACGCAGGGTCGGCGAACTGGCCAAAAGGCCCCTTATCGTGCCGGCGGACGCCACCGTGACCCAGGCGGCCGATCTTATGGTGCGCGCCGACGTCAGTTGCCTGGCCGCCGTCACCGGAGCCAAGGTCGTGGGGTTCGTCACCGAGCGCGAGCTGGTGCGTCGCCTGGACGTCGACCTCGACCCGGGCACGCCCGTGCGCGATGTCCTGTCCCGCACCGTGGGCGGCGGCATCCTCAAGGACCTGTCGGCCACCGAAGCCATCAAGACCATGCTGGAACGCAAGGAGCGCCATCTGCCGGTCATCGACGTGGGCGGTTCGCTCATTGGCGTGGTGACGGACAAGGAACTCGTGGACGCCCTGGCCGTGGATTTCATGGTGGAAAACGTCGACAGCCGGGCCGTCATGCGGCCCGAGCCGGTCTGCCTGCCCCCGGATGCGCCCGTGCAGACGGCCCTGGACCGGATGCGTCAGGCCGGCGTCGGCTCGGTGTTGGTGGTGACGGACGGCAAGGCCGCCGGCATCTTCACCGAACGCGACGCCCTGCGGGCCATCATGGGCCAACCCGAACGGCTGGCCGATCCCGTCTCGGCCTACATGAGCCGCCCGGTGGTCAGCGTGCCGGCCGAGGCCATGGTCTACAAGGTGATTCTCTACATGCGCCAAAAGGGCGTGCGCCGCCTGGCCGTCACCGAAGCCGACGGCCGTCTGGCCGGCGTGCTCACCCAGCCCGACATCCTGCTCTACGCCCGGCGCATGGGCTGACCCGCCTGTTCATCGCCGGTCTCCGGCGATGGATGACTCGCCTGCGAAGTCCGCCGGGGTCTCTCCCCGGCCCCGTTTCCGGGCCGCAGCACACGCCCGGAACGGCTCTTTCAGCCGGTGCGCGCCGTGCGCCGGTCCCCCGACATGTGCCAGCCCCTTCCCGGAGCCGCCATGCCACGTTGCCGCTTCCCCGGCCTGATCGTCCTGACCTGCCTTGTCCTTTTTTGCACCGCCAGGCTGGCCCTGGCCGCCGACATCGACACCGCCGCCAAGGCCCTGGACCGGCTGCTGGCCCAGATGCCGTCGTCGGCGCGGGCCACGGTCGCCGTTACGGGCGAAGCCGGGCCGCGCCAGGGCGAGGTGGTCCTGACCCTGGACGCTAGGTCCGTGCGCCTGGGCCAGGGACCGGGCTGGCTTTTCGGCCTGGCCCTGCCAGACGGCGACAAACGCGTGGCCTTCGTGGCCGCCGACGGCTCCAGCCGCTTCGCGCCGACCACCGAACTCCCGGCCGGCCTGACCCCCGTCAGCCTGCCCGATGCCGCCGCCCAGGCCTGTCCTATCGCCGACCGGCAGGCCGCCGTCGCCGCCGTCACCGACCGGCTGCTCGGCCACTCCCTGCAAGGCCGCCGGGTCTACGTCGCCAATGAACCCGTCGGCGAAAACATTACCGTGCCGCTGCTGCGGGGTTCGGTCAGCCTGTCCGGCGGGCCGGGCTGGCTCTTTTTCATCGACGACGTCCCGCAAGCCAACTGGGCCCACGGCTGCCGCTTCGTGCTGGCGGCGACGGACGGCACGCTGCACGTCGTCCCGGCCATGCTGCCGCCGGCCGACCTGGTCGGCTTCACGGAACTGACGGTCTGGCCGCCGGCCCAGCCGGCCCAGACCTCGGCCCTGCCGACGGCGTCCGTCGAAACGACCAAGGCCACCGCCGCCAAAGCCGCCGCCGACGTTCCGGCCGCCACCGACGCCAGCCATCGCTACGCCGTCATCCTCTCCGGCGGCTACAACCAACAAAACAACCACGTCCGCTACTGGAACGACTGTTCCTATTTCTTCACCACGCTCAAAGCCGCCGGTTTCCTGCAGAACAACATCTACGTGCTGTTCGCCGACGGCACGGACCCGGCCATCGACAACTCCCAAGGGGAGAACTCCAACACCGACCTCAACAACGACACCATCCAGGACATCAAATACAGCGCCACCAAGGCCAACATCACCACCGTCTTCAACGAGCTGGCCGGCAAGCTCGGCAGCCAGGACATCCTCTACATCTTCACCACCGACCACGGCGGCCCGGCTCCGGGCAACACCGCGCCTTACGCCGCCGCCAACGTGGTTCTCAACCTCTGGGGCGAGGACATCACCAACGCGGAGTTCGCCGCCGAGGTGAACAAGGTCCAGGCCGGGGCGGTGGCCGCCATTTTCGAGCAGTGCTTTTCCGGGGGCATGATCGAACCGCTGAAGGCCCCCAACCGGGTGCTCATGTCCGCCGCCCGCTATTGGGAGCTGTCCTACGCCATGGGGCCGGACTACGACTATGACGAGTTCTCCTTCTACGTGACCCAGGCCCTGGCCGACCCGACCAAGGGCGACAGCAACGGCGACGGCGTCGTGACCTTGGAAGAGGCCTACAGCTATGGGCTGGCCAAGGACACTGTCCAGCTGGAAACCCTGGACTTGGGCGGCGACAACAACGGCGAGCACCCAAGCTACTACAGCAACCCCTGGAACCTCGGCCGGCAGTTGGCCCTTGGCGGGCGCTATCCCACGGCCAAGGCGCCGACCCACGGCGGCTACGCCCAGTATCAGACCGGCGACGCCTTCCCCACCGGGGCCACGGCCCAGAACTGGAAGGGAACGGACCAGTACTGGCCGCTGAACCTGCCTTTAGCCTTTCCCCTGGGCGGGCAGACGTACACCACCGCCTCGGTGTCGAGCCACGGCATCATCCATTTCGCCAATCCGTCGAACAGCGGCTACAACACGGTAAACGATCTGGCGGCCAGCGTGGCCGTGGCCCCGCTGTGGGACCGGCTGACCACGGCCGGCGACGGCGACGACATCGCGGTGGCCTCGACCAGCGAGGCCGTGACCGTGGTCTGGAAGGCCAAGACCGTGGCCGACGGCCGGCCGGTCAACGTGGCGGCCCGGTTGTATCCGTCCGGGGCGGTGCGGTTTTATTACGGGACCGGCAACCAGCACACCTCGCGGGTGGCCCAGCGCGACAAGACCATCGGCCTGGCGGCGGGCACGGCCGCGTCCATGCTGCTGGGGCTGCGAAACGGCCTGCCGGACCTGGACTCGGCCAGTTCCCTGCTCATCCAGCCTTCGACGCTGCCCGCGCCCTCGACGGGGCTGCCTTGGCAGGGGCTGCTGCTCCAGTAGCCCAAAAATCAAACGGCCCAGGGCGAACGCTCGCCCGGGGCCGTTTGCAAAACCTGCCTTCCCGCCAGGGGGTCTGGGCTTTAGGCCCCCAGCCGCCGGAGGCATCCCCTTCTTCTCCCCTACGCCCGCAGCCGCGTGCGCCAGGTGTCGACGATCTCTTTTTCACGGCGGGCCGGTTCGCTGTCCGGGTTGAGGTCGCAGGCCTTGGCCGCCGCCTCGGCGGCCTGCTGCATCCAGCCGCCTTCGCGCAGGCTGCGCGAAGCCATGACGTACATGGACTCCGGCGCGGCCCCGTAGATGCCGCGCAACAGCTCCCGGTAGCCCTGGCCGAAGACCTCGCGCACGAGTTCGTTGCGCTTGAACAAAAACCGGGCCAGCCAATGGTTGTCGCCCTGGTCGGACAGGTACATGGGAAACAGCTTGCGGCATTCGCCAAACAGAAACCGGATGCGCCGGATTTCGCGCTGCATGCTCTCGGCGGTCTGCATGAGCAGCTGGAACAGCTCCCGGCTGATGATGAGGTCCTGCTCGGGCAGCTCGCGTTCCTGCATGGAGCGAAACCACGGGGCGTAGTTTTGCTGCTGGTAGGCGTCTTCCTTGAGCTTCATGGACTCGTGGAAAATGTAGCCGATGCACCAGTCGAGAAACTGCCCGACCGGACTGGTCGTGCCGCCTTCCCGGAACAGATGGTGGGCCGTGTCCTTTAAGCGCCACAAAAGGCCCTTGTTCATCTCTTCGCCGAGCAGGTCGCGCAGCTCTTCAAAGACCACCTTGCCCGAGCGGTCGAAGTCCTGGAACAGCCGCTCCAGGGTCTCCACGGACAGGCAGTAGTCCCGCAGCAGGTCGCGGCAGAACTCGTCGCGCTTTTCCTCGAACCAGGTGTGCGACATGGCCCTACCCCCGTCCGCAGCCCTGCCAGCCGCCCTGGGGGGCAAGCTGGGCCAGCCTGGCCAGGCGCGCATCGACCCGGGCGTAGAGGCTGCCCTCGGGGAACGTCCCGTCCGGCCCGCGCGTCCCGGCCGGCAGGCCGGTCAGGATTTCCATGGCCTCCTCGACGGTGGTCACGGGATGGATGTGGAAACGGCCTTGGGCCACGGCTTCTATCACCTCGTCGTCGAGCATGAGGTTGACCACATTGTCGGCCGGCAGGAGCACGCCCTGGTCGCCGGACAGGCCCCGGCGGCGGCAGACCGCGAAAAAGCCGCGAATCTTTTCGTTGACCCCGCCCACGGCCATGATCTCGCCGGACTGGGACACCGCCCCGGTCATGGCGTAGCGCAGCCGGATGGGGGCCTCGGCCAGGGCCGAGAGCAGGGCCGCCAGTTCCGCGCCCGAGGCCGAATCGCCCTCGACGCCGGCGTAGTTCTGCTCGAAACACAGCGACCCGGTCATGACCAGCCCCTTGTCCTGGGCGAAGCGGCTGACCAGATAGCTTTTTAAGATCATCATGCCCTTGGTGTGGATGGGGCCGCCCAGCTCGGCCTCGCGCTCCAGGTCGAGGATGCCGCCGTGGCCCACGCCCACGGTGCAGGAGATCTGGTGGGGCAGGCCGAAGGCGTAGTCGCCGAACATGCGCACGGACAGCCCGTTGGCCTTGCCCACGGCCTGGCCGGCAGTGGCCACCTTGATCATCTCGCGGTCGTACTCTTCGAGGTATTCCTCCTCGTAGAGATTGACGCGAAATTCCCGGGCCTTGCGGGCCAGGGTCAGATGGGCGGCGGTGACGGACTGGGCCCCCTGGCGGCGGGCCAGGGCGTCGGCCTCGATCATCAGCTCCCGGGCAAAGGGAATTTTCAGCGACAACCGGGTTTGGTCCTCGGCCAGCACCGAGGCATAGTCCACCAGGGCGGCCAGGGCGGCCCGGTCAAAGGGCAAAAGACCCGCCTGACGGATGGCCTGGCCGGCCAGGGTCAGGTAGAGGCCGACGTTGTCCGGGTTGCGGGCCATGTTCTCCTGGAGATGGGCCTTGAGCTTGAACAGCTTGCCAAAGCGCTCGTCGCTGTAGAGCAGGGCCTCGTAGGCCTCGTCCGGGCCGACCAGCACGATCTTGAGGTCCAGCGGTATGGGTTCGGGCTCGATGGTGCGGGTGCGCACGTGCTCGCCGCCCTCGGCCGGGTCCTCCACCCGGGCCTGGCCCGAGCGCAGGGCGCGAAGCAAGCTCTCCCAGGCCCCGGGATTGGCGGCCAGATCGTCCACCCGGATGATGAGGAAACCGCCGTTGGCCCGATGCAGGGAGCCGGACTTGATGAGCGTAAAATCGGTGTAGAGCGCGCCCATCTCGGACTCGCGCTCAATGCAGCCCATGAGGTTGAAGTAGGTCGGATGGTCCTCGGCCACCACCGGCGCGCCCGAGAGCTGGCCGTTGTCCACGAAGAGGTTGGCCTCGTAGCGGTAGAAGATGTCCTCGGGGAGATTCAGGTCGCCGTGGGGCGAGGGCGGGGCCGGCTGGGCCTGGGGCATGAAGGCGTCGATGTTGTCCAGGATGTCGGCCCGCATGGCCGTGAGGAACTGGTCGATGGCCGGGGAGGCGGCGCGCAGATCGGCAAAGGGAGCCAGGGCGGCGTCGCAGACCTCGCCGGCGGCGTCGCGTTCCAGGTCCTTTTCGCGGTCGCGGTAGCCGCGCTCCTCCTTGGAGAGCTTGCGCAGGGCCGAGCTCATTTCCTCCAGCAGCAGATCGCCCTTGGCCTTGAGGGATTTCTTGAGCTCCGGCTCCAGGCGCTCGAACTCCTCGTCGCTGACCACCTTGCCTTCGAGCAGCGGATAGAGGGTAAAGGCCCCCTGGTCATCGACCAGGAGGTTGTAGCCCTCGGTCTTGGCCCGCTCCTCCATCTCGTCGAGCATGGTCTCGCGGTCGGCGTTGTAGCCGCGCATGAGGGTCTGTTTCTGGGCCAGGTAGGCCTCGCGCTCGAACCGGGCCGGGATCTCCTCGCGCATGTCGGTGACGGCCTTGGCCAGGGCGGTCTTGAAACCGCGCCCCTCGCCGGCCGGCAGCGACACGACCCTGGGCCGGTCCGGGTCGTCGAAATTGTGGACATAGAGCCAGTCCGGCGGCGTGGCCCCGGCCTTGGCGGCCGGATCGAGGAAGGCCCGGGCGAAATGGGTGCGCCCCATGGCCGGCTCGCCGGCAAGATAGACGTTGTATTCCCGGCCGCCGATGGCCAGGGCCAGGTCCAGGGCGGCCATGGCCCGGGGCTGGGTGCGGGCGAGCGCTCCGGGATCGTCGGGAATGTCCCGGCTGTCGGCAAAAGGCAGGGAGGCGGGATCGCAGCAGGCGCGAAGGTCCGTGGGCGTCAGATTTCTGGTCATGGAATCCGTCTGGGAAGGGCGTTTGGGGATAGGGCCGGCGCGCGCCGGCCATCTGGAGAGATACGGCCTTCCGGGCCGTTTGTCATCCATGGCGCGGCGGCGCGCCCTTTTCCGGCCGGCCCGGCCATGGTAACGGCTGCCGCCATGGCGAACAACCAAACACGACCGCCCTTTCTGCCGGGCCTTGGCGGACTGCGCGGGCTGGCCGCCCTGGCCGTGCTGCTCGGCCATGGCGTGGCCTGGCTTACGCCGCTGCCGCAGACCCCCGACCTCTATGAACCCTTCGCAAGGCTCACCCGGTGCGGGTTGTCGGCCTTTTTCGTGCTGTCGGGATTTGTCCTGGCCTACAACCACGGCCCGGCCATGGCCGCCGGGGAGCTGCCCTTTGGGCGCTTCGCCATGGCCCGGCTGGCCCGGCTCTATCCGGTCTATCTGCTGACGCTGGGGCTGGCGGCCGGGCTGGCCCTTATCAAGCACGGGCCGGGTTCCTTTGGCGGGCCGGCCCATCTGCTGGCCTTCGCCAGCCTCACCCAGACCTGGTTTCTCGTGCCCGGCTGGCCGCAGATCTTTCCCCTGGCCTGGGCCGTGAGCGTGGAAGTCTTTTTCTATCTGGCCTTCCCGGCCACGGCCTGGCTGCTGGCCCGGGCGCGCACGCCCCGGGCGGCCCTGGGGCTGGTCCTGACCGCCCTGGCCCTGGCCCTGGCCCTGGACGGACTCGGCGCGGGCCTGTGGCCCCAGCTCTTCACGGCCTACGCCGCCCGCCATCCCGAATGGACCGGCACGCCCGGCGAATTGGCCGCCCTGCTCTTCCAGTGGCTCTTTTATTCCAGCCCTTATCTGCGGATTTTCGAGTGGCTCATGGGCGCGGCGGCGGCCCGCTTTTTTCTCTTGAAGCCGCAGGCCCCGGCAAACCTCGACATCGTCGCCGCCCTGGGACTGGCCGGCCTGCTGCTCGTGCCCCTGCCCAAGGACAGCTTCTTGCTCCAGATCGTGGCCCAAAACGTGCTCTACGCGCCTTTCTTGACCGCCCTGCTCCTGGCCTTCGCCGCCCGGCCCCGGGCCTTTCTGTCCGCCCGCCGCCTGGGCGCGGTAAGCGCCGGGAGCCTGTCCATCTATCTCGTCCAGACCTGGACGCTGGGCGTCTTTGCCGGCCCGCCGGCAACCGGCTGGCCCGAAGCCCTGCTCCGCCTGGCCGCCGGCCTTCTCGCCACCCTTTGCGTCGGTCTGGTTGTCGCGCGCTGTATCGAACATCCCGCGGCGCGGCGGATACTGGCGAAGCGCCCGCAGCGTCCGGGGGCCTAAGCCCCCCGGACGTCCGCATGGCATTGTGCTTGGCAGGGAGCGGCGCGCTGTCGGCCGGACGGCCAAAGCGGGCGTGGACGGGACGGCTTCGGCGTCCGAGGACCTGAGGCTCCCCCAGGAACTCGCCTGGGGCCGGCCCCGTTGCCTGAGGCCTGCGCCTAATGCCGGGCCTTCTTGCCGGCCGACGGCGGCGGCGATTCGGTCTGGGTGGCGAAAAAGCCGCTGCTGTAGGCCATGGCCTCGCTGGCGCAGACCTTGACCGCGTCGAGTTCCAGCCCAAGTTGCCGGGTCATGTCGGCCAGGCGCGGCCAGTCCGCGTCCTCGATGCATTCGGCCAGATCGAGCAGGGGTTGGTATTCGTTCTGGGCGTCGTGGCGCAGGGCCGATTTGAGCTTTTCATCCAGCGGCAGATGCTCGGCCACCTGGCGCATGGGCAGGCCCAAAATGGCGTCGAGGAGGGAGAAAAGCCCGAGCAAAAACAGCGTGCCCGGGTTGAAGTCCCAGAAATCGTAGCGTGTGGTCACAAGCTCCAGGAGCCTGGCCCGCTGCAGCGACAGCTCGGCCAGTTCGCGCGGCATGTCCCCGCCCTGGGCCATGTCGGCCAGAAGCACCGCCCGCAACCAGTTGCGGATCTTGATGCTGCCCAGGATCATGATGGCTTGCTTGATGGACTGGATTTTTTGCGGCAGGCCGAAGGCGGCGCTGTTGAGGTAGGACAGCAGCCGGAAACTCACGGACACGTCGGTGGAAATGGCCTCGGCCAGGGCGTCCACGTCCGGGTCCTCGGATTCGATGAGCCGCAAAAGCTGGAAACGGCTCATCTGGTGGGAGGTGAGCTTGCGCTCGGACACCAGCTCCGGTTCCTTGAAAAAACGGCCCTGGAACACGGCGAACCCGGCGGCCTTGAGCTTTTCGAAGGTGTCGAGGCTGCCCACCCGGGAAGCCCACAACAGGGCCTTGCCGCCCTTATTGCGGGCGGCGATGGGGGCCGGATCGTCGGCGCCGCCGGCATCGAAGCACCACACGTCGGCCAGGGCGGCCAGTTCGGCCAGCTCGGGCTGGCCGGCGCCCACATCCACGGCCAGGCTGTAGCCGTCGGCCCGAAGCTTGGCGGCCAGCTCAACGA
Organism: Solidesulfovibrio magneticus; assembly: GCA_002482565.1. Classification (GTDB taxonomy): domain Bacteria; phylum Desulfobacterota; class Desulfovibrionia; order Desulfovibrionales; family Desulfovibrionaceae; genus Solidesulfovibrio; species Solidesulfovibrio magneticus_B. Next base: position 44,051 of record DLGG01000166.1, read on the forward strand.
CGTCCTTGGGCCGCGAGGCCTGGCCCACGAATTTCACCACGCCATGGGCCGGCGGCAGGGCGTAGGGGGCCTGGGCCAGGAAACCGACCTCGTCAAAGGGCACGGCCACTTTCTTGCCCCGCTCCACGGCGCTTTGCACGCCCATGTAGGAGGTGGAGGCCAGGGAGCCGGCCAGATGCTCCTGGTCGGCGAAGCAGGCCAGGGCCGAGCAGGCGTCCGCGCCGCCCTGGATCTCGTAGCCCCACAGCTTGCGCTTGACGTCGAACAGGGCCTGCTTGGTGAAAAAAAACGGGCTGGCGCCGGACTGGCCGTTGTCGCTCATGGTCGACCCCGATGCGGTTACTCGGTTGGAGGGCGGCAAGACATGGCGAGACTTTTGCCGAACATGCCCCAGCCGGGGCGGTTTGACAACGGCTTTCGCGTCGTTTGCCGAACCGGCCGGACCTGGCGTGGCGTCCCTTACGCGTCAACGACCAGGGGCAGGCGGAAGGCGAAGGCCGAGCCGCGTCCCGGCTCGCTTTCCACCTCAATGGCCACGCCGTGGGCGAAAAGCACGGCCCGCACCAGGGAAAGCCCCAGGCCCAGGCCCCGTTCGGAACGGCTGCGGTCGGCCCGGTAGAGGCGGTCGAAAATACGGGGCTGGTCTTCGGCGGCGATGCCCTGGCCGGTGTCGGCCACCCGCACAGCCACGAAGCGGTCTTCCCGGGCGGCGGCCACCGTCACCCGGCCGCCGGGCGGCGTGTACTTGACGGCGTTGTCGATGAGGTTGGCCAGCACCTGGCGCAGGCGGTTGGGGTCGGCCAGGACGGGCAGGGGGCCGGCGGCGGCCACGGAAAGGGCCACGCCCTTTTCCTCGGCCACGTATTCGTAGAGTTCGGCCGCCTCGGCCGCCAGCCGGGCCATGTCGGCCACTTCCAGACGCAGGCGCATGGCCCCGGTCTCGGCCTCGGAGATGTCCATGAGCGCCTCGAGCATGGCGACCATGCGCCGTGTTTCCTCGGCGCAGTCGAGCAGGGCCTCGCGCAGCTCGGCCGGATCGTTTTTTGAGGCCACGGCCATTTCCACGGCGGCCAGGGTCCGTGTGGCCGGGGTGCGCAGATCGTGGGCCACGTTGTCCAGCGCTTCGCGCATGCCGGTGATGAGCGTGCGGATCTTGTCGAGCATGGCGTTAAACAGCCTGGCCAGTTCGCTCAGTTCGTCGCCGGCCCCGACCTCGGGCACCCGGGCGTCCATGCGGCCGGTGTCGATGGCCCGCACCGTGTCGATGAGGTCTTTTAAGGGCGTGAGCACCCGCCGGGCCAGGACGAAGCCGGCGGCCAGGCCCAGAAGCGCCACCGGCAGCATGATGCCGGCGAAAATCACCCGAAACCGGGCCAGCAAGCCCTCGCGGTCGCTGGCGTCCTTGCCTATGGTCACCGAACCGCCGCCGGGAAGCGCCCGGCAGCCGATTTCCGTAAGTCCCCCATCGGGATCGGGGCCCGGCACGAAGGCCCACTGCACCGATGGTCCCGGAGCCAGAGGCAAGACCTCCGGCAGGGGCGCGGAATCCTCGGGCGACTGGCTGAAAAGCGTGGCCCCGTCCGGGCCGGCCACCCGCAGCAGATACTCCTCGACATCGATGTTTTCCCGCTCCAGGCGCAGGAAATCGAGCAGCCCGGCCAGGCCTTTTTTCTGGCTCACGGACACGTATTCCCGCAGTTTCTGGGCCATGGCCACCCGGTCGCCCTCGCGCACGGCTCCCGAAAGCAGGGAATAGGCCAGGACGAACAGAATCAGGGCGCTGCAGATGAAGATGCAGGAGTACAGCGCCGTCAGGCGCAGGGTGGTGGAGCGCAACAGCGGCCGACTATTCCTTGAGAACATAGCCGACCCCGCGCAGGGTATGGAGCATCTTCCGGTCGTAGTCCCGGTCGATCTTGTTGCGCAGTCGGCAGACAAGGACGTCCACGAGGTTGGTCTGGGGATCGAAGTGGTAGTCCCAGACGTGCTCCATGATCATGGTCTTGGACAGCACCTTGCCGGGATTGCGCATGAAGTATTCGAGCAGGGCGAACTCCCTGGGCTGGAGCTGCACGGCCGTCTCGCCCCGGGACACCTCCCGGGTGAGCAGGTTCATGGACAGCTCGCCCACGGTCAGGCGCGTGGGCTCCGAAGCGCTGGTGGAACGGCGGATCAGCGCCTGGACCCGGGCCAGGAGTTCGGCAAAGGAAAAGGGCTTGGACAGATAGTCGTCGCCGCCGGTTTCAAGCCCCCGCACCCGGTCCTCCACCGACCGCTTGGCCGAAAGGATGATGATGGGGGTCATGATCTTGCGGCGGCGCAGTTCCTCAATGACCTGCAACCCGTCCAGGCCGGGCAGCATGACGTCGATGATGGCCACGCAGTAGGGTTCGGTGGCGGCCAGATGCAGGCCGTCGGGGCCGTTTGCCGCATGGTCCACGGCAAACCCGCTCTGGCGCAGGCCTCCAAAAATGAAGGAGGCGATTTTCTCGTCGTCCTCGACGAGGAGGATTCGCATGACAGGGACGTCCTTTGCGGTGTGGGCGGTCTGGGCCAGGCTGTCCGGCCGCCGCTCTGGATGCATAGGGGTATACATAGAACTCCCCATAATGACCAGCGCCCGGCCGGGCTACGGTTTTCCAGCTTTTTTCAGATCTGTAATCGCCCTGAAAGGATCATGTAACATACTGAAATCGTGCTTAAAATTTCACTCCTGTAATGAACGGGTAAGCGCCGGGAAAGGAAGACGGGCCTAGACCGTTGCCATCGACACGGCGGCTGCGGCCCCGGTCGATACGGGAGGGCCCGCGCCGAGGGAATCGTCCCGGTCGGTTGGGGGATGCCAATAACCGCTTACCCTTTTTAAAGGAGTCCATACGCATGAAAAAGATCGTCATCTTCACCGTCGTGTCCTGCCTGCTCGCCACCTCCATGGCTTTCGCCGGCACCAAGAAAAAGGCCAAGAAGCCCACCAAGGACGGCAGCTACTCCGTGGTCGAGATCATGAAGGACAAGAAGAAGAACACCAAAAAGACCACCCCCGCCAACTAGTTCCGGCGGACCCCGAGGAGCCGGCAAAACCCCTGCTTCGGCGGAAGATTTGTCGATCCACCGCACCCCCCTGCGGCAATGCCGCGGGGGGGTGTTGCATGTGTGCCGCCAAGAGCGGTTGCGCCGCGCCCACCGGCAGGCCTGGAACCCGAAAACGGCCGTGTCGCCGGCCCTGCCGTCGCGGCCCCCTACCAGGCCGCCAGCGGCAGCCGCTCGCCAAGCGCCACGCCGACGGCGCTGACGGCGGCACGGTAGGGCAGAATGAGAACGCCGGCAGCGGCGGCCTCGGCCAAAAGCTCGGCGTATTCGGGGTCCACGACGGCGGCCGGGACAAAGCAACGGCCGTCGGGCCGCTGGACGCAGTAGAAAATGGCGGCCTTGTCCACGCCTTCCCGGGCCAGCCGGGTGAGTTCGACGAGATGTTTGCGGCCGCGTTCGGTGGCGGCGTCCGGGAACATGGCCGCGTCGTCCTCGACCATCGTCACGTTTTTGCATTCCACGAAGCAGCGCCCGGCCGGGCCGGTGAGCAGAAAATCCAGGCGGCCCTCGGCAAAGGGCGGTTCGGGGCGGGCCGCGTCGTAGCCGGCCAGTTCCGGGATGGCCCGGGCGGCCACGGCCCGGCGCAGCAGCCGGTTGGGGGTGAGCGTATTGACCCCGACCCAGAAATCGCCGGCGAAATCCGGCACTTTCGTCATTTCCAGGGTGTAGGGCAGCCGCCGTTTGGGATTGTCGGACGTGGACAGGCCGATGGTCGCGCCCGGGCGCAGCAGCCCCAGCATGGAGCCGGTGTTGTTGGCGTGGGCGGTGACGGGGCCGTTTGGGCCTTGGGCATCCACGAGAAACCGCTTGTAGCGCCGCACGAACCGGGCTTCGATGATGGGGCCGGGGTGGGACAAAACGACCCGGCCTGACTCCTGCTCCATGATTTACCTTCCCGTCGATATGCTTTAGAGTTCCGACCCGGCCGCGTCCGTCGCGGTCCCCGCCATCAACCCCCAAGCCAAGGATTTCGGGCCATGCGCACCGCGCTTCGTATGCGTCTCGTCGCCCCGTCCGCCACCCTCGGCATGGCCGCCAAGGCCGCCGATCTGCGCCGTCAGGGCAAGGCCATCCTCGACCTCTCGGCTGGCGAACCCGACTTCAACACGCCCCAGCACATCAAGGACGCCGCCAAAAAGGCCATTGACGACAATTTCACCCGCTATACGCCGGTGCCGGGCATCCCCACCCTACGCGAGGCGGTCACCGGGTATTACAAGAAAATCTACGGCGTGCCCGTGCCCAAGGAGGCGGTCATCGCCACCAACGGCGGCAAGCAGGCCCTGTACAATCTCTTCCTGGCGGTGCTCAACCCCGGCGACGAAGTGCTGGTGCCGGCCCCCTACTGGGTCAGCTACCCGGACATGATCCGTCTGGCCGGCGGCGAGCCCGTGGCCGTGCCCAGCAGCCCGGAAAACGGCTTTCTCGTCACCGTGGAAGACCTTGACCGGGCGGCCACCCCGGCCACCAGGGCCATGGTCCTCAACTCGCCCTCCAACCCCACCGGGGCCCATTACACCGCCGAACAGCTCGACGCCATCATGGAATGGGCCGTTTCCCGGGGCATCTACATCGTCTCCGACGAAATCTACGACCGCCTCGTCTACGATCCGGCCAAGCCCGCCTCCATGGCCGGCTGCTTCGCCATGTACCCGGACAACGTGGCCGTGGTCGGCGGCCTGGCCAAGAGCTTCGCCATGACCGGCTGGCGCATGGGCTACTGCATCGCCCATCCCGACGTCATCCGGGCCATGTCCACCCTGCAAAGCCAGTCCACCTCCAACATCTGCTCCATCGTGCAAAAGGCGGCCATCGCGGCCCTGACCGGCCCCCTGGACTGCGTGGAAGAGATGCGCCAGGCCTTTGCCCGCCGCCGCGACCTGTGCCTGTCCATCATAAGGACCTGGGACAAGGCCTTTTGCCCCGTTCCGGCCGGCGCGTTCTACCTGTTCCCGAGCCTTTCGGCCTACTACAACGAGGCCGTGCCCAATTCCACGGCCCTGTCCGAAGCGCTTTTGACCGAAGCCGGCATCGCCACCGTCCCGGGCGTGGCCTTTGGCGAGGACCGCTGCGTACGCCTGTCCTACGCCACCAGCGACGAAACCCTGGAAAAAGCCCTGACCAAGATGGGCGATTTCCTCAAAAACCTCGGTTAGCCGGGCGCACAAGCCCCGAAACCCCGACGGCGGCCGGTCCCGCGACCGGCCGCCGCGAGCAAGGCGTGACCACAAAGCTGCGTAAAGACGATGATCAATCCCTGGGGTTCGTCAAGTTCCTGTCCTGGAGCTCCCTGGCGCTGATCCTGCTCGTCAACCTGTTTTTGTCCATCTTTCTCTCCAACTACGCCCGCCAGGACGTGCTGGCCAAGCAGAAGGAATTCGCCCTGCTTCTGGCCGAAAACCTCAACCACCAGATCTACCAGCGCTTCACCCTGCCCACGGTCATCGGCTTTGGCCGGGTGGAACTGTCCCAGCCGGCCCAGTACGACCGCCTGGACAAGACCGTGCTGTCCACCATCCACAGCTTCCACGTCAGCGAAGTGCGCATCTACGACCATGACAAGCGCGTGTCGTATTCCACCGACAAGGAACTGGTCGGCCAGTCCGGCTTTGCCGGCGCGGCCATCCTCGAAGCCCTGGAACAGGGCACCTCAAGCTTCCAGGTGGTGACCCGGGCCGGCATGTTCGGCGGCATCTTCGATTTTTCGCCCAAGCCCGACACGGTGACGCTCAAAACCATCTATCCCCTGCGCACCGAACGGTCGCTGGTGCCCGGCAATCCCCAGGGATTCATCATGGGCGTGCTGGAATTCACCCAGGACATCACCGACGACTACCAAAAGGTCGTCGATTTCCAGCGCATCATCATCGCCACCTCGCTTATGTCCTCGTTTTTGCTTTTCGTCATGCTACGCATCATCATCAGCCGGGCCGGACGCATCAACGCCCAGCGCATCGCCGACCGGGAGCGCCTGGAACGCGAACTCCAGCAGCAGGAAAAGCTCGCCGGCATGGGCCGCATGGTGGCCGGCATCGCCCACGAAATCCGCAATCCCCTGGGCATCATCCGCTCCACGGCCGAACTGCTCCTCAAGCGGGCCAAGGACGCCGACCCGGCCAACGCCCGGCTGCTCTCGGCCATCTTCGACGAATCCAAGCGCCTGTCCAAGACCGTGGGCGACTTCCTGGACTATGCCCGGCCCAAAAATCCCCGCCAGGACGAGGTCGATCTGGCCCTTGTCTGCGATCAGGCCCTGACCTTCCTCGAAGCCAAATGCGAGGAGCTCGGCGTGGCCGTCAGCCGCGACTACAGCCCCGGGCTCACCGTTCGCGGCGACAAGGATCTCCTCTACCGGGCCGTCTACAACGTGCTCTCCAACGCCCTGGACGCCATGGCCGAGGACAAGGAGAATGTTCGCGCCCCGGCCCTGGCCGTGGCCGCGGCCCGCGAAGGCGACGAACTGACGCTCACCATCGCCGACACCGGCCCCGGCTTTTGCCCGGACAACAAAGACCGCGTGCTGGACCCGTTTTTCACCACCAAGGACGCCGGCACGGGTCTCGGGCTGGCCATCGTGCGCACCATCGTGGAAAGCCACAACGCCGCCCTGGCCCTGGACAACGCCCCCGAAGGCGGCGCCCAGGTGACGATGACGTTTACGGCGGCTTAATTGGTGAAGAAAAGAGGCCTCCGGCGGCTGGGGGCCTGAGGCCCCCAGACCCCCCATCCAACGAGAAGAGCCATCATGCCCAGCCAGATTCTGATTTTAGACGACGAGAAGAACTATCTCCTCATTCTGGAGACCATGCTCGGCGACGCCGGCTATGCCGTCACCGCCCTGGACGATCCGGAGACCGGCCTGGCCTTCCTGGACGAATCCGAAGTGGACGTGGTCATCACGGACATGAAGATGCCCAAGGTCACGGGGCAGCAGGTCTTGGAGCACGTCAAGCGCAACTATCCCTATATCCCGGTCATCATCATGACCGCGTTCGGCAGCATCGAAGGCGCGGTGGAAGCCATGCGCATCGGGGCCTTTGACTACATCGCCAAGCCCTTCGCCAACGACGAGCTGTTGCTGACCGTGGAAAAGGCCAGCCGCTTCGCCGCCGCCCAGCGCGAGAACATGCTGCTGCGCCAGTCCCTGGAAGACAAGTTCTCCTCGGAGAACATCATCGGCCGGGGCAAGGCCATGCAGCGGGTGCTGGAGATGATCGCCAAGGCCGCGCCCACCAAATCCACCGTGCTCATCACCGGCGAATCCGGCACCGGCAAGGAGCTTTTCGCCAAGGCCATCCACTACGCCTCGCCGCGCAAGGACGCGTCCTTCGTTTCCGTCAACTGCATGGCCCTGGCCTCGGGGGTGCTGGAATCGGAACTGTTCGGCCACGAGAAGGGGTCGTTCACCGGCGCGGTGGCCCGCAAGCGCGGCCGCTTCGAGATGGCCCACCAGGGCACCATCTTTCTCGACGAGATCGGCGAACTCTCGCCCGAGCTGCAGGTCAAGCTCCTGCGCGTGCTCCAGGAACGCAAGTTCGAGCGGGTGGGCGGCTCGGACCCCATCGAGGTGGACATCCGCATCCTGGCCGCCACCAACCGCAACCTGGCCGAGGCCGTGGCCGCCGGAACCTTCCGCGAGGACCTGTATTACCGCCTTAACGTCGTCCACATCGAAACGCCGCCCCTGCGCGAACGCCGCGAGGACATTCCCATCCTGGCCGCCCATTTCCTCACCCGCTACTCCGGGGAAAACAACAAGGTCTTCAAGGGATTTTCCCCCGAAGCCATGGACTACCTGACGGCCTACGAATGGCCGGGCAACGTGCGGCAACTGCAAAACGTGGTGGAGCGCTGCGTGGTGCTGGCCGCCTCGGACGTGGTGCAGGTGGAGGATCTGCCCACGGAAATCCGTGACGAGGAAAGCCAGTACAAATCGGCCGTGGATTTGCTGCCGGTAACCATCAATTTGAACGACACGCTGGAAAAAATCGAAGTGGCGCTCATTCGCCGGGCCCTGGCCCGCTCCAACTTCGTCCAGGTCAAGGCGGCGGAGATGCTGGAAATTTCCAAGAGCCTGCTGCAATACAAGCTCAAAAAGTACAAACTCACCGGCCACTAACCCCCTCGCCCATTCAGGGGGTCCGGGGGGCTTAGCCCCCCGGCCGCCGGAGGCCTCTTTTCTTAATTATTCCTCCGCCATCACCCGATTGCGTCCGGCCGCCTTGGCCGCGTACATGGCCGCGTCGGCCCGGGCCAGCAGATCGTCGAAGGCGGCTTCGCCGAATTCCTGGCTGTCGCGCACGGCCGCCACGCCCACGCTCACCGTCACCGACAGGCTGCGCCCGGCCGCTTGGCACGGCTTTTCAGCCATGATCCGGCGGATGCGCTCGGCCTGATCCAGGCCCTGGGCGAGGTCCGCGCCCACGAGCAGCACGGCGAATTCCTCGCCGCCGTAGCGGGCCGCCAGATCGGAACGCCGCACGGCGCCGGTCAGCAAAGTCCCGATGTGGGCCAGCACGTGGTCCCCGGCCTGGTGGCCGAAGGTGTCGTTGACCCGCTTGAAGTGGTCCACGTCGAACATGAGGCAGCAGCAGGGCTGGCCGGCCCGCAGGGCGGCGGCCACGAGCTTGAGGCCGCTGGAGAACAAGAATCGTCGGTTGTACAGGCCGGTCAGCTCGTCCTGGACGCTTAACTGTTCGATGGCGTCGATATGGCCGCGCACGTCGCAGGCCATTTCCGAAAAGGCCACGAACAGTTCCTCCACCTCCCGGGGCAGATCCGGCGGCGCGGCCAGGGCGCACGTTTCGTCGTATTCCTTGGAGCGCAACTCCCGGGCGTGGCGCGAGAGCGCTTCCAGGGGCTGTTCCAGCTTGCGGCAAAACCGCAGCACCAGCGGGGAAACGAGGATGATGGCGGCCAGGGCCCCGGCCGCGACCCACAAGGCCTGGCTCCGGTAACCGGCCAGGGCGGCGGAGGTGGGTTCCTCGCGTACGAGCCGAAGGCCTCCGCGGTCCACGGACACCGACACGGCCAGCATTTCCCGACCGTCAGCGCCGCGATAGACAGCCCCTCGTTCCCCGGCCGCCAGGGCCTGGGGCGCGATCCGGCCGGTCAACTGGCCGTTGGCGACGCGCACCGCCGCGCTGGGGGCCAGAATGCGCCCCTCGATATCGCACAGCACGGCCTTGCCTTGGCCCAGAATCGTGGTTTGCCGCAGCCAGACGTCCAGGGCGTCGAGCTGCACGGAAAGGAAAACAAGACCGCCAAACGTGCCGTCAAACCGCGTCACGGGCGTGGCGAACAGACAGATCGGCTTGCCCGAGGCGCGGCCGATGATGCCGGCCACCAGGGTGTCGCGGCCCTGCCTGGCTTCCAGAAAATAGGATCGGTCGCCGACGTAGACGCTGGGCGATCCCGCCGAATCGACCTGGGTGTGCCCATCCAGGTCCACGAAGACCAAGGCTGAAACCGAGGGATGGGTCCGCACATATTTGCCGAAAGCCTGGCCCATCAGGTTTGTGTTGCCCGTGCGCGTCCCGTCGAGCAGGGCCATGAACCGCACGTCGTCGAAACGTTCGTCGATCCAGGAGCGCAACACGCTGCGTTCGGTGGCCAGGGTTTCGGCCATGCCGGCCAGAGCATCGTCAATGACCTGGCCGCGTTGAAAGAAATAAAAGAAGGCGGCCGCCAAAAGCAGCGGCAAAGAGACGCACAGCAGCGTGTAAAAACGCAGCAGTCCGCGAAGCGTGTCCAAGCCGAGGAAACGTTTCAATCGCATCAATCCCGCCGGCCGACGCCCTGCCGCACAAGTGGCGTCGTTGGCCAATGAAGTGAATCAATCCCGCTATGCTAGCCCAAACCGGCCGGTCCGGCAATGCGCCCGCCTTGCGCAAACCCGGATTTTCGACCATGACCATGGCAGGCAAGGCCATGCAGTCCGAGACCCACTCCCCCCCGATCCCCGACGACGAACCAGACGGCCGCGACGTGGCCGCCTATGTGGCCGCCCTGATGGCTTCCGAGCGTCTGGGCCATCTTGTCGTCCACCACCGCGTGCTGCCGGCCACACCGGCCGTTTTCGCCGATCCGGCCCGGCCCTTTTCCCGGGCCGTCACCGGCCTGTTGACCGCCAAGGGCATTCCCGCCCTCTACAGCCATCAGGCCCGGGCCACCGACCTGGCCCGGGCCGGCCGCCACGTGGCCGTGGCCACTCCCACAGCCAGCGGCAAGACCATGACCTACCTGCTGCCCGTGTTGGAGGAAGTCATCCGCAACCCCGACTCCCGGGCTATTTTCCTCTACCCCCTCAAGGCCCTGGCCCAGGACCAGCAAAAGGCCATCCGCGAACTGGCCGCCAGCCTGCCCGAATCGGCCCGGCCGACCACGGCCATCTACGACGGCGACACCAGCCCGCATTTCCGGCGCAAGATCCGCGACAATCCGCCGCATATCCTCATCACCAACCCCGAGATGCTCCACCTGTCGCTTTTGCCCAACCATGAGAACTGGGGCGCCCTTTTCGCCGGCCTGTCCCATGTCGTGGTGGACGAAATGCACACCTACCGGGGCGTGATGGGCTCGCACATGGCCCACGTGTTCCGCCGGCTGACCCGCGTTTGCCGCCGGTTCGGGACCGACCCGGCCTACGTCTTCTCCTCGGCCACCATCGGCAATCCCGGGCAACTGGCCGAAGACCTGACGGGCCTGCCCGTGACCACGGTCACCGAATCCGGCGCGCCCACCGCCGCCCGCCATTTCCTGTTTCTCAATCCCGAACAGTCCGCCGCCACCACCGCCGTCATGCTCCTGGCCGCCGCCCTCAAACGCGGGCTGCGCACCATCGTCTACACCCAGTCGCGCAAGATGACGGAACTCATCAGCCTGTGGATCAAGGAAAAGGCCGGCCCCTACGCCTCGCGGGTCTCGGCCTACCGCTCGGGATTTCTCCCCGAGGAGCGCCGCGACATCGAGGCGGCCATGGCCTCGGGCAAGCTCCTTGGCGTGGTCTCCACCTCGGCCCTGGAACTGGGCATCGACATCGGGGGCCTGGACCTGTGCATCCTGTGCGGCTACCCGGGCTCGGTCATGTCGGCCTGGCAACGCGGCGGCCGGGTCGGCCGGGCCGGCCGCGAATCGGCTGTGGTGCTCATCGCCGGCGAGGACGCCCTGGACCAGTATTTCATGCGCCATCCGGCTGAATTTTTTGACCGCCCGCCGGAAGCGGCCGTCATCAATCCGGCCAATCCGGCCATCGCCGCCAAGCACCTGGAATGCGCCGCCGCCGAACTGCCCATCGAACTGACCGATACGCTGCTCACCGACCCCGGCATCCGGGCCGAGGCCGAACGCCTGGAAGACAAGGGCCTGCTGCTGCGCGACCGCGAGGGCACGCGCTACTTCGCCGCCCGCAAACGGCCCCACCGCGACGTCAACCTGCGCGGCTCGGGGGGCCAGTTCACCATCGAGGCCGGCGGCGCGGTCATCGGCCAGATCGACGAGATGCGCGCCTACCGCGAAACCCATCCCGGCGCGGTCTACATCCACCGGGGCGTCTCCTATCTCGTCGAATCCCTGGACATTCCCGAACGCCGGGTGGTGGTCGCCCCGGGAACCGTGGACTATTACACCCGGGCGCGCGGCCAGAAGACCACCGAAATTCTCGACACGCTGGGCGAAAAAACGGTGAGCGGCGTGCCGGTCTTCCTCGGCCGGCTCAAGGTCACCGAGACCGTCACCGGCTACGAGCGCCGCCGGGCCAGGGGCGGCCAGCTCCTGTCCATCGTGCCCCTGGACCTGCCGCCCATGGTCTTCGAGACCGAAGGCCTGTGGTGGGTCATCCCCCAGGACGTCCAGGCCGAACTCGACAAGCGGCTGTTCCATTTCATGGGGGCCATCCACGCCATGGAACACGCCATGATCGGCATCCTGCCGCTTTTGGTCCTCACCGACCGCAACGACCTCGGCGGCATCTCCACGCCGCTGCATCCGCAAGTCGGCCGGGCCTGCGTGTTCGTCTACGACGGCGCGCCCGGCGGCGTGGGACTCACCCGCCTGGCCTTTGCCAAGGCCGACGAGGCCCTTTCCCGGACGCTGGCCGCCGTGGCCGGCTGCCCCTGCGAAACCGGCTGCCCGTCCTGCGTCCATTCCCCCAAATGCGGCTCCGGCAACCGTCCCATCGACAAGGTCGCCGCCCGCTATCTCCTGGAGCTGCTCATGTCCGGCAAACTTCCCGAAACCGACCCCTGCCGCCCCGAAGGCCTGATCTCCAACGAACCGCCGCAACCCGGCGATTCCCAAGCCTCCCCCAAACCCAAGGCCGCCACGAAGAAAAAATCCCCGGGCCGCTACGGCGTTCTGGACGTCGAAACCCGCCGGGCCGCCGCCGAGGTGGGCGGCTGGGGCAATGCCCACAAAATGGGCGTGTCCGTGGCCGTGCTCTACGACTCGGGCCTGGACGACTGCATCACCTACGCCCAGGACGAACTGCCGGCCCTCTACGAGGCGCTGGCCCGCCTCGACCTCATCGTGGGCTTCAATATCCTGCGCTTCGACTACAAGGTGCTGGCCGGCGCGTCGCCCTTCGACCACCGCAAACTGCCCACCCTGGACATCCTGGAGCGCGTCCACGCCCGCCTGGGCTACCGCCTGTCGCTGGACGGACTGGCCAAGGCGACGCTGGGCACGCAAAAATCGGCCAGCGGCCTGGAAGCCCTGGCCTGGTGGAAGGAAGGCCGCATCGACGAGATCGCCGCCTACTGCAAACAAGACGTGCTCGTCACCCGCGACCTCTACACCTTCGGCCGCGACAACGGGTACTTGCTGTTCAGCAATAAGGCGGGAAAGATCGTGAGATTACCAGTGGAGTGGGGATAGGAAGAATATAAGAGGAAGATGCCTCCGGCGGCCGGGGGCCTGAGGCCCCCGGACCCTATATGGCCCCGCCCCGAAG
>DLGG01000167.1 GCA_002482565.1 Solidesulfovibrio magneticus
GGCCAGCAGTTGCGGGGCCACGGCCACGGCGACGTAGCTTTGGCCGCGGCGGGCCAGAGGCGCGCAGCTGTGGCGCACGCCGTCGGGCACGATAAAGCCCTCCCCGGCCTCGATGCGCGCGCGCCCGCCGCCGCAGGCCAGTTCGCGGCCGCCCTCCAGGAGCAGCCCGACAACCACCGCGCCGTGGGCATGGGGCGCGATGTCGGCGGCCACGTCCCGACCCTGAACGACGCTCAGACCCGGCAAGCCGGGATGGCGGAGCACGTCGAGTCGGGGCGCTTGGGACATGGCCGCTTCCTTGGAAACCAGCGTTACAGCAAGGCCGGGAAAAATTTGGCGAGCAGGCACAAGCCCTGGTCGCCGGCCGTGACGGCGTGGGGCGTGCCCCGGGGGATGACGGCCGTGACGCCGGGGGCGTAGTCGGTTTGCCGGCCGGCCAATGCGGCCGTGCCCGATCCGCAGACGACCTCGTGAAGCTCCCATTGCCCGTCGTGGACGTGGCCGGCCAGGCTGGCTCCGGGTTCCAGGCGCACGACGTGGCAGCTCAGCTGCCCCTGGGTGTCGGCGGCGGTGACGAGATGGCGCAGGCGCACGCCGGCAAAGGCCGGATGGTCCTGCCAGGGCAACGCTTCGGCATCGCGGACGTCGGTCAGGGTATGGACGGCGCGGCCCTTGGTCAGGATGGCATCAGCAGTGTCTTGCATGGCGGTTCACTCCGTTTTTTCGGGTGATGCCGGAAAACCCCGCAACCATCTTGGACGATCCTGCCCCAAAGGCCAAGCGATCCCTTTACGGGCCGGGTTCGGGCTGGTACAAGTCAAGTACTTTTTTTCACAATCTACGCCCGAGGCCACCATGCAGATCGCCGACATCATGCGCACCACGGTCATCAAGGTGCGGCCCGAAGCGCCGGTCGGGCACGTGCTCATCTGGTACGGCGGCATGAACAACACCTTTCGCAACACGTATGTGGTGGACCACTGCGACCGTTTGCTCGGGGTGGTGACCATCCACAGGTTTCTCTCCCTTATCGTCTCGCCCGAGGTGGCGGCCCAGGCCAGGGCCGGCCATCTCGACGGCCGGGAGGCGCTGCTGGACGCGCTGCGCCACAACATGGCCGTCAGTTCGGACACGCCGGTGGGCGAACTCATGGACGCCGACTATCCCTTTGCCCATCCCGAGGATCTCTTCGTCATGGCCGGGGAGCTCATTGTGGAGCGCGGCATTCCGGCCGTGCCGGTCATCGATCCCAACGGGGTGCTGGTGGGCGAAATCAGCCGGCGCATGATCTTGCAATTTCTGGTGAAAAATCTCTAGGCTCACGTCCCAAGCAATACGAGAGCATTGCTTGGACAACACATGGTTGCACGATGTCGCCTGCCAATCGGCCAGGCGCGTTTGACGGACGCGACACGAGGTCCGGCCAAAAAACAGGCCCCTGCCCGGAAACCGGGAAGGGGCCTGAAGGACTCGCCTGTTTCCAATCCGTCGCCCGGAAGGCGCGGATGGCGGCAAGGCCGGCGTGTCGTGACGCCGGTTCGCCAAACTACTTCACGGCGTCCTTGAGGGTCTTGCCCGGGGTGAAGCGCACGGCCTTGGAAGCGGGGATGTCGATGGGGTTGCCGGTACGGGGGTCGCGCCCGGTGCGCGCCGCCCGCTCCGACACCTTGAAGGTGCCAAAACCCGTCAGGGTCAGGGCCTCGCCGCCGACCAGGGACTCTTGGATGGCGCTAAGGACGGCGTCGAGGACCTTGCCGGCCTCGGCCTTGGTGGCAATGCCGGCATTGGCCTGGATCTTGGCGATGATGTCTGTTTTAGCCATGTGCGTGCGATCTCCTTATCGTTGGGAACCGCCCGGTTTTCCCAGGGGCGGCGAGCCGCCCGCGAAAACCCCGCGGCCATTTCCCGAAATGGTACCTTCCTATAGCGAAATCGCCCGCCTTAGGCCACTGTTTTCACCTTCTTCTCCCACAGGCGCATATCCTTCATCTTTTTGCGGCGTTCGCGCTGCAACCCCTTGCAAACCAAGGGCATGGTCTTCTTGTAGCCGTGCTTGGCCTTGTATTCCTCGGGGGTAAGCCCGTGGGTGGCCAGATGCTTGCGGGTGATCACCTTGAAGGACTTGCCGCATT
The DNA here is from genome assembly GCA_002482565.1 of Solidesulfovibrio magneticus. Taxonomy (GTDB): domain Bacteria; phylum Desulfobacterota; class Desulfovibrionia; order Desulfovibrionales; family Desulfovibrionaceae; genus Solidesulfovibrio; species Solidesulfovibrio magneticus_B. The sequence continues at coordinate 2,133 of DLGG01000167.1, forward strand.
CCAGGCAGGTGATGGATTTCTCCTTGACCGCCTTTTTCGGGTCCATCTCCACGGCGTCCTCGTCGTCCTGGGGGCACAGGCCGAGACTGATTTCGAGGATGCCGGCGGCCAGCCGGCGCACCATGGAGGAAATTTCCTCATCGGTCATGCTACGCACCGAGGCCTGGGCTTTGACGATCTCCAGGGCACTCTTGACATGGTCTTCCATGGTCTCTCCTTGTAGTGAAATCGGCAAGACGCCAGACATTGCATAGAATCTCTTCGTCCTGTCAACGGGAATGACGATTATTTCTATTTTGAAGCATTACTGAACCATCTAAAAACCTTCTTCTAGGCCTTGTTATATGGTTCATTACATTTTTGAAATACACAAAATCACTGCGCAGCCCCTGTTTCCATTGCAACGAGTCCGCTCCAAGACGACTCCGACCCACCCCTGCTGCTCCTTGTTCCCAAGGCTAGGCGGAACAGAAAAAAGCCGGGACGCCTGTTCGCGTCCCGGCTTGTTCGCCCTGCGTCCGGCCAGCCGGCCAGCCTGCCGGCCGGCCTGCCGGCTAGCCGGCCTGAATCTCGATCTTGCGAGGCTGGGCCTTTTCCTGGCGGGGCAGATGCAGTTCCAGCACGCCGTCGCGCAGTGACGCCTTGATGCGTTCCTTGTCCACGATATGCGACACGGTGAAGCTGCGGAAGTATTCGCCGCCGCCGAACTCCACATGGCCAAGCTTCTGGCCTTCGGCCAGGGCGTATTCGGCCTTGCCCGAAACCTTGAGCTCGTCCTCGTTGAGGTCGATGACGAGGTGTTCCTTGGACACGCCGGGCATGTCCAGATAAATGTAGAAGCCGTCTTCCTTTTCGATGATGTCCGTGGCCGGCTTGACCCTGGGCAGCCGGCGTTCTTCGGCCTTGGCGACGCTATCGGCCATGGCTTCGTCCTCCTTTGCCGGGGGGCTCCCGGGTTTAGACCGTCACGATGCTGATCTTTTTGGGCTTGCTCTCGTCGGACTTGGGCAGCACGACTTCGAGCAGGCCGTCGCGCATGGTGGCCGTGACCTTGTCGCGGCTGACCCCGCCCGAAATGTTGACCACCCGCTGGAACACGCCGGTGGGGCGCTCCTGCCGGTAATACTTGCCGCGTTCCGCCTTGCGCTCGCCCTTGATGACCAGACTGGAGTCGGTCAGCGTCAGGTCGAGGTCGGCAATGGCCATGCCCGGAATCTCGCACCGGACATAGAGGTTCTCGTCGTCCTCGCCGATATTGACGGGCGGATAAGCCGTGCCGCGCTGACTGATGGCCATGGAAGGCCAAAGCGTCTCGAAAAGCCGGTCAAACGGGGTCGTTGCGCCATAAAAAGGGCTTAAATCAATGACCATGGGTGCTCCTCCTGACATTTGGACACTTCTGAGCGAAAAATAAGCCAATGGTCGGCACTGTCAATGGCTGACGGACAACACATGCGGCCTTGACAGTCCGCCCGGCCGGCTTATCTGTTTTCCCGACAGATTTCCCGAGGATGCGACAGCGCGCGGCTTCGCCGAACAGGCGGAGCCGGCCGCTTTTGCCGCTTTCCACGACATCACGGAGAAAGGAGACCGCCCATGTCCGCCAGCCACGGCGAAACCCATGAATTTCGCGCCGAGATCCGCAAGCTCCTCGATATCATCACCCACTCCATCTACACCAATCGCGAGATCTTTTTACGCGAGCTGGTGTCCAACGCCTCCGACGCCCTGGACAAGCTGCGCTTCGAGCAAAGCCGGGGCACGGCTGTCGTCGATCCCGACGAGGCGCTCGAAATCCGCATCACCGCCGACAAGGACGCCGGCCGCCTGACCATCGCCGACACCGGCTGCGGCATGACCCGCGACGAACTTGTCGACCACCTCGGCACCATCGCCAAATCCGGCACCGAGGCCTTCATGAAGTCGGTGTCCGAAAACAAGGACGCCGCCTCCAACCTGATCGGCCGTTTCGGCGTGGGCTTTTATTCCGTGTTCATGGTGGCCGACCAGGTGGTGGTCACCTCCCGCTCGGCCGCCCCGGAGGCCGCTGCGGCCCGCTGGACCTCCGACGGCTCGGGCAGCTTCACCATCGAGGACGTGGACGGCGAGGTTTCGCGCGGCACGGTCATCGAGATCACCCTCAAGGAAGAGGCCAAGGAATACGCCGACCCCGAGCGCATCAAGTCGGTTTTGCGCAAGCACTCCAACTTCATCTCCTTCCCGATCCTGCTCGACGGCGAAAAGACCAACACCATCCCGGCCCTGTGGCGCGAGTCCAAGTTCTCGGTGACCCCGGAGCAGTACAAGGAATTCTACCAGTTCCTCACTTACGATTCCGACGAGCCGTTGGCCACCATCCACGTCAGCGTGGACGCGCCGGTGCAGTTCACGGCCCTGCTCTTTATCCCCAAACACGGCATGGGTCCCATGCCCATGCGCGACCAGCTCCACCATGGGCTCGACCTGTACGTGCGCCGGGTGCTCATCTCCAAGGAGGCCAAGGAGCTCATCCCCGAGTTCCTGGGCTTCGTGCGCGGCGTGGTGGACACCGAGGACCTGCCGCTGAACATCTCCCGCGAGACGCTTCAGGAGAACGTGGTCCTGCGCAAGATCCAGTCCGTGCTGGTCAAGCAGATCCTGGACAAACTCAAGGCCATGGCCAAGGAAGACCCCGAGAAGTACAACGCCTTTTTCGCCGCCCACGGCCAGGGCTTCAAGCTCGGCTACGGCGACTACGCCCACCGCGAGGCCTTCGCCGAGCTGGTGCGCTTCGACTCCTCGGCCCTGGAGCCCAAGGACGGCGACGACGAGGAGGCCGAAAAGGTCCGGCTCACCTCGCTGGCCGACTACGTGACCCGGGCCAGGGACGGCCAGAAGGCCATCTATTATCTCTCAGGCCCGTCCCGGGCGGCGCTGGACCTCAATCCGCACCTGGAAGTCTTCCGGGCCAAGGGCCTGGAAGTGCTCTACCTCTACGAACCCATCGACGAATTCATCATGGATTCCATCGGCACGTTCAAGGACCTGAAGCTCAAGTCGGCGGAGCTGGCCGACGCGGCCGAACTGGAGCCTTTCGAAGGCCAGCCGGTCGAGAACAAGGCCCCGGAACTGACCCCGGAAGAGTCCGGCTCCCTGGACGATTTCCTCAAGGCCATCAAGGACCTGCTTGGCGAGCGCGTCACCGACGTGCGCCTGTCCACCCGTCTGACCCAAAGCCCCTCGTGCCTGGTCTCGCCCGACGAGCACATGACCTCGAGCATGCAGAAGATCATCCGGCTCATGAGCAAGGACGCGACTCCCCCGAAAAAGGCCCTGGAGCTCAACCGCGACCATGCGCTGATCCGCAATCTGCTGGCCATCTACCGCCGCGACGCCGCCGATCCCTTCATCGGCAAGGCGGTCGAGCAGCTCTACGACTCGGCCCTGCTGCTGGACGGCTACCTGTCCGACCCGCACCAGATGGTGGCCCGCATCAACGACCTGCTGGCCGACGCCAGCGCCCTGCACGCCAAATAGGCGGGCCTGGCCGCACCACGCAAACGGGCCGGGGAGCGATCCCCGGCCCGTTTTTTATGTCGGCAAGGCCCCTGCCCCAAAGCGAGGCGACGGCGTTATCCAGCCGGCCCGGGCCGGGCGAACGCCAACCTCTTCTTCCCGTCGGGCAAATGGCGGCCTCGCCTTCTCGTCAGGCAAGCGGCCCCCGGGCTGAGGCGGCCGCCTCCAGACGGGCACCCCGTCCGCCCAGCGCCAAGGATGCCCCGACGCCCCGGACCGCCCTCGCCGACCGCACACGCCCAAAACGCCCGCTGCACCCGGGCCGTTGCCGCCGTAGCTTCCGGCTGGACGCGCCGTTTCCGCCAAGTTCCGGCCGTCCCGGCTGGACGCGCCGGCCGCGAAACCGTACTTCCCGGGCCATGGAAACGCTGTCCGCCCTGTTCGCCCTGCTCGCCGGCCTCGACGCGACCCTCAATCAGGCCGTGGCCGCCCACGGCGACCTCGTCTACGGGCTGATCTGGCTGACCATCTATGCCGAGACGGCCTTTGTGGTGACGGTGTTTTTGCCGGGAGGGACGCTGGTTTTCACGGCCGCCGCCCTGGCCGCCCGGGGGACGCTGGACGTCTGGCCGGTCGCCCTGGGCTGCTACGCCGCCGCGACCCTGGGCGACATGACCAATTACGCCATCGGCCGGGCCTTGCGCCGAGGAGCCGCCCGGGGAGCCGGCACGGGCGTCGCCGCGACGCTTCGAAAGCGCCTGCTGCCGCCGCAGCAGCTGGAAGCGGCCCGCCGGGCCTTTGCCCGGCACGGCGCGGCCACCGTGCTGTTGTCGCGGTTCGTGCCCATCCTGCGGGCGGCCTTTCCCATGGCCGTGGCCATGGCCGGCATGTCCTGGAAGCGGTTTGGCTGGCTCAACGCCCTGGGCAAGATCGTCTGGGCGCTGGTCTTTGTGGGCGGCGGCTACGGGCTTGGGGCCATTCCCTGGTTTGCCCGCCATTTCGGCGCGGTGGTGGTGGCGGCGGCGCTTTTTCCCTTGCTCATCGCCGCCGTGCGCCAGCTCGTCATGCGCCTGCTTGACCGGCGCTGCCGGCCAGAGAACCAATCCAGCCCCAAAACCCCTTAAGACCTTTCTCCAGGCAGGGGGGCCGGGGGGCTTAGCCCCCCGGCCGCCGGAGGCCTCTTCCCTCCCCTCTACCCTCTTCCCCCACTCACAAAAACAGCAGCAACGACAAGGCCATGACGGCCATGCCGGCGACCAGGCCGAAGATGCTGTGGTGGTGTTCGCCGTATTCCTCGGCCGCCGGCAAAAGCTGGTCCAGGGAGATGAACACCATGATGCCGGCCACGGCGGCCATGAGGATGCCGAAGGTGGCGGGGGTGAAAAAGGGCAGCAGAAGCAGGTAGCCGACCAGCGCCCCTACCGGTTCGGACAGGCCGGACAGAAAGGAATAGGCAAAGGCTTTTTTGCGGTCGCCGGTGGCGTAATAGAGCGGGATGGAGACGGCGATGCCTTCGGGGATGTTGTGGATGGCGATGGCCACGGCGATGGCCAGCCCGAGCTTGGGATCGGCCAGGGCGGCAGTGAAGGTGGCCAGGCCTTCGGGGAAATTGTGGATGGCGATGGCCAGGGCGGCGAAGATGCCGGTGCGCCGCAGCTTGGCGAAGTCGTGGGCCTCGTTTTTGGGGAGCGTGGCTTCGCCGGCGTCCATCTCCTCGATGAAGTGCATCTCGTGCGGGTTTTCATAGTCCGGCACGAACTTGTCGATGAGGGCGATAAAGGCGATGCCGCCGAAAAAGGCGGCCGCCGCCGCCCAGGAGCCGCCGGCCTCGCCCAGGGCCTCGGCCAGGGAATGGCGGGCCTCGGCGAAGATTTCCACAAAGGACACGTAGACCATCACGCCGGCGGAAAATCCGAGCACGATGGACAAAAACTTGGTGTTGGTTTGACGAGCCACAAACGCCAGGGCCGAGCCCAGGCCCGTGGCCAGGCCGGCGAACAGGGTCAGGCCAAAAGCGTACCAGACGGCTGAGGCGGTAATGTCCATGCGGTGTCGGTCCTTGGCGCGCCGTCAGAAGAGGTAGCCGTAGGTGGAGGCCAGCTTGTCGGTGCGGCCCAGCAGCGCCTCGGCCGTCTGGTCCACGCCGGAGGCGTCAACGATGCCGGCCTCGGAAGCCAGGAAGTACTTGAGCGCCCCTTCCCGGGAGGAGAACAGCCAGCTCACGCTGTAAATCGAACACAGATTGGGCCGGCCCGGGAATTCTTCCTTGGTTTTGAGCACCATGACCAGCTTTTTTTCGTCCTTGTTGGTGGGCGTCATGAGCGAGGAACGGCCCAGCAGTTCCTTGATGCGGTAGGCCAGGCGCGCCCCCACCGGATCGGCGTCGTCGTGCTCCACTGCAACCGGCGTCTTTTTGACCGCCGCCTCGTCGCCCTTCTTGGCGGCCGGCTCCGGGGCCGGCGCGGCCTGGGCCGGGGCCGGTTTGGGCTTGGCGTCCTGGGCGGAAGAGGGGCCGGACGCTTGGGCCAGGGCCAGGGACGCGGACAGGACCAGCAGGCAAAACGCCGCAACAGCGGCGCGGCAAAGGGCGGGCATGGCGCACTCCTTGGACAGGATATTTCACGTTCTTGCCCATCCCATACAAAGCCGCGTCGGCCGAAGCAAGCCGCCCCGGTCCGAAGCGCCCCCGGCCACGGGGCCGGCCTTCCCGACTCTTGTCGGCACGACGCGCCGCACATGGACAAAAAACGATGTTCATGCGGGATGGGCGCACGGAAATCGCCCGATTCAGATCGAAAAACAGCGTAAACGCCCCAGCAGCGTCCGCCGACTGCATCTTCTTCGGCCGGACAATCAGTTGAAAATCAAAATAGTTATTATGATGTAATTGCCAAAAACCCGCCTCGCCGGTATGGAAGTGGCCCAATATCCGAAGATTCGTTGCCCCATAGCAGCCTGGAGGTTCCATGCGCCTTGCATCCTTGACGATTCTCCTTCTTGCCGCCCTGTCCGTCGCCCTGCCGGCCCAGGCCGCCGAGCCCATCCGCATCGGCGCGGTGGTCTCCGCCACCGGTCCGGCTTCTTTCCTGGGCGAACCCGAGAAAAACACCCTGCAGATGCAGGCCGACGCCCTAAACGCCGCCGGCGGACTGCTCGGCCGGCCGGTGGAAGTCATCATCCTCGACGACGAGACCGACGTGAACAAGGGCGTGCTGGCCGTGGACCGGCTGCTCAAAAAGGAAAACGTCGTGGCCGTGGTCGGCCCCACGGTTTCCGGCAACTCCCTGGCCGTGGCCCCCAAGGTCGAGGCCGCCAAGACGCCCATGGTGTCCATGGCCGCCGCCGAAAAAATCGTCAAGCCGGTCAACCCGTTCGTCTTCAAGACCGCCCAGTCCGACCGGCTGGCCGTGGCCCGCATTCTGGCCCACGCCAAGAAGCAGGGCTACAAGAAGCTGGCCGTGCTCACCGTGTCCGACGGCTACGGCCAGGCCGGACGCGAGGTGCTCAAGGAACTGATCCCGGCCGGCGGCTTCGAACTGGTCGGCGACGAGGTCTACGGCCCGAAAGACACCGACATGACCGCCCAGCTCACCAAGCTCAAGGGCACCGGCCCCGACGCCGTCATCTGCTGGGGCACCAACCCCGGACCGGCCGTGGTGGCCAAAAACCGCGTCCAGCTGGGCATTGCCACCCCGCTCTACATGAGCCACGGCGTGGCCAGCAAAAAGTTCATCGAACTGGCCGGCGACGCGGCCGAAGGCCTGCTCCTGCCGGCCGGCAAGCTCACCGTGGCCGGCCAGCTGCCCGACGGCGATCCCCAGAAAGCGCCGCTGGCCGCCTACGCCAAGGCCTACGAGGACCGCTTCAAGACCCCGGCTTCGGCCTTTGGCGGCTACGCCTACGACGGCCTCATGCTCGTGGCCGAAGCCATCAAGGCCGGCGGCGACGCCAGCCCGGCCGGCATCCGGGCCGCCCTGGAAAAGATCAACGGCTTCCCCGGCATCACCGGCGTGTTCCGCTTCTCGCCGCAGGACCACAACGGCCTTGACGAAACCGCCTTTGTCATGGTCACCATCGCCGGCGGCGATTTCAAGCTGCTGGCCGACTAGACCGTCATACAGCAGGCTTTCCCGGTTTCCTTCCCGCCCGATTCCGTCTACAAGGACGGAACGCGAATCGACACAGCCGACGCCGCCGCGCCGTAGGGACTCCCTGCGGCGCGGCAGCGCGCTTGAAGGAGCGAACCATGCGAGTCAAAGCGATCCTCACCGCCCTATGCGCCCTGTGCGCCGCGACCTGCGCCTTTGCCGCCGAACCCGTGCGCCTGGGCGCGGTGCTGTCCGTCACCGGCCCGGCCTCGTTTCTCGGCGAACCCGAGAAAAACACCATCCTCATGGAAGTCGATAAAATTAACGCCGCCGGCGGCGTGCTCGGCCGGCCGGTGGAAGTGGTCATCCTCGACGACGAGACCGACGTCAATAAGGCCGTGCTGGCCGTGGATCGCCTGATCAAGAAGGAAAACGTGGCCGCCATCCTCGGCCCCACCACCTCGGGCAATTCCCTGGCCGTCATGGGCAAGGCCGCCGCCGCCAAAATCCCGCTCATTTCCTGCTCGGCCGCCGAGAAGATCACCAAGCCGGTCAACCCCTATATCTTCAAGGTCGCTCCGTCCGACCGGCTGGCCGTGGCCCGCATCCTCACCCATGCCAAGGCCAAGGGTTACAAGAAGCTCGCCATCCTTACCGTGTCCGACGGCTTCGGCCAGGCCGGCCGCGAAGTGCTGAAAGAACTCGTCCCGGCCGAGGGCTTCGAGCTGGTGGCCGACGAGGTCTTCGGCCCCAAGGACACGGACATGACCGCCCAGCTGACCAAGATCCAGGGCGCGTCCCCGGACGCCGTCATCTGCTGGGGCACCAACCCCGGACCGGCCGTTGTCGCCAAAAACCGGGTCCAGCTCGGCATCAAGACGCCGCTGTACATGAGCCACGGCGTGGCCTCCAAGAAATTCATCGAGCTGGCCGGCGAGGCCGCCGAGGGCTTGCTCCTGCCGGCCGGCAAGATCACCGCCGCCGACAAGCTGCCCGACACGGACAAGGAAAAGGCCCTGCTCGTGGGCTACGCCAAGGCCTATGACGAACGCTTCAAGGCTCCGGTCTCCACCTTTGGCGGGCATGGCTACGATTCGCTCCATCTGGCCGTCAAGGCCATCGCCAATGCCGGCTCCGACAAGCCCGAGGCCATCCGCGACGCCCTTGAGAAGATCCAAAACTTCCCCGGCATCGGCGGCATCTTCAGCTTCACCCCCGAGGACCATGCCGGTCTTGGCCCCGACGCCTTCATCATGCTGGGCATCGACAAGGGCGACTGGGTTATTGTCGGTCAGTAACGATGTTTGCCGGCGCGCCCCAATACCTCGTTTCCGGACTCACCCAGGGGGCCGCCTATGGCCTGATCGGGCTCGGGTTTACGATGATCTTCAACACCACCGGCATCATCAACTTCGCCCAGGGCGAGTTCGTGATGCTCGGCGGGATGCTCTCGGTGTGCTTGCTGGGGGCAGGGCTGCCCCTGCCCCTGGCCATCGTGCTGGCCTGTCTGGCCACGGCCGCCATCGGCGGCCTCATGGAACGCCTGGCCATCCGGCCCATCGCCGGCGCGCCGGCCGTCAACGCCGTCATCATCACCATCGGCGTCTCCATTTTGCTTCGCGGCGGGGCCATGCTGGCCTTCGGCAAGGACACCCACGCCCTGCCGGCCTTTAGCGGCACCGCCCCCATCCTGGCCCTGGGCGCGGCCATCCAGCCCCAGAGCCTGTGGGTGCTGGCCGTGACCCTGGCCCTACTTGCCGCGCTCAAGCTCTTTTTCACCGCCACCATCCAGGGCAAGGCCATGCTGGCCTGCTCCTGCCAGAAAAAGGCCGCCAGCCTGGTCGGCATTTCCGTGGCCCGCATGGCGCTCCTCTCCTTTGCCATAAGCGGACTCATCGGGGCCACGGCCGGGGCCATCCTGGCCCCCATCACCATGACCGCCTATGACGTGGGCATGATGCTTGGCCTCAAGGGCTTTGCCGCCTGCATCCTGGGGGGCCTTGGCAATCCCTTTGGCGCGGCCGCCGGCGGGCTGGTGCTGGGCGTGCTGGAATCCTTTGGCGCGGGCTTTATCGCCTCGGGCTACAAGGACGCGTTTGCCTTCGTGGTCTTGCTGCTGCTGCTTTTCGTCAAGCCTTCGGGACTGTTCGGCAAGGCCGGCGTGGAGCGCGTATGAAGCTGCCCGTCATCGGCCAAAACGCCGCCCAGGCGGCCCTTTTCCTGTTGCTGCTCCTGGCCGTGCCCTACACGCTGCCCAACGAATACTACTTAAGCATCTGCATCCTGGGGGCGCTCAACGCCGTCATCGCCGTGGGCCTCAACCTCCTTATGGGCTACGCCGGCCAGGTGTCCCTGGGCCATGCCGCCTTCTATGGCCTCGGGGCCTACGCCACGGCCATCGCCACCGCGCGCTTCGGCCTGCCCATTCCGGCCGGCATGGCCATCGGCGTGTCCCTGGCCACCGTCGTGGCCTGGGTCGTGGCCGCGCCGACGCTGAAGCTCAAGGGCCACTACCTGGCCATGGCCACGCTGGGCTTTGGCATCATCGTCTCCATCGTCTTCAACGAAGCCGTGGACCTGACCGGTGGGCCGTCGGGCTATGTCGGCATCCCGCGTCTGGCGCTTTTCGGCTACGAATTCGCTTCCGACCACAGCTACTACAACCTCATGGCCGTGGTGCTGACCTTCGTGGTGCTGCTCTCGCTTAACCTCATGAAATCCCGCACCGGCCGGGCGCTTCGGGCCTTGCACGTGTCTGAGAAAGCGGCCGCGAGCCTGGGCGTGGACATCGCCGCCCACAAGCGCTTCGTCTTTGTCCTGTCCGCCGCCCTGGCCGGGCTGGCCGGCGTGCTCTACGCCCACTACCTGAGCTTTATTGCCCCAGCCTCGTTCGGCTTCGGCTTTTCGGTGCAGCTGGTGGTCATGGTGGTGCTCGGCGGCATGGCCAGCGTCTGGGGATCGGTTGCCGGCGCGCTCTTCCTGACCGCCCTGCCCGAGGCCCTGCGGGAATTCGAGGACATCGACATCCTTGTTTACGGAGCCATTTTGGTCCTCACCATCATGTTTCTGCCCGACGGTCTGGCCGGCGGCCTGTCCCGATTGTCCAGGCGATTGCGCCGCCTTCGCCGCCAGGGAGACGCGTCATGACCGCCGCCCTGCTTGATGTTGCGGCCGCCACCGTCCGTTTCGGCGGCATCCATGCCCTGACCGAAGCCGACTTCACCATCGCCCCGGGCACGGTGACCGCGCTTATCGGCCCCAACGGCGCGGGCAAGACCACGCTCCTTAACGCCATCACCGGCATGGTGCCGCTGACCTCCGGCGCGGTGCTGCTGGACGGAGCCGACATTTCGAGCCTGCCGCCCCACAAGCGGGCCGAGGCCGGCGTGGTGCGCACCTTCCAGAACCTGGAAGTCTTCACCTCCATGTCGGTGCTCGAAAACGTCATGGCCGGCCGCCATGCGCTCACCCGTTACAGCGTGGCCGCGAGCCTTTTGCGCACGCCCGGTTTCCGCCGGGCCGAGCGGGAATGCCGCGAGGCGGCCCTGGACTGCCTGGAGTTCGTCGGGCTGGCCGACCTCGCCCACGCTCCGGCCGGGGATCTGCCCTACGGCAAGCAGCGGCTGCTGGAAATGGCCCGGGCCCTGGCCGCCTCGCCAAAGTTGCTCCTTCTCGACGAACCGGCCGCTGGCCTGAATTCCAAGGAAACCGCCGAGCTGGGCCACCTCATCCGGGCCATCCGCGACCGCCGGGGCGTGGCCGTGGGCCTGGTCGAGCACGACATGGACCTGGTCATGAGCGTGAGCGACTTTGTGACGGTGCTCCATTTCGGCCATCCCCTGGCCGCCGGCACGCCTGACGAGATTCAGGCCAATCCCGATGTCATCAAGGCCTACCTCGGCGAGGACGACTAGCGTCACCCCTGGAAAATACGATAGTATTTTTTCAGATAATACTGGGCCATCCCCAGGCAGGACACCATAACCCCATGCAGGGGGTCCGGGGGGCTTAGCCCCCCGGCGGAGAGGTCCAGGAGAGGCAGCGCCTCTCCTGGCCGCCGGAGGCACTCTTCCAATGCTGACCCTTCGTAACGTCGATATTCACTATGGCCGGGTGCACGCCGTGCGTCGGGTGTCCTTGCACGTGGCCCCGGGCGAGATCGTGGCGCTCATTGGGGCCAACGGCGCGGGCAAGACCACGCTTTTGTCCGCCATCTCCGGCGTCGAGCGCGTCTCGGGCGGCGAGATCGAATTTGACGGCAAGCGCATTGAGGCCGAAAAGCCCGAACGCATCGTGCGCCTGGGCCTGTCCCATGTGCCCGAGCGTCGCTTGGTCTTCGGCCCCTTGTCCGTGGCCGACAATCTGCTTTTAGGGGCCTACACCAAATTTCGCCGCCGCGAAGTGGCCGCCGACCTCGACGAAATCTACGCCATGTTTCCGGTGCTGCGCGAACGCCGCGACCAGCAGGCCGCCGCCCTGTCCGGCGGCGAACAGCAGATGCTGGCCATCGGCCGCGCGCTCATGGCCCGGCCGCGCTGCCTGCTCCTGGACGAACCCGGCATGGGGCTGGCTCCGCAAGTCTGCAAGGAAATCTTCCGCCACGTCTCCACCCTGCGCCGCGACAAGGGGCTGACCGTGCTGCTCGTCGAGCAAAACGCCAAAAGCGCCCTGGCCGTGGCCGACAGGGGCTACGTCCTGGAAACCGGCCGCGTGCTGCTCTCCGGCACGTCCGAAGAACTGCTGGCCAACCACGACGTCCGCCGCGCCTACCTTGGGCGCGAGAAGGATAATTAGGGAAGAGCGTAAGAGCGAAGAGGGAAGATGCCTCCGGCGGCCGGGGGGCTAAGCCCCCCGGACCCCCTGAATGGGGGGGTAACGGGAGGCGAGGGATCGAGAACGTAACGGGGGCTATAGCCATGCGCGAGTGTTTTGAGCCGAAATTCGAGACCATGGACCGCAAGGATCTGGCCCAGCTCCAGCTGGAGCGGCTGCAGGAGACCCTTGCCCGCGTCGCCCGAAACGTGCCGCTCTACCGCAAACGCTTCGCCGAACTGGGCGTCGATCCCGAAAGCTTTGCCGATCTGGCCGACGTGCGCCGCCTGCCGTTCACCACCAAGGCCGACCTGCGCGAGGCCTACCCCTACGGGCTTTTCGCCGTGCCCCTGCGCGACGTGGTGCGCCTGCACGCCTCGTCGGGCACCTCGGGCAAGCCCGTGGTCGCCGGCTACACCCGAAACGACGTTCGGGCCTGGTCGCGCCTGGTCGCCCGGGTGATGGTAGCGGCCGGCGTCTCCCGCGACGATATCGTCCAGATCGCCCTGGGCTACGGCCTTTTCACCGGCGGCATGGGCTTCCACTACGGGGCCGAGACCGTGGGCGCGGCCGTCATCCCGGCCTCCAGCGGCGGCACCCGCCGGCAAGTCGCCATCATGCAGGACTACCGCACCTCGGTTTTTGTGGCCACGCCCAGCTACGCCCTGCACGTGGCCGAGACCCTGGACGCCATGGACGTCAACGTCAACGCCCTGTCCCTGCGCTACGGCCTATTCGGGGCCGAGACCTGGACCGAGGCCATGCGCGAGGCCATCGAGGATCGCCTGAAGCTCACGGCCACGGACAACTACGGCTTAAGCGAAATCATGGGACCGGGCGTGGCCGGCGAATGCCTGGAAAAAGCCGGCATGCACGTGAGCGAAGACTATTTCCTCATCGAGATCATCGACCCGGCCACGGGCGAACCGCTTGCCGACGGCGAGGAAGGGGAGCTCGTCATCACCACCCTGGCCAAGGAAGCCTTCCCCATGATCCGCTACCGCACCGGCGACATCACGCGGATCATCCCCGAGCCCTGCCCCTGCGGCCGCACCATGCGCCGCATCAGCCGCATCCTCGGGCGCTGCGACGACATGCTCATTATAAGAGGCGTCAACGTCTTCCCGTCCCGGGTGGAGTCGCTGCTTTTGGAAGTGGAAGGGGTCACGCCCAATTACCGCATCGTGCTCACCCGCAAGGGCGCGCTGGACGAGGCCTTGGTGGAAGTGGAACCCACCGAGGAACTGCTTTTCGACCGGGTGGGCGAACATCAGGCGCTTTTGGACAAGCTGGAGCGCCGGCTGGGGTCGGAGCTTGGCGTGGGTTTCGCCGTGCGGCTGGTGGAACCCGGCAGCCTGGCCCGGGGCGAGGAAGGCAAGACCATCCGCGTGGCCGACAAGCGCGGGCTGACGCCTGCCAAGTAGGCGGCCCCGCTCCTGCACTGCGCCGAGGGGAACACCAAGCCCCATGGAGAAAAACGGCCCGGGAATCCGATGATTCCCGGGCCGTTTGGCGTTTTTGGCGCAACAACTACCGCGTCTTGACGATCTGGGGCGGCTGCCACGTGCCCGCGCCCAGCGGCAGCACGGACGGTGCCTCGGTCCTGGGCCAGTAGAGCCGCATGACCAGATAGATCGGGCCGTCCGGGGCCGGCAGCCAGTTGGCTTGCTTGTCTTTGCCCGGCGAGCTCTTTTGCAGATGCATGGTCAGCGACCCGTCCGGGTTCTTGCGCATCCCGGGCAGCATGGGTGAATTGATGAGATAGCGGTTGATGGGGTTTTTAATGAGCAACTGGGTTACGCCGTCGTACATGGTGATGGACCAGAAGGCGTTGACCGGCGGATACTGCCCGGCCGGGAAGGTGATGGCGTAATCGTGCTTGCTGCCGTCGAGCAGTTCGCCGTCGGCCGTGGTCTTGGCCATGGGATAGACGGCCTCCACGGCGTCGTTGCCGTAGATGCCGGCCTTGGCCGCAGCGGCGCGCAACAGCCAGTCGCCGTGGTAGAAGGCCCGATCGCCAAAGGCTCCGGCGATGCGCCAGCCGTCGATCTCCTTGCCGAGATCGGCCACGGCCTGCACGACCTTGGCCTCGCCGGCCTTCATGCCGAGCAGGATTTCCGCCTTGTGGGCCAGGGACAGATCCTTGAAGTTAAACGTCTTGCCCGGCCCCACGCCGATGCGGGCGAGCTTTTCCCGAATGGCGAGTTCCTCGGGGCCGGCCGGGGCGAACTGCAGGGCGAAGTCGAGGTAGTCAAAGAATTCGAGCTTCACGAGCTCCTTGTCGATCTTGGGGAAGGCCACGGCCGGGGCTGCGGCCGGCGGCTGCTTTTTGAGGAAAGCCGACAGCGGCCGGGCCTTGTAGCCGGCCTGCACCTTCTGGACGTTTGGCATGTCGGCGGCGGTGAAGAGCTGGGTGCGGAAGATGGCGATGGCGAATGCGGTGCTCGACCGGAAGATGCCCTTGAGGCCGGCCGGCGTCTCGCCCTTCCAGTCCGGCCCGACAACGAGATAGTCGCCCGGGGCGTTGCCCGTGGCCCGGCTGCCGATATAACCGAAATTAAACGTGTTGCCGTCCACGAGCTGGACGCTGTAGTAACGCTTCTTTTCCACGGCCGGCACGGTCAGCACCAGGGGCTCGGCGCGCAAGTCCATGGCCACGAAGGAATACGGCGTGTCGCTGTTGGGGGTGACGACGGTCGTATCCTTGTAGGTAAACACGTGGCTTTCGTTGGAGAGCTGATTGAACGGCGCTTTGAACTGCCCGGAGTCGCGGTCCACGGCGAACTCGTAGGTAACCGCGTAGTTCATGACGATGGGCAGGCCGTAGATGAAGCCCTCTTCGGCGATGGCCCGGACCTGGGCAAAATCGAGGCGATCCTTGTCTTGTTCCTGGGCCTTGGCGACCACGTCGCCGCGCCGGGCGCAACCGGCCAGCAATAGCAGCGCGGCTAAGGCGGCCAGTGCGGCGCGCCAGGCAAATGTCCCTTTCATTCCTATTCTCCTCTCAGTTTAGCGGCTTGGATACGGCAATGCCTGGCGCAGACGGTGCGGTGTGTCGCGCCGGATACCACGGAGGGTATCCTCAATGGCAGAATACAGACAAAGGGAAGTTTCTGGCAAGGGATTCCGATCCTGCGGGGAAAGTCGCGCCGGCCGTGCGGGCCGGGGCGTTCTCCCGGCTTGCCGGGAAGCGTGAGCGGAAGGCGCTGTGGGGGTGGGCTTCATCGGCCCGTGACAGGTCCGTAGAGACGAAAGAGCGGCAGGCGGCATCCCGGCGAAGCCCGATGTCCGGCGCTGGCAGGTCCGGTCCATATCCGACGGATGCGCCCACCGGCTGCGTCATGTCCGGCGGCCGCGCGAGTCGGCCGGTTCAGGTCCGGCGGCCGCGCCTGCCGTCCGGGGGAGGTCTGCGAGGTCAGCCTCGCGCGAGGCAGGGCCAAGCCTGACGGCGGCCGCGCCTGCCCTCCGGGTCAAGCGACCCCTCGGGCACGCTTGGCCGGCTACCGGCCGAGGTTGATTTCGCCGGTCTTCTTGAGCTTTCGCAGGAGCTTGTCGTCGGGCGTGGCCAGACGCGGCGCGTCGACCGCGAAATTGGCCAGGATCATGCCGCAAAACTTCTCGCCCCGGTAGACTTCCACCCGGTAGACGAGGCCGGCCTTGTCCACGGAAAATTCCTTTTTGAGGTCGCCACGGCCGATGACCGCACCGGCTTCGTCGCTCAGGCCCGGCTTGGAAAAGCCGATGACGTTGACCCGGTAATCCGCGCCCTTGCCCACGGAAAACCCTTGGCGCACGTCCACCACCCGGCCGAAGGGCACCTCCCGGCGCGCGCCGTCGATGTCCATGGGCACGGCGGCCAGGCTTGCGTCGAACTCCACGAATTGCGGATCGAGCTCGGTGACGTTGGTGTTGCCGAAATACACCTTGAGGCTCTTGTCCGCCGAGACCAGGGCCAGGATGGGGCTGGACGGCCGGTATTCCACGGCGCTGTCCTTCTTGAGCGGAATGTAGCGCAGCCGTTCCCGGGCGTTTCGCAGATCGAGAAACATCTTGTCGCCAAAAAACGACACCGCCACATTCTGTTGCAGGGCCTGGGCCACTTGCGGCGCGCCAAGCTCGAAGGTGCGCTCGAAATCGAGGCCAAAGGATTTGAAGAACGACTCGATGACCCGCAGATGGTAATACGACCGCATGGGCGGCGGCAGATTCTTGCTGCCTTCGATGCCAAAGGCCGGCTTGCCCTGGCCGATGGCGAAATAGGTCAGCGTCTTGGCCATTTCCTTGGCCGTCTCGTTATTCAAGTCATGGGTATGGGTGTTTTTGACGTGGTAGGCGTGCAGCGGTTCGTAGAGGTGCTCGTTGGCGGCGGCCACGGCCCGGCCGGCCAGTTCCAGGAGGTTGCCGAAACGCGGCGCGTCGGCGGTGTCCTGGTCGATGATGACCGACTGGCCCCAGCGCAAGGGATTTTGCCATTCGTTGACTGCGGTCGGGCTGTAGTAGCCCCAGCCGTCGTGAAGGTGCAGCACCGCGTCGACCTTCTCGTCGCGGATGATGGCCTTGATCTTCTGCACGGCGGCGTATTCCGGGTCCCCGGGGTCGAGGTCGGCGAATTTGCGGTTCATGTCGCCGTACACGCCCCGCGAACAGCGGATGATGCTCAGGAAATTGAGGTTGGGCACCACCCAGACCGCGCCGGAGTTGATCTTGTAGTGGGAAACAAGCAGGGCCGCCGCCGAAAACCCGCCCGGTTCGTCGCCCTGGATGCCGCCGATGACCAGGATGGTCGGTCCGGGGCGGCCGGAGTCGAGCTTGTGCAGGGTGAAATCAAGATTGCCGCAGGGCGCGGCCGTGGCGGCGAGAAGCAGGACAAATAGAGCCGTGAGCAAACGCATGGGACCTCGGCGCGGCGCGGTTAGAAGTGGCAGGACGGGGCCAGCCTACGCCAATCCGGGCCAAAAGTCACCTCGCCGTCGTGCTGTTCCGGGCAGGCTGCCCATGACGGCCGACACAACGGCAAACGGCTGCCGCGCCGCCCCGTCTGCCTTGCGGACCATCCCGCCCGCCGTTTTCGCGGACAGTTCGGCACGGGTGCCCCGGACACGGGTCTGCCCCAAGCCCCGCCTCCTGGCCCGGCACGCCGTGCAGGCGACCCCCCCCCGACACGCACGCCCTTTGGCCAGTCTGCCGCCACACGGCCAAGCCGTCGCAAGCTTCCCGTCACTGGCTTTCCACAAAGCCACAACCATCTAATTTTACTGTTCATTATTTTTTTACAAAGCCTCTTCCCAGGTCCGCTGGTTCCTGTATAGTTACGATGTCTCGTCTTTTTAAAGCTGGCTTTTTTGTCGCTTAAAAATCCCAAAAAACAGGACGTACCGATGACCAATCGCCGATTGTGGCTCATTGACGCTGGCTACATGTACCGGGGGCAATCCTATTACAATAGGGAATATAGCATTGACTATGTCAAGCTGCGCAACAAACTGGAAGCCGAAACCCCCATCTGGCGCGCCTATTACCTCAATTCCATTCCCCACCCCACCCCGGAATCCCAGATCGCCTTCTACAACTGGATGCGCTCCGCCCCGCCCCAGGGACCGAAAATCATCACCAAGCTCTACGAACTGCGCACCAGCGAAATCAACGAGCTTTACTGCGAGCAATGCCGCCGCAAGGTGCCCGTCACCTGCCCCAACGACCGGGCCCACCGCCTGAGCCGCGAGCAGCAAAAAGGCGTCGACGTGGGCCTGGCCACCCTGGCGCTCACCCACATCGAGAACTACGATACGCTGATCCTCTCTTCCGGCGACAGCGACCTCCTCGACGCCGTGGAGTACATCACCGAGAAGAACAAGCGCTTCGAGCTGCTGGTCTTTAAAAACGGCGTCTCCACCGACCTCCAGTGCCGGGCCGACCGCATCTGGTGGATCGACGAGTTCGCCCACGAAGTGGCCCGCGAAGCCCGGGTCATGTCCTAGTGGCGTGTCCACGAAAAGCACATAAGGCATTCCGCAGACAAGACATGAGAACCAGAGGTTTTCCTTCAAAAATACAACCGTATTTTTGAAAGAAGGAACGCTGCAGCTGCCCAGCTTCGGGCCTGCCGGTTTTAAGGCCATGCGGCCGGGACACATGTTCCGGCCGTTTGTTTTTTGGCCTCCGCCGGTTTGGTGAATAGCCCTCGGCCTTTCCGGCTTTCCCGGTCCGGGCATCTGGTTGTCGGGCTGCCGGAGAGACGTGTTCCTTCCCGGATCGCCCGGGACCTGGACGCGTCGGCAGGCTGCACCTCCCTCCCCTCGCGTCGGCGCAGCCTGCCGTCGGCGTTTTTTTCGCCCGAAATCGTGACCAAGAGCATATTTGATTACGGCATGTTACATCTAACGTAGCCAACTTTTGTTTCGAAGAATGGACGAATTACAATCCCGCATTACACAATATGGGCTAATTATTCGCCCATAAGCCTGCCGGCATCCTGGTCTCCGCTGGTGTCTCGACAGTAACCACATGAAATAACGAACTTCTCATTTTAGGCATGATTCCTGCCTATGGCGAGGCCAAGAGCACCGCCATGCCGCCCAAACCACGCCATCCCTATCCCACGCCGCCCTGCCGGGTCTGCCTGGCCTGCCACGGCCCCAGACTGGCCACCCTGCTGGAGACGGCCACGACCTTCTGCTGTTTTGCCCTGGCCCCGGAGGGCGTGGCCGCCCTGGCCTCCTGGCCCATGCCGCCGGGCGGGTTGATCGACCTGGCCGCCCTGCTCGCCGCCGCCGACGTCGGCCATCTCGTCTGCGGCGGGGCCACCTGCTGCTGCCTGGCCCCCTTTGCCCGGCGCGGCATCGCCGTGGCCGCCTGGATAAACGGCGACGTGGCCGACGTGCTGTCCGCCATCGCGCACAACCGCCTCGACGCACTGCTCGCCCCTGGCGCGCGCCCGGGCCGGATCGCCTCCGGCCCGGGCCGGCCGGGCCGGCCCGGCCGACGGGACAACCTGACGGAGTTGCTTCGCCATGAATGAACAAGGCCTTCGCGACCTCAACGAAGAAATCGGCGGCAAGCCCAAAGCCACCGGCCTGGACCAGGTCCGGTCCGTCATTGTCGTGCTCTCGGGCAAGGGCGGCGTGGGCAAGTCCACCGTGGCCGCCAACCTGGCCGCCGGACTGGCCATGGAGGGCCTGCGTACCGGGCTGCTCGACGTCGACGTCCACGGCCCGAGCATCCCGCGCCTGCTCAAGCTCACCGGCTTTCAGCCCGGCATGTCCGCGCGCGGCATGTTGCCCGTCGAGTGGCACTGGAACCTCGGCGTCATGTCCATCGGCCTGCTTTTGCCCAGCCGCGACGACGCCGTCATTTGGCGCGGGCCGGCCAAGGCCGGGGTCATCGCCCAGCTGGCCGAACAGGTCGATTGGGGCGCTCGCGACGTGCTGGTGGTCGACTGCCCTCCGGGCACCGGCGACGAACCCCTGTCCGTGCTCCAGATTTTCGGCCCCAAGGCCATGGGGCTCATCGTCACCTCGCCCCAGGACGTGGCCGTGGACGATGTGCGCCGCTCCATCACCTTCTGCCGCCAGCTCGGCAACCCCATCCTCGGCATTGTCGAAAATTTGAGCGGGTTCGTCTGCCCGGACTGCGGCGCGACCCACCACATCTTCAGCACCGGCGGCGGCGAGCGGCTGGCCGAGGAAGCCGGCGTGCCGTTTTTGGGCCGCCTGCCCATCGACCCGGAAGTGGCCCGCTCCGGCGACGACGGCGACGTCTATCTGGCCGTGGCCGGCCAGGGACCGGCGGCCGCCGCCTTCAAGCCCATCCTGGCCGCCGCCGTCGCGGCCGTGGGACCGGCCGCCGCCTCGCAAGCCAGGGACGCCCAGGAGGCCGCCCATGCCGGCTAGCCCCGACAAGGACACCCTGGACATGATGCTCGACGTCTTCGAGCAGGAGCAGCGCGACGACCTCATCGCCCGCTTCGGCGAGAAGGGCTTTGCCGTCTGGCGCGACGCCCCGAATCGGGCGCGCCTGGAAACGCCGACCACCGTCGGCACGGTCAAGGGCTCCTGCGGCGACACCATTTCCATCGCCCTGCTCGTTTCCGGCGAACGCATCGCCGCGACCGATTTCGACACCGACGGCTGCGCCTCAAGCCTCATCGCCGCCGCCACCGCCGCTTCGCTGGCCGCCGGCAAGACCCTGGACGAGGCCGTGGACATCGACGAAGCGGCCGTGGTCGCGACGGTGGGCCGGTTTCCCGACGACGACCGCCACTGCGCCTATCTGGCCGCCGCCGCCGTGCGCGAGGCCGTCCACCGCTGGATGATCGCCGGCGGCGCGTTGGCTTCGGCCCAAATCCACGAAAACGCCCAGGACGCCCAGGCCTGAGCCATGGAGAAACACATGAACGCCATTATCGCCGTCAGCAGCGAAGGCCCCACCCTGGCCGACGCCGTGGACCCGCGCTTCGGCCGGGCCGCCGGCTTCGTCCTCGTGGACCCCGCCGGCAACGTTTCCTACCTCGACAACGGTTCCTCCCAGGCCATGGCCCACGGGGCCGGGCTGGAAACCGCCCGCCGCCTGGCCGACGCCGGCGTCTCGGTCGTGCTCTCGGGCGTGGTCGGCCCCAAGGCCGCCGCCGCCCTCAAGGCGGCCGGGCTGACCGCCGTCGAAGGCCTGGACGGCCGCACCGTGGGCGAGGCCGTGGCCGCCTACCGCGCCGGCCAGACGGGCTGAGGCCGTGACGGCAATGCTCACATCGTCTTCGTCGCCAAAGGACAAACCATGGGCGTGATGCGCGGGGGAAAAAAGGGGCTGCGTCTGGCCATCGCCAGCGGCAAGGGCGGCACGGGCAAGACCACCGTCACCGCCGCCCTGGCCAGCGTCTGGAGTCAGGCCCTGTGCCGGCCGGTGTTGGCTGTGGACTGCGACGTGGAGGAACCCAACCTGCACCTGTTTTTGCGCCCGGTCATCCGCCGGGCCGAGACCGCCAAGCTGGAGATCCCCATGGTGGCCGAGGCCGCCCTGTGCGCCGACTGCGGAGCCTGTCGGGAGCTGTGCCAGTTCGGCGCGGTCACGGTCATGGCCGGCAAGCCGCTGGTTTTCCCGGAGATGTGCCACGGCTGCGGCGGTTGTCTGGCCGTGTGCCCCACCGGCGCGCTGGTCGCCGGCTCCCGCGAGCTTGGCCGCATCGAGGAAGGGGCCACCGAGACGGCCGGCTACCTGGCCGGACGGCTGCGCATCGGCGAGGCCCAAAGCCCGCCGCTCATTCGCGCCGTGCTGGCCCGCCTAAGCAAGGTCGCCGAACCCGGCGCCGACGTGCTCATCGACGCCCCGCCCGGGGTGAGCTGTCCGGCCGTGACCACCGTTTCCGGGGCCGACGCCGTGCTGCTGGTGGCTGAACCCACGCCCTTTGGCATTCACGATTTCGAGTTGGCCGTGGAGGCGTTCACGCCCCTTGGCAAGCCCATGGCCGTGGCCATCAACCGCTCCGGCCCGGGCACGCCCGAGCTGCTGGCCCTGTGCCGGGGCCATAACCTCCCCGTTGTGGCCGAGATCGCCAACGACCGTGTCGTGGCCGAGACCTACGCCCGGGGCGGGCTGCTCCACGAGGCCGGGGCCCACTACCGGGCCGTGTGCTTCGCCTTGGCTCGATCCCTGGCCGAGTTGCCGCAAACCGCCCGGGAGGCCGCCCATGTCTGAGATCGTTGTCCTGAGCGGCAAGGGCGGGGCCGGCAAAACGTCCGTGACGGCGGCCTTTGCCGCCATGAGCCGCAACGCCGTGCTGTGCGACCTCGACGTGGACGCCCCGGACCTGCACATCCTGCTGGCCCCGCGCAACTCCCGGCGCGAACCCTTCGTGGCCGGCCATCTGGCCGCCATCGACCCGGCGCGCTGCGACGGCTGCGGCGAATGCGCCGCCCGCTGCCGCTACGGGGCCGTGTCCGCCGCCGACCGCGACCGGTTCGTCATAAACCCGGCCCACTGCGAAGGCTGCAAGGTCTGCGTCGCCCTGTGCCCGAGGCAGGCCATCCTGTTCACCCCCCGGACCTGCGGCGTCTCGGCCGTGTCCGACACCCGATACGGCCCCTTTGTCCACGCCAGGCTCGACCCCGGGGCGGAAAATTCCGGCCGCCTGGTCGCCCTGCTGCGCCAAAAGGCCAAGGCTTTGGCCAAGGAGCAGGGCAGGTCCCTCATCCTGGCCGACGGCGCGCCCGGCATCGCCTGTCCCGTGGTCAGCTCCATCACCGGCGCTACCCTGGCCGTGCTGGTCACCGAGCCCACGCCCTCGGGCAGCCACGACCTTGGCCGGGTGGCCGCCCTGTGCGACCACTTCAAGCTGCCCACGGCCGTGCTCCTCAACAAGGCCGACCTCAACCCCGACGAGGCCGCCCGCATCGAGGACGCCTGCCGCGACGCCGGCCGGCCCATCCTCGGCCAGCTGCCCTACAGCCCGGACGTGACCGCCGCCATGGCCGCCCGGCAAACGCTCCCGGAATACGGCGGCCCCCTGGCCGCCGCCCTGGCCGAGGCCTGGGACAACGTCCTGGCCCTGGCCGCCGCCCCCAAACCCCAACGCAACCTGTTTTAACCCAAAGGAACAAGCCCCATGGAAACCATCCGCCTGGCCATCCCCTCCGCCGCCCCCGGCGGCCTCGACTGCGAACTCGGCGCGCATTTCGGCCACTGCGACTGCTACACCGTGGTGGACGTGGCCGACGGCCGCGTGGCCGCCGTCAACACCCTGCCCAACGTCCCCCACGTCCACGGCGGCTGCATGGCCCCGGTGGAACACCTGGCCGGCCACGGTGTGGGCGCCCTGGTCGCCGGCGGCATGGGCCTGCGCCCGCTCATGGGATTTGCCCAGGTCGGCATCACCGTCTACCACGGCGGCCCGGCCGCCTCGGTGGGCCAGGCCGTGGAAGCCTTCCTGGCCGGAACCCTTGTCCCCTTCAGCCGCAACCAAACCTGCGGCGGCGGCTGCGAGAATTAGGAAGAGGAAGAGTGCCTCCGGCGGCCAGGAGAGGCGCTGCCTCTCCTGGACCTCTCCGCCGGGGGCCTTAGGCCCCCGGACCCCCAACTTGGGGTTAGGGGGAGACCTGGTACAGCGTCGGCTTGAGGGGCGTGGAGAAACGCCGCTCCGGTCGATCAGGGGAGAAAACAATGCCGATTTATGAGATTGTCTGCGACGCCTGCGCTTATGCCGGCGAAACCATCGCGCCCAGCGCCACCGATACGCCGGTTTGCCCGGTCTGCGGCGCGCCGGCCCGCAAGCTCATGGCCGCCACCAGCAGCCTGACCGGCAAGGCCGGTCCGTCCCTGCCCGGCCCTTCGGATCACGGCTGCTGCGGCTCCCGGCCGGGACAGGCCAGCGGTTGCGCCGGACCCGGCACCTGCTGCGGCAAGGCGGGGGCGTGATGCGCCATATCTGCATCGCTTCCGCCGATCCCGAGGCCCTGGCCCCGTTTATCGCCGCCCTGGCCCAGGCCGGCTGCGCCGTGGACTGTCTGCCCACGGCCGCTGCCGCAGCCTCAGCCGTGCGGGAGAAAGCCCCGAACCTGTGCGTGATCGACAGCGACCTGCCCGACAGCGACGCCTTTGCCCTGGTGGCCGGGCTGCTGGAGATCGATGCCCGGGTCACCTCGGCCGTGATCTCGTCCTTGTCCGACGAAGCCTTTCACGACGTCGGCGAGGGCCTGGGCATCCTCATGCGCCTGCCCCCCGCTCCGGGATCGGCCGAAGCCGCTCGACTCCTGGCGGCTCTGGACGCCATCGGCTAGGGCCGCGTCACTTAACAATACGAGCGTATTAGTTAAGATCACTTTATGGCCTTAGTCTGTCGTCCACGAAAACCGCATGCGTTTCCGTGGACGCGACACTCGGGCCGCCAGCCGCCAAAGGACGTTGCCATGGCCGTGTTGCGCATCCTCGTGGACAATCAAAGCGCCCGGGCCGACCTGCCTTTCGAGCACGGCTGGTCGGTCTGGGTGGAGCTTGGCCGCCAAAGGGCCTGGCTATGGGACGCCGGCCAAACCGAATTGTTCGCCCAAAACGCCAGGGTTCTGGGCATCGACCCGACCCGAGCCATCGGCGTGGCGCTGAGCCACGGCCATCATGACCATGCCGGCGGACTGCCGACGCTGCTGTCCCTGGGCTACGCCGGCCCGATTGTCGGCCATCCGGACATATTGACCCGACGCTACAGCCGGCGCGGCGGCACGACCTTCCGCTCCGTGGGCATGGGCGACGGCCGGCTGCCCGACCCCCTGCCCGGCTTCGTCCCGGAAACCGGCGTCCGCGTCCTGGCCCCGGGCCTGACCTTCGTCGCCGGCATCCCGCGCCGGCCCGGCAATTTCCAGGCCACGGAACACCTGTTTCGCGATACGGCCGGCCAGCAGCCCGACGCCGTGCCCGACGACGCCTGCCTGGTCATCGAGGGCAAAAACGGGCCGACGGTTTTGCTCGGCTGCTGCCATGCCGGCCTGGCCAACACCCTGGCCCATGTGCGTCAGGTCCTTGGACTCGACACGATTGCAACCGTGATCGGCGGCCTGCATCTGGCCGGAGCGCCGCAAGAAGCCGTGGCCGAAACGGCCGCCGCCCTGGCGGCGGCCGGCGTCAGCGCCGTCTACCCCGGCCACTGCACCGGACAGGACGCCCTCAAGGCCCTGGCCGGCCTGTTTCCCGGCAGAATCGCGCCCACGGGCTGCGGTCAGAGCCTGACCGTCTGACGTCGGGCCCTGGAAACGCCCGAGGCTTTCAGGCGCAAGCAGCATACGAGACAAACGCGGACGTTGGCAGGGCGAGAGGCTCCAGCCCGCCCCAACCCTGAAAGCGGTCCCGGCGAACGGGCCAAGGAGACGACATATGGCCGGTTTCATGATGCTTCTTAAACTGCTGACCGGTGCGGCCGCTGGCGGCGCCGGCATGAGTTCGGGCCTGGGACGCATGGCCGGGCAGGGCCTGGCCAAGGGACTTATGGGTTCGGCCAGCCGAGGAATTGCCGGTGGCAAAAGCGGCATGGGCGGCGGCAAAGGACGCGGGCAAAGCGGCGGCCACAGCGGCCAGGGCCGTTGCGGCTGCGGCCAGGGCGGCGGACAAGGGGAGACCGGCGAACAGCTGGTGAAAATCGTGGAACTGGTGGCCAAGCGCCTGGCCGAACGCAACGCCGGCCAGGCCGCGCCGGCCCTGGCGACCGACGAAAAACCCGCCCTGACTTCACCCGTGCGGGAAACGTTGAGCCTTGCCGTCGCCGAACCCGATAACGCCGGCCCGACCATTGAGGTGCGGGCCGTGGCCATGGCCGCCTATGCCTGCCGGATGTGCGGCCGGCGCATTTCCGTGGCCGCCGACGATCCCATCGCCGATCCCCGCTGCCCGCAGTGCGGCGGCCCCATGGACGCGGCCCCCGAGGCGTAAACGACGACACGCCGGGAGGACGCGAGACCCTCCCGGCGTGTTGCACGAAATACGCTCCGTCCTCTCCCCGGCTTTCCCTCCATTCTGTCGAGGCTTGCCGCGGCCGGCCTTCGCCCTCGGCCGCCGAGCCGGCCGCGCCCCGCTTTCCCCGGGAGGCCTCATGTCGCGTCCGGGAAAGGCCATGGTCCTATTGGGCGCAATAATAATCCGTAATCATGAATTTTATATGCAAAAAACAGAAATGCTATTTGCGAACGCCCACTAGGGTCTGTTCACAATAGC
>DLGG01000019.1 GCA_002482565.1 Solidesulfovibrio magneticus
GCCCGCAGGAGCGCCGCGACGCGGCCCGGGCGGCCCGGTTCTGCGCCAAGGCGGCCTCCGCCGGCGACGGCGCTTCGGCCACCCTGCTCGGCCTTGGCATGGTGCGCGGCCGGCTGCCGGGCGATGCGTCCGCCGGAGCGGCGCTGCTCTCCCAAGCGGCCTGGGCCGGCCAGCCCCAGGCCATGTACGCCATGGCCCTGCTCCACCTGTCCGGCCAGGGCGTGTCCGGCAATCCGGCCGAAGCCTTCCGCTGGTGCGCCAAGGCGGCCGAGGCCGGCGTGCCCGAAGCCAAGGGCCTGCTCGCCGCCCTGTCCGAAGAGGAATTTCCCAGCGCCGCCAATCTGGCCAAGGCCGTGACCTACTACCGCGAAGCGGCCAGCGCCGGCGACCTGGAAGCCGGTTTCGCCCTGGGGTCGCTGCTGTCCAAAGGGTTGGCCGGGGAGCCGGATTTCGCCGAGGCCCGCAAATGGTACGAACAGGCCGCCGCCCACGGCGACGCCCGGGCCCAGTTCAACCTGGGGCTCATGTACCTGACGGGCAAGGGCGGGCCGGCAAACGACGCCGAGGCCCTGCGCTGGATGCTCGAAGCGGCCAAGGGCGGCGATCCCCACGCCCGCAGCAACGTGGCCACCATGACCCTGACCGGCCGGGGCACGCCGTCCGATCCCCAGGAAGCCTTCCGCTGGTACCGTCTGGCCGCCGGCCAGGGCTACGCCCAGGCACAGGCCATGCTGGCCGGGTTTTACTACGAAGGCCGGGTGGTGCCGCGCGATTTCGAAAGCGCCCTTTTCTGGCTGACGCTGGCCAGCCGCGCCCCGGGCGGCGACGCCCTGCTCCAGCGGGCGGCCCGGGCCAAGGCCGTGCTCGAAAAACGCCTCACCCCGGACCAGCTCGAACGCGTGTCGGCCCGGCTGGCCGCCTACAAACCGGCCCCCTTCGATCCCGAAGCGGAAAAAGAAGTTGTCGCGGCCATCAAGTTCCTGCCCCCAAGCGCCCGAGGCCCGGGCTACCCCACGGCCACGGCCCAGGCCGGCCCGGCCGGCGCGCCGCCGCCGCAGTTAACGCCGGCTGATCCCAAGGCGTTGTTTTAGGAGAGGAAAGGCGGAAGAGGCCTCCGGCGGCCNNGAGGCCCCCGGACCCCCCAATTGTGGGACAGAGGGCTAGGGGACGGGGACGGTATTGAGCACGGCGGCGATGACCGCATCCGGCGTAAGCCCCTCGGCCAGGCCTTCATAGGTGAGCAGGATGCGGTGGCGCATGACGTCGGCCGCCATGGCCTTGACGTCGGCCGGACCGGCGAAATCCCGGCCGGACAACAGCGCCAGCGCCCGGGCCGTGCGGGCCAGGGCAATGGACGCCCTAGGCGACGCCCCGTAGGCCACCTTGTCGGCGAATGCAGCCAGCCCGGCCCCGGCCGGATCGCGGGTGGCTGCGACCACGGCCACGATATATTCCGTCAGCAGGGCATCCAGCCGCACCCGGCCGCACAGCCGCGACAAGGCCAGCACTCCGGCCCCGTCCAGGACCGCACGCGGCTCGGGTTCCTCTTCCAGACAGGCCCGGCGTACGATCTCCGCCTCCTCCCCGGCTCCGGGATAGCCCAGGGTCAGATGCAGCAAGAACCGGTCGGCCATGGCCTCGGGCAAGGGATACGTCCCTTCCTGCTCGATGGGATTTTGGGTGGCCAAAACCAAAAACGGGCGGGGCAGATCAAAAGTCTCGCCGCCGATGGTCACCTTGCCCTCGGCCATGGCGTCCAAAAGCGCCGACTGCACCTTGGCCGGNNGATCTCGTCGGCCAGCACGATGTTGGCGAATATCGGCCCCTTGCGCACGGCAAAGGTTCCGGTGGCCGGCTGGTAAACCTCGGCTCCCCGGATGTCGGCGGGCAGCAGATCGGGCGTGAACTGCACCCGGCTGCAATCCGCCGTGACCACCCGGGCCAGGGTCGTCACGGCCAACGTCTTGGCCAGCCCCGGCACGCCCTCGATAAGCACGTGGCCCCGACACAACAGCCCGACCAGAAGGCGCTCGACAAGCGCCTCGCGCCCGACCAGCACCTTCCCCATCTCGGCGCGCAGGGCCTTGGCGACGCGCGCCGCCCCGGCCGTTTCCTCGGCAGTCAGCATGGCAACCCCTCCGCCAAGCGGTATGCCCGCCCCGGGCGCGCTCGGCAAGGGGGGTTATTTCAAATCCATGACCAGCGGCGCGGCGGAGACCGGCTCCCCCGGCCGGGCCACGGCCACGGGTGGCGGCGCGCAGGCCGCCGCGTCCGGCACGGCCAGCACGCAGCCAACCGACAGCCGTTTGGCGTCCAGCCCGGGATTGGCCCTCTCCAACACCTCCAGCGGAATGCCGAACCGCTCAGCGATGATCGCCGGGCAGTCGCCCGGAGCGACCACGTACTTGCGCCCGGCCGCCTCCTCATCGGGCAACAGGGCCGGGTCGGCCTTGGCCCCGGTCGGGGCGTCAGTGCTGGCGGACACGGCCGGGCCAGCCCCGGGAGCGGACGGCGCATCGGGAATGACGATGGCGTCGCCGACCATGATGCGGCAAGGATCAAGGCCGGGATTGCGGGCCAAAATGGCGGCCAGGGTGACATGGTAGCGTTTGGCCAGGGCGACGGGATGGTCGCCGGGCCGGGCCTGATGCACGGTCTCGCCGGCCAGGGCCGGCAAAGCCTGAACCAGAAGGCAAAGCGCCAAGAGGATACGCCAGGGCATGGCAGGCCTCCGGTTTAAGGGGAGGGATGCTTCCCGCCTATCAGGCGGCCGGCAATTTGACAATCCGGCCGGGCTTTGGGATAGCCAAGGCATCCAAGACCGCTTTTTTCGGAGGTTCCCTCATGTCGATACGCAGCTTTGCCGCGCCTGTGGCCCTGGCCGCCCTGCTCGCCGTGCTGCCCGGCTGCGGCTCCATGAAGTTTTCCTCGTCCGAACCGGCCGCCGATCCCGCCGCCGCCGGCAACGCCGCGTTTGAGAAAAAGGATTACGCCGCCGCCTGCCGCGAATTGTCCCAGGCCGGGCCCTCGGCCGGAGCCGACACCCTGGCCCGGGGCGGCACGGCCTGCGCCAAGGACGGCCAGGACAAGGCCGAGATGGCCTTCCGCGCCGCCCTGGCCGCCAGCCCCACGTCCGCGCCGGCCATGGAAGGGCTTGGCCTGACGCTTTTG
>DLGG01000013.1:0-142 GCA_002482565.1 Solidesulfovibrio magneticus
GCGAATCCGGCGTGGGCAAGGAAAACGTGGTCCGGGCCGTCCACAGCCTCAGCGGCCGTACCGGCCCCCTGGTCGCGGTCAACGTGGCCGGCCTGGACGATACGGTTTTTGCCGACACCCTCTTCGGCCACGTGCGCGGGGC
>DLGG01000013.1:224-372 GCA_002482565.1 Solidesulfovibrio magneticus
AGCTCCTGCGCCTGCTCCAGGAAGGCGAGTATTTCGCCCTGGGCAGCGATCTGCCCAAGCGCCTGCAAGCCCGGGTGGTGGTGGCCACCCACCGCGACCTGGCCGTCGAGGAAGCGGCCGGCCGTTTCCGGCGCGACCTCTACTTCCG
>DLGG01000013.1:385-1188 GCA_002482565.1 Solidesulfovibrio magneticus
TGCGCGAACGCCGCGAGGACATCGAACCCCTGGCCCGCCATTTCCTGGCCGAGGCCGCCGCCGCCATGGGCCGGCCCGTGCCGGCCATGCCCCGGGAACTCCCGGGTTGCCTGGCCGGCTACGCCTTCCCCGGCAACATCCGCGAACTGCGGGCCATGCTCTACGACGCCGTGAGCCTGACCGCCGGCCCGACCCTGGCCCTGGACGGCATCCAGGCCGCCGTCGGGCGCTGCGACGCCTGCCGCGAGGCGCCCCCGGCCAACCTGTTCGCCGGCTGCGACCGCCTGCCCACCTTTGCCGAGGCCGCCGAACTCCTCGTGGACGAAGCCCTGGCCCGGGCCGGCGGCAACCAGACCCTGGCCGCCCGGCTCCTGGGCGTCTCCCAGCCCGCCCTGTCCAAACGCCTCAAAGCCCGCCGCGAATAGGGGGAGTGTGGAGAAGAAAAGGCATGCCTCCGGCGGCCGGNNNCCCGGACCCCCCATATGGGGAAAGGTTTCAAGGGGTTCTGGGCGTGGCTCGGCGCTCTGTCGGCTTGGGAAGGCAAGGAGGCCGCGAACGGAGAAGGGGGGAAGAGTGCCGGCGGCTGGGGCCTGAGGCCCCCAGACCCCCCAGCTGAAGAAAAGGTTGAAGGGGGGCTGGCTGGAGAAAAAGGGGTTCTCGTTTTTGGGCCGCAGGCCCGGCCAGCGGGGAAAACGGGCAACTATAACTTTGGGAATGATCGAAAGCAGGATGTTATGGCTTCTGTAACATGTTAGAATAAAACGATTTCGCGAGATTGCGGCGGGGCCGTCCATAACCTGGGT
>DLGG01000013.1:1197-3224 GCA_002482565.1 Solidesulfovibrio magneticus
CCCCGCCGTTTTTGCTTTGATTGTGACGAATTTCTCATAAGCGGCGCGTGGTTAGCGCCGCTTCCTCGTCCTGGCATCGTCCCTGCTATGGCAGCCTTGCCAGTACCCCTCCGGCCGGTCCGCCGGCGGCGGCGGCCCCGAGGGAAGGGCCGCCGTCGTCGGCGGGAAACCGCTTCGCCGCTTCGCCGCCGGGCCGTGGCAGGGGACGGCCGCATCCGGGCTGACGCGGGCCAGACAGGCCGCGCCGCGAATATTTGAACCGAGGAAAGGAGAGATCGTCATGTTGACCATGCAACTCTGCGTCATCTTGCTGTGCCTGCTGCTCGGCACCCGCTACGGCGGCATGGGCCTGGGCCTTATTAGCGGCATCGGCCTGTTCGTCCTGTGCTTTGTCTTCGGCGTCCAGCCCGGCAAGCCGCCCATCGACGTCATGCTCACCATTCTGGCCGTCATCGGCTGCGCCGCCACCCTGCAGACCGCCGGCGGCCTTGACGTGCTCATGCGCGCCGCCGAGCGCGTCCTGCGCAAGCACCCCGAGCACATCACGCTCCTGGCCCCCATCACCACCTGGTCGCTCACCGTCATGTGCGGCACCGGACACGTGGCCTACACCATGTTCCCCATCATCTACGACATCGCCATCAACAAGGGCATCCGCCCCGAGCGTCCCATGGCCGTGGCCTCGGTCTCGGCCCAGATCGGCGTGTGCGCCTCGCCGGTGTCCGTGGCCGCCGTGTCCATGGTCTCCATGCTGGCCCAGGCCCACGGCATCGGCAAGGCCATCAGCATTGTCGATCTGCTGTCCATCTCCATTCCGGCCACCTTTTTTGGCGTGCTGTGCGCCGGCCTGTGGAGCATGCGTCGGGGCAAGGATCTGGACAAGGACCCGGAATTCCAGGCCAAGCTGGCCGATCCCGAACAGAAGGCCTACATCTACGACGGCGGCGCGACCCTGCTGGACAAGGTCTTTTCCAAGGAATCCTACCGGGCCGTGTGGTTCTTCTTCGCCGCCATCGCCGCCGTGGTCGTGCTGGGCGCTTTCAGCGAATTGCGTCCCTCCTTTGGCGTGCCGGGCAAGCTCAAGCCCCTGTCCATGAACCTGGTCATCCAGATGGTCATGCTCATGGCCGGCGCGTTCATCCTCATCTTCTGCAAGGTCAAGCAGCAGACCATCGCCAACAGCGCGGTCTTCAAGGCCGGCATGGTGGCCATCTTCTCGGTCTTTGGCGTGGCCTGGATGACCGACAGCTTCTTTGAGGCCCATTACCAGACCCTGAAGGCCAGCCTGTCCGCCGTGGTGGTGGCCTACCCCTGGACCTACGCCATCGTGCTGGTAGTCGTGTCCAAGCTGGTCAACAGCCAGGCCGCCGCCCTGGCCGCCGTGGTGCCCCTGGGCTTGTCCCTGGGCCTGGAACCCAAGATCCTGCTGGCCTTTTTGCCCATGTGCTACGGCTACTTCATCCTGCCGACCTACCCGAGCGATCTGGCCTGCATCAACTTCGACCGCTCCGGCACGACCCGCATCGGCAAGTACATCTTGAACCACAGCTTCATCATCCCCGGGGCCATCGGCGTCGGCTGCGGCACCCTCATGAGCTACACCCTGGTTAAGCTCTTCATGTAAGCGTGGGAGATTGGGACAACGCCATGCGTACCATCGACAAAAACACCGTGGTGGAGGCCGTGGCCGCCCTGTGCATGGAGGCCAACCGGTTCCTGCCCGCGGACGTGCTCGCCGCCTTTGCCCGGGCCAAGGCCGCCGAATCCTCGGCGGCCGCCCGGGAAGTGTTCAACCAGTTGGAAGAAAACGCCGCCCTGGCCAAGGAAACCGGACTGCCCCTGTGCCAGGACTGCGGCCTGGGCGTCTTTTTCGTGGAAGTCGGCGAGGACGTGCGCCTGGCCGGCGGCGGCCTGCGGGAAGCCATCAACGAAGGCATGGTCAGGGGCTACCAGGACGGCTTTTTGCGCAAGTCCACCTGCGACCCGTTTAGCCGCAAAAACGTCGGCGACAACTCGCCGGCCATCGT
>DLGG01000089.1 GCA_002482565.1 Solidesulfovibrio magneticus
AGCCGGGCAGGCGCTCGGCCATAAACGCGTCCAGGGCCGCCCGGGCGGCGTTCGGGCCGGGGGCGATGCCCGGGACCGGGCCGGGTGCGGCGTCCACGGTGAGGCTGGCCCGGGCCGCGCTCCAGTCCACGGGTGGCGTGGCGACCAGGACGGCGTCGGGGAAGGCCGGCAGCTCGGGGAAGGGTTCCAGGAATTCCTGGAGCCGCTTGTGGATTTTCGGGCGAAAGGTGGCGGCGGCGTATTCCCGGCGCGGCGAGGCGACAACGCAGGGCACGACGTTGTGGGCGTCGACCTCAAGCAGCGCCCCGGCGTACGCCTCGGCCACGGCGCGTTTCCAGGCGATTTTGGGGCGCAGGGGATCGAAGTCCGTGACGCAGACGCCGGCGGCAAGCGCGTGCAGGAACTCCGGCACGACGGCGGCCGGATCGCCCGGAAGCAGGTGGAAGGGGATGCCCCGAGCCCGAAGCTCGGCCTCGGTTTCGGCCAGGCCGCGCAGNNCGCAGCATGAAGTCGTAGTGGCGAAGGCTGGCTCCCGGATAGCCAGGGGCCAGGGCAAAGGCGACATGGAGCGGCGCGCCGGATGCCCGGGCCAGCCCGGCGGCGGCGAGCAGGGCCCAATTGTCTTCGGCCCGCTGGTCGCGGCTCATCCAATAGACGACCGGCCCGTTGCGGCGGGGCTTGTCGGACAGCGGTCGGACGCGGGCGGGATGGACCTGCATCCTTCACTTGTAGGCGGTCAGGGGGGCGGTTGCAACTGTCGCGGCGATCCCGGGGGACGATTCGCGTCCGGGCAGGAGGCCGGCCGGCAAGCATGTCCCGGCCGGCCGTCGAGGCTCGCGCGCCTCGGAAAAGATGCAGGCGTCTTCGCGGGGGCGAGGCTAGGAGCCGACCTTCACCTCGTCCCACAGGGCGTTCTTGGCGGCCATGTCCAGGGCGTCGAGGTCCAGTCCCCGGGCGGCGGCCAGCTTTTCCATGGCCTTGTAGCGGGCAAGGAACTTGGACACCGACCCGTCCAGGCAGGCGTTGGCCTTGAGGCCCAGGCGGCGGCCGTATTCGGTGAGCGAAAAGAGGTAATCGCCGAATTCCTCTTCCATGGCCGTGGGGTCGCCGGCGGCCACGGCCGCCTCGAACTCGGCCCGTTCGGCGGCAAGGGCCGCAGCCATGGCTTCGTCGGACTCCCAGGTGAATCCGGCCCGGGCGGCCTTGGAATGGACGCGGTAGGCCTTTAAAAGCGGCGGCAGGCCCTTGGGCAGGCTGGCGTAAAGGCCGGTCTTCTCGGCCTTTTCGGCCCGCTTGATGCGCTCCCAGTTGCGCAAAAGTTCCTCGCGGTCCTTGATGTCGCAGTCGGCGAACACATGGGGATGGCGGCGGATCATCTTGGCGGCGGCCCCGTCAAAGGCCTGGGCCAGATCGAAATCGCCGCGCCGTTCATGGAGGGTGGCCACAAAAAGCAGCAAGAACAGCACGTCGCCAAGTTCCTCGCCAACGCCCACCACGTCGCCCGAGCGGATGCAGTCCACCAGTTCGAAGGACTCCTCGATGATGTAGTCGCACAGCGTTTCCGGCGTCTGCGCCTTGTCCCAGGGGCAGCCGTCCGGGCCGAGCAGGGCGTCGATCACGTCTTGGAGGCCGGCCAGGGCAGCGGCGTTTTTCCGGGTATCTTGTTCGGTCATGAGGGCTTGTCCGTGGCGGCCGCCTGCAGGGCTTTGTCTGGCGCGGCGGGCCGGGGTTTGGCCGCAGGGGCCGTTTTGTCGGCGGCGGCCGGCGGGGAGGCGCTCTCCGGGGCCTTGGCGGCCTCGGTATTCTTGGCCGGGGCGGCGGCGTCGGCCGACCGCATTTCGACCATGAGCGTCGTCGGCTTCGGCTTGAGGCTGGATTCGGGCTTGGTCGGCTCGGTCTTCTTGGCCGGGTCGCTCGGCTTGGCTTCAGGTTTCTTGGCTGGTTCGGCCGGCTTGGCCTCAGGCTTTTTGGCGGGCTCGACCGGCTTGGCCTCGACTTTGGCAGGCGTGGCGGCCGGTTTGGCGCTGGCCTCGGACTTGGCGGGTTCGGTCTTTTTGGGCGGCTCGGCCGGTTTGGCCTCGGGTTTGGCTTTCTTCTCCGGCTCGGCCGGCTTTTTATCGGCTTCGGCCGGTTTTTTTTCCGGGTCGGCCGGCTTCTTGTCGCCGATGGCCGCGGCGGCGGCTGCGGCGGCGGCGGCCGCTTTTTTCTCCAGGGCCGCGTTTATGGGATCGGGCAGTTCCTTTTTGCTGAACTTGCGCAGCTTCTCATTGATGTCGGGCGGGATGTAATTGACGAGCTTGGTGCTCATCTTGTCCAGGACCGGCACCAGCAGCGAACCTTTGAGGAAATCCGGGTCCGGGGCGGCCAGACGCAGGAGAAACAGCAGCACGGCCGTCAAGATCACACCCTTGACCAGGCCGAAGCCGCCGCCGAAAAACCGGTCGGCCCACTGGGTCATGGTGATTTTCACGATGCCCGAGATGGCCAGGGCCACGAACCACACGCCCAAAAGCGTCACCGTGAAGATGAGCAGGTAAGCGGCCGTGCCGGCGTAGTTGCCGGAAATGTATTCGGTGAGGTTGGGGGCGAGCTGTTTGTGATAAGCCCCGGCCAGATAAAAGGCCGTGACGATGGCGGCCAGGGAGCCGGCCTCCTTGACCAGGCCGCGCATATAGCCGCGCACGGCGAAAAAGAGCCACAAAATGGCCAGGGAGAGGTCGGCGATATTGAGTGTTGGGGTCATGGCGTGTGGCGGCGGTGGTTTGCCGTCGCGAACGCATCGGTAGCAGATGCCGCCGCAAAAACCAAGCTATCGAAAAGGCTGCCTCCGGCGGCCGGGGGCCTGAGGCCCCCGGCCCCCCCACATGGGGAAAAGGGGTGATGGGGGCAGCGTGGCTTGGTTTGCTGGCCGGTTGGGAAACCAACGGAGCCGGCATGACGACTGGCGGGAAACGCCGTCGTTCCGGCGGCCGTCGTCGGGACGGCTTGTCCGGGGCCGGGGGACGCGGTAAGCATGAGGAAATCGCCCAAGGACGTGCCCATGGAAAACCGGATACTGCCCACCGAGATAAACGCCTTCCTCGCCGCCCGGGTGCTTGGCCAGCAGGAACTGTTACGCCGCATCAGCGTGTCGCTGTACAAGCACATCCATGGCCTGCCGGCCCCCAACGTGCTTTTAATCGGCAACTCCGGCACGGGCAAGACCACCCTCATGCAGGCCGTGGCCGCCTTTTACGAAGCCCATCCCGAGCTGGACCGCTTCCGGCTCATGCTCATCATCAACGCCAACACCCTGTCCCCCGAGATCGAGGGCGAGGACCGCACCACCCGGCTTTTCAAAAAACTCGAAGCCCGGGCCAGGGTGACCTTCGGCGGGGCCATGACCGCCGGTGAGCTCAAGGATTATCTGGAAAACGCCACGGTGTGCGTGGACGAAGTGGACAAGATCTCGGCCCGGGTGTCGGGCAAGCCCAATGTCGAGGGCATCACTACCCAGTACGCGCTGCTGACGCTCCTGGAAGGCGAGGAGTTTCTCTACCGGGCCACGGTCCTGGAAGACGGCCGGGAGGTCGTCCGGGAGATTCCCCTGGAGACCGGCAAGCTGCTGTTCATCTGCGGCGGGGCCTTCGAGGAGCTTTACGATCAGGTCTACAACTGCATCGTCAACCGGCGCGACGACCGACGGCTCAAGGAAGTCTCGGAAGTGGAGCGCCGCCCCGACGGCACCATGAACGTGCGCACCGTGACCCGGTTTCGGCTGCGGGAATACCTGCGTCTGGCCGACATGTTCGCCTTCGGCATGATGCCGCAGTTTATTGCCCGGTTCGGCGCGGTGGCCATGTTGGAGGAACTCGGGCGCGAGGAGCTGCGCCAGATTCTTATCGGTTCGCCCAATTCGCCCCTGCGTCTGTGCCTGGAATATTTCCGCCACATGGGCATTCGGCTGCTCGTCACGGACCAGGCCATCACGGCCATCGCCGACGCGGCGGCCAAAAACGCCCGTATCGGCGCGCGAGCCCTGCGCGAAATATTCAACGGCCTCATCGCGCCCTATGAATATGACCCCTACGCCTCGCCGCGCTACGCCGAGGCGGACAAGGGACCGACCCTTACCATCGATCTGGAGGCGGTCATGGAATATGTGGGGCAGACGGCCAGTTAGGCAGACGGCTCGGCCGCCGGCCGGGCCGTGACCAGAATATCCTCGCCCACCTGCCGCAGGCCGCAGAAGCGAAAGCCGGCCGCGTCGGCCATGCGCGGGATGACGCGGCCCGAAAAGCCCGGCACGGCCTGCTCGTCGGCCAGCACCTTGGGGGCGTAGAAGATCGCCAGTTCGTCGGCCAGCCCCTGGGCCACGAGCTGGCCGGCCAGACCGCCGCCGCCTTCACACAAAAGCGTAAACACCCGGGCCTCGTCGCGAAGCCGGGCCAGGCCCGGCAACAAATCCAGTTCGCCCTCGTCACGCAGCGGCAGGCCGTAGACCCGCGCCCCGCGCTTTATCAGGGCCAGCCCGGCCGCGCCCTTGGCCTCGGCCTCGCCGGTCAGGAACACCAGGGACGGGGAACGCTCCCGCACCAGGGCGAATCGGGCGTCGGCCGGGGGCAGCGAGCGCGTGACCACCACGGCCAGGGGCTGGGGATTGCCCGACAGCGGGTCCACCACCTCCAGGCGGTGGGTCAGGCGCGGGTCGTCGGCCCGAAACGTGCCGCCGCCGACCATCACCGCCTGGGACGCCGCCCGCATCCGGTGCACCCGGCGGCGCGAGGACGGGCCGCTCACCCAGGCCGAGTCCCCGGTGCGGGCGGCGATGCGCCCGTCCAGGGTCATGGCCAGCTTGAGCGTCACGTAGGGCCGGCCCATGGTCTTGTAGACCACGAAATCGGCCACGGCGTCGCGGCACTGCTGCCCAAGGACGCCGACCTCCACGGCCACGCCTCCCTGGCGCAGGGTCTCGGCTCCGCCGCCGGCCACGGGGTTGGGGTCCAGGCAGCCGATGACCACCCGGGAAACGCCGGCCTCCAGCACCGTGCGCGAACACGGCGGGGTCTTGCCGAAATGGTTGCACGGCTCCAGGGTCACGTACATCGTGGCCCCGGCCGGATCGATGCCCCGTTCCTCGGCCTCGCGCAGGCATTCCACCTCGGCGTGGGGGCCGCCGAAAACCTTGTGCCAGCCCTCGGCCACAATTTGGCCGTCGCGCACCAGCACCGCGCCCACGCGGGGGTTTGGCGTGACAAATCCCCGGCCGCGTTCGGCCAGCTCCAAGGCCCGGGCCATGAACGCCGCGTCGTTGTCAGGAGCCATGGTCGCCCTCCAGCACGTCAAAGCCGATGCCGGCCTCGGCGATCATCTCGGCCGAGAGCGGATCGGGATAGCCCTGGGAGAAATAGATGTGGTTGACCTGGCAGTTGATGAGCATCTTTGTGCAGATCAGGCAGGGCTGGGTGGTGCAGTAGATGTCCGCCCCGGCGATGGGCACGCCGTGCAGGGCGCACTGGATGATGACGTTTTGCTCGGCGTGCAGCCCCCGGCACAGCTCGTGGCGTTCGCCCGAGGGGATGCCGAGCTTTTCGCGCAGGCAGCCGATGTCCAGGCAGTGGGCGGTGCCGGTCGGGGAGCCGTTGTAGCCCGTGGCCAGGATGCGGCGGTCGCGCACGGCCACGGCCCCGACCTTGCGGCGCAGGCAGGTGCTGCGTTCGGCCACCAGATAGGCGATGCGCATGAAATAGTCGGGCCAGGGAAGGCGTTTGTCCATGATCGGGCGGCTCCGGTTGGAATGCGCCGCGCCGGGCGGGAAGGAGCGGGCCGAAGGGGGGCGGCCCCAGCGCGGCAGGCGGCTTCCTTAAGTGGACCACGGCAGGGCCGGGCGTCAAGTACGGCCGGCGGCGCGGGGCAGGGGAGCCGGCCCGTCGCGACGATAGGCCGTGCCGTCGTGGTGAATGTCGAGTTCGACCCGGCCGCCGTCCGGCATGACGCCGCGCACCCGGTAGCGCAGGCCGGCCTCGCCGTTCATGCTCACCCAGGCGTCGGTCACCGTGATGCCCTGGGCGGCGCGGCGCAGGGCGCGCCAGGCCGATTCGGGCAGCTCCTCGGGGGCGATGGCGGCCGGGTCCTTCTCCAGGCTCGAACGGGCGGCCCGGGCCAGGCAGAAGATGAGCAGGATAAACGACAGGTACAGGGCTGCGCCCATGGCGTGGCTCCCAGGGCCGGGCCGGCCCTCACGGGTCGAGGCCGGTTCCCGCCGCCGCGCCGGGCGGCGGGAACCGGCTGACCGGGTTATTTCTTGGGAATGGCCCAGTCCGGCAGCACCGTCAGGTCGATGCCCCACACCAGCGGCATCAGGTAGTACACCGTCAGGGTGATCTGGATGATGCCGAGCAGGTTGAGCCACAGGCCGGTGCGGGCCATCTGGCGGATGGTCACCGCGCCGGAACCGAAGACCACGGCGTTTGGCGGCGTGGCCACGGGCAGCATGAAGGCGTAGGAACAGGCGATGCAGGCGGCCACGATGGGGCCGAAGGGGTTGATCTTCATGCCCACGGCGATAGCTCCCATGACCGGGATCATGAGCGTGGCCACGGCGGTGTTGGAGGTCACTTCCGTGAGGAAGATGTTGAGCGCCACGATGCAGGCGATGATCCAGACCAGCTGCATGCCTTCGAGGTCGACCAGAAGTCCGGCGATGTACTTGGTCAGTCCGGTGTCCTGGAAGCCGTCGGCCAGGCACAGGCCGCCGCCAAAAAGCAGGATCACGTCCCAGGGAATCTTGACCGCCGTCTTCCAGTCCAAAAGGAACACGCCCTTGTTGAGGTCCGAGGGGATGACGAACAGCAGCAGCGCGCCGGCAATGGCCACCGAGGCGTCGGACACGCCCTTGAAGATGGGCCATTTGACCAGGCCCATGAGGATCCACAAGGTCGCCACCACGGCAAATACCGCGACGATGAGCTTTTCTTCCTTCTTCATGGCCCCGAGCTTGGCAAGCTCGGCCTGGATGAGCTGGGCGCCCTTGCCCTGGAGGATGTCGCCCTTGACCGGGTAGAGCACCTTGGTCAACAGCAGCCAGGTCATGATGAGGAAGACGGCGGCCAGGGGCACGCCCACCTTCATCCAGTCGAGGAAGCTGATGGTCTGGCCGTAGAGCTTGTCGATCTGGGCCACCATGATGGTGTTGGGCGGGGTGCCGATGATGGTGCCCAGGCCGCCGATGGAGGCGGCGTAGGCCAGGGCCAGCATGAGGCTGACGGCAAAGGGATTGTGCCTGAGGTCATGGTCGCCGGTGATGTCGGCGCAGGCCTTGATGATGGCCAGGCCGATGGGCATCATCATGACGGTGGTGGCGGTGTTGGACACCCACATGGACAAAAAGCCGGCCGCCACCATAAAGCCGAGCACGATGCGCGAGGGGCTTGTGCCCACGAGCCGGATGGTGTGCATGGCGATGCGGTAGTGGAGATTCCAGCGCTCCATGCACACGGCGATGAAAAAGCCGCCCATGAACAGGTAAATGAGATGGTTGGCGTAGGGCAGGGTGGCCTTGGCGCTGGGCATGATCTTGAGAAACGGAAACAGCACGATGGGGATCATGGACGTGGCCGGAATGGGAATGGCTTCGGTGATCCACCAGGTGGCCATCAGCGCGGTGACCGCCGCGCAATAAACGGCCTGCTGGGACAGGCCGTCATGGGGCGGGATGAGGCACACGAGCAGGAACAGGGCTGGACCCAGGGGCAGGCCGACTTTTCGCATGGTGTCGATCATCAACAATCTCCTTGGTGCATGGCCGTGGTGTTGCGTCGCATGAAAAAAGCGCCGTGGTGGCGGCGGTGGGCGCGGGTAAAGACACCTCCTTGCTTCGGGCATAAAGCCGCCGCAACCGGCCGGCACGTGGCCGGCTGGGACGGTGCGGGCAATCCGCATGGCATTCTTGACAATTTACCGCTTGTTCATGCTATCAGGCGATGCGGAGTTAGATGCAAGGGTGTTATAATCTAAGAGGCGCTTTATAATGCCGTCGGACATTCGTAGCGTGATTCTGGACATGGTCCGCAACAGCGACAGGCCCGTTAAGGACATCGCCGATGCGGTGGGAAAACCCTATTCGACCCTCATGCGGGAACTTGATCCAGGCGACGCCCGGGCCAAACTCGGCGTGGAGCTGCTGCTGCCGCTCATGCAGGCCTGCGATTCCACGGCCCCGCTGCGCTGCCTGGCCGAGGCCCTGGACTGCCGGCTGGTCTCCAACCGGGGCATTGTCCCGGACAAGGCGACCTTTCACGAGGAGCTTCTCGACACCTACCAGGCCCTGGTGGACTACCACCGGGCCATGCTGGAAGGGCTGCCGCCGGACGTGGTGGGCAAAAAGCGCGAGACGCTCATCCGCCAGCTCAAGGAGGACTTCGCCTTCTATGTGGCCCGTAGCGGCGGCGGGGAAGGTTGACCGGTCGGTTCGTTCGGCGGCCACGACGACCCCGGAGCCGCAAGACCGAGACGCGTGTCCCAGCGGCTTGGGGCCGGCTGGCCGGTCGTTTGCCTCGGCCAGGCCTCGAAATGGCGCCCACGGCCGCCGCAATCGTGCTTGACCATGGCTTTTTGCCCCAAGCTGTCCTATCTTTTGGCTTCACGCCCCCGGCCGGGGGCGGTCAAACCGGCCGAGGCCGGACCAAGGAGCATCCTCATGAGCGCGAAAACCGCGTCCTTTGAAGCTGTCTGCCCTCACTGCGGACAGTCCGTCACGGCCACGGCCTCGTCGGCCGACGTCACGGCCGGGTCGGTGTCGGTCAAGGAAAAATGCCAGCGCTGCCTGGGCGAGTTCGACGCCATTGCCGAGGCCGACTGCCTGGAATGGGACGACCAGTGCAAGGTCGAGATGAGCCGGTTGGGCTGAAGCCCCGCGGCCAAACAGGGAGGCGGCCGTGGCGTACTGGCTGATCAAATCCGAACCGGGCTGTTTTTCCATCGACGACCTGGCCGCCGCCCCGGGCCAAACCACGGGCTGGGACGGGGTGCGCAACTTCCAGGCCCGCAATTTCCTGCGGGAGATGCGCCTGGGAGACGGCCTGCTTTTCTACCACAGCGTCACCGACCCGGGCGTGGTCGGGCTGGCCGAAGTGGCCCGGGAAGCCTATCCCGACGCCACCGCCCAGGACCCGGACTCGGGCCATTTCGATCCCCGGGCCAGCCCGGAGAAGCCGCTGTGGGACATGGTGGACGTGCGCTTTGTGGCCAAGTTTCCCCGGCCCGTGCCCCTGGCCGCCCTTCGCGGCGTGCCCGAGCTGGCCGGCATGGAAGTGCTTCGCAAAGGGTCGCGCCTGTCGGTGACGCCGGTGACCGAGCGGGAATACGCCGTCATCCGCGCCATGGGTCTGGGCGAGGGCTGAGCCGCCGCCCGGCCCGATCGGGAAGGCCGGCCAGGCCTCGGGGCGCGGCGGGGATCGCGGCCTCGGGGTCCGGCATGGCCGGTGCGGACGGCTTGTCGGCCGGCCGGTCGCGGATGGGCCTGACGTCGCCGGGCGCGAGGGGTGCGGGTCGGCGCAGGTGACATTTCGTCGACAAATGCGTTGTGCCCGCCGCCGCCGGTTTTTTTCGTATACAGGGAAACTCCATGCGGACGGTTTTCCCTGCCTGCCTGCTCGTGGTCGTATTGCTGAGCGCGCTTTTTCCCCCGCCTCTTCGGGCGCAATCCCAGGACCCCGTGGTTTTCGGGCTCATCGCCACGGCTTCGCCCCAAACCGTCCTGGCCCAGTGGGCGCCGCTATTGGCCGACCTGGGCCAGGCCCTTGGCCGCGAGGTGCGGCCCCAGGTTTTCACGGACTACGCCGGCGTGGTCTGGGCCATGGCCGCCGGCCATGTCCACATGGCCTGGCTGGGCAACAAGTCGGCCATCGAGGCCGTGGACCGGGCCGGCGGGGAAGTGGCGCTCCAGGCCCTGGGCAACGACGGCCAGGCCGCCTACCATTCGGTGCTCCTGGCCCGGGTCGGTTCGGGCATCGCCACGGCCGAGGACATGTTCGCCCGGGCTTCGGCGCTGGCCTACGGCGACGGCGACGTCAATTCCACCTCCGGCCACGTGATCCCGGACTTTTATCTGTTCTCCCGGCGTGGTCTGGAGCCCCGGGCGATTTTTCGGCGGGTGGCCCAAAACAATCACGAGGACAACTTCCTGGCCGTGGCCGACGGACGCCTGGACGTGGCCACGGGCAACACCGTCAATCTGG
Organism: Solidesulfovibrio magneticus; assembly: GCA_002482565.1. Taxonomy (GTDB): domain Bacteria; phylum Desulfobacterota; class Desulfovibrionia; order Desulfovibrionales; family Desulfovibrionaceae; genus Solidesulfovibrio; species Solidesulfovibrio magneticus_B. Next base: position 10,218 of record DLGG01000089.1, read on the forward strand.
CCCGGTCCACGGCCCTGCATCCCGAGGCCGCAAGCCGGGTGGCCGTCATCTGGACCTCGCCGCCCATACCCGGCGACCCGCTCGTCTGGCGGGCCGATCTGGACGCCGGGACCAAGGCGTCGGTCAGGGGCTTTTTCACCGGTTACGGTCGCCCCGCGCCGGGCAAGGCCCAGGACGCCCTGGCCCGGGAACAGGCGGTGCTGGCCGCCATGGAACGCGGCGGGTTCAAGGCTTCGGACAACGGCCAACTGCGGGAAGTGCGGCGCATTGAGCTCCACCAGCGCCGCGACCGCCTGCTCTCCGATCTCGGCCTGCCCCAGGAAGAACGGCTGCGCCGCCTGGAAGACATTGACGCGGCCATGCGCGCCCTGGGCGGCGACGCGCCGTGATGGGCGGTTTTGCCCGGAAAGCCCGGGAAGTCTGCTGCCGCCGGGGGCTGGCCTCCAAGATCCTGCTGCCGGCCCTGGCCCTGTCCCTGGGCGTGGGCACGATGTTGTTCCTCTTTTTTTCCGCCAAGTTCGCCCGCCAGGCCGAGGAAGATCTGCGCAACCGCCTGGAGACCTTCCTGACCACCCAGGCGGCCGAACTCGAAGGCCCGGTCTGGGAATTCGACCAGGCCGCCATTGACCGGCTCTTTCGCAGCTATGCCCTGGCCCCGGATCTGCAGACCGCCCGCCTCGTCGATGCCCGGGGCCAGGTGCTGGCCCGCGTCGGCGAGGCCGCCCCGGCCGGGGAACGGGTCTTTGCCGAAAGCCGCGGACTGTCGCGCCAGGCCGGCGGGCAGATCTACGACCTGGGACGGCTGGAGGTGGCCTTCAGCGATTTTCGCCTGCGTCAGGCCCTGGCCGCCGGCCGGGCCGTGGAACTGCCCGCCGCCGTGGGGCTCACCGCCATTTTCGTCGGGGTCCTCGCCCTGACCGTCCATTGGAGCGTGGGCAAGCCCCTGCGCCGGCTGCGCGAATCCCTGGAACGCAACGCCGCGCCGGGAACCCGGGTGCCCCTGTCCTGGGGCAGCGCCGACGAACTCGGCCAGGTCGTGGCCGCCTACAACGCCATGCTGGCCGAGGTGAACCAGCACACCGGCAACCTCGAACGGGCCAATGCCGGTCTGCGGGTCGAAAACGCCCAGCGCCGCCGGGCCGAGAAACGTCTGGCCCTGTACAAGGCCATGGTCGAGGCCACCGACGCCGCCATGGCCATCGCGGACCGCGAGCTGCGCATCCGGGAAACCAACGCCGCCTGCCTGCGGATCACCGGATTCACCGCCGACGAACTGGCTGGCCGCCAGGTCTGGGACACGTTTTTGGCCGGCCAGGAGCCTGACCAGATCGCCGCCATCGGCCGCAGCCTGGAAATCCATGCGGCCTGGTCCGGCGAGTGCCGGGGCGTTGTCCGGGAAGGGCGGCGGGTCCCGTTTCGAGTCACCATCAACGCGCTGTCCTTCGACGACGACGCCCCCAGCCATCATGTCATCGTATTCGCCGACATCAGCGAGCAAAAGGCCACCCAGAAGCTGCTCAAGGCCCTGGCCTACACCGACAGCCTGACAGGCCTGCCCAACCGGGCCTTGTTCATGGACCGGCTGGAGCGGGAGATCTGCATCGAATCCCGCCACGGCCGGGGCTTTGCCCTGCTGTTTATCGATCTCGACAATTTCAAATGGATCAATGATTCCCTGAGCCACGCCGTGGGCGACCAGGTGCTTGGCGTCATGGCCGGCCGGATGCAGGAATGCTTGCGGGCCGAGGACACGTTGGCCCGCATGGGCGGCGACGAGTTCACGGTGATCCTGCGCGAGACGGCGCACCCCCCGGCCATCGTCCGGGTGGTCGAAAAGCTCCTGGCCCGGCTGGCCGAGCCTTTGTCCATTGACGGCCAGCGCCTGGAAGTCGGCGGGAGCGTCGGGGTCGCCTTGTATCCGGCCGACGGTTTTGACTCCGAGACCCTGATGAAAAATGCCGACACCGCCATGTACGCGGCCAAGGCCGACGGCGGGGGGCAGCTGCGGTTTTTCAAACCGTCCATCGCCGAGGCGGCCAAAACGCGCATGGAGTTGCGAGCCCGACTGCGCCAGGCCGTGGCGGGGAGCGAGTTTGTCCTGCACTACCAGCCCATCGTGGACATGGTCGGCGGCGGGGCGGTCCACTACGAGGCGCTGGTGCGCTGGAACAGGCCCGAGGGGCTTGTCTATCCGAATGATTTCATCCCTTTTGCCGAGACGGAGGGGCTTGTCGGCGCCATTGGCCGGCAGGTGCTGGACATGGCTTTCGCCCAATTGCGGGCCTGGGAGGACGATGACGAGGAAGCGACGCTGGCCGTCAACATCTCCCGGAATCAGTTCTTGGAAGAGGGCTTTGTGGCCGATCTGGTCAGGCGGGCCCAGCGCCATGGCGTGGCCCCGACCCGCATGGTTTTGGAGTTGACCGAGTCTCTTATCATTTCCGATCCGGCGGCGGTGCGGGCGGTGATGGCCCGACTTATCGACCACGGCTTTCGCATTGCCGTGGACGACTTCGGGGTGGGGTATTCCTCCTTGAGCGTCCTGCTGGAATACCCGGTGCATGTCGTCAAGCTCGACAAATCATTAGTGGCCTCCCTGGGGCGCGACCTGCGGGCTCAGGCCATGGTCTCGGGCTTTATCTCGTTGTTTCAAGGCATTGGCCTGGAAGTCGTGGCCGAGGGCGTGGAACATCCGGCCCAGCATGAATTCTTGCTGGGAGCGGGTTGCGACATGGCCCAGGGCTGGCTTTACGGCAAACCCCTGCCTGCCCCGTTCGCCGTTGCCGCGGCCCGGTCCTTGGAGCAACGGCTGTTCGCTCTGCGGCTGCAAGACAAATCCCTCCCTCCGAGGCAATGACGGGCCGGTGGGGTCCACGCCACCCGTTGCTCCGGTCATTGACGGCGCCAGACGGTGGCCGTATCAGAAAGCATGGGATACCTTCTCCTTCGTGGTCGGCCTTGGGCGGCGTGCCCTGCCCGGCGGCTCCGGCAGCTCCGTGGGCTCCTTGGCGCAGCCTTGCCGTTGTGCCCCGGGCCGGCCCTGGCCGCGGCTTCGGACCAAGGACAGGCCGTCTTGCCCGGCTTGGATGTCTTTTTTCCCCAAATGGCCGCCTTGTGGGCATCCCTGGCCCTGGCCGGGGTCATGGCCGGGGTCATCGTGGCCTTGCTGGTCGCCCTGGCCTCGCGCAAACAGGCCCTGGACGCCCTGCGCGAGAGTCAGGCGCGCTACCAGGGCGTGGTGGAAAACGCCCCGGCCGCCATTTTCATCGTCGATGCCGCCGGCCGCTTCCTCGACGTCAATCCCAAGGCCTGCCGTCTGACCGGCTACGACCGGGAGGCCCTGCTGGGCATGGCCATCGGCGACATCTTGGATCAGGAAAGCTGGCAGGCCGTGGCCACCTATCTGGCCGACTTCAAGGAAGGTTCCCGCATTGCCGAGGTCTCGGGCCGGCGGCGCGACGGGGCCAAGCGCTGGTGGTCCGTGTCGGCCGTGCGCCTGGACGGGGAGCGCATCCTCGGTTTCGCCGCCGACGTCACCGAACGCCGCCGCCGCGACGACGCCCGATCGGTTTTTTACGAGCTTTTGCAAAACGCCGAGCATGTGGTGGTCTTCAAGGACCGCGACCTGCGCTACGTCATGATCAACCGGGCCTACCAGAATCTTACTGGCCGCCGTCTGGAAGACGTCGTCGGCAAGACCGACGCCGAAGCCTTCGAGGGCTTGTCCGCTCCCGAACAGATCGCCCGGTACGTGGAAAACGACCGCCGCGCCCTGCACCTGCCCCGGGGCCGCACCCTGACCAGCGAGGAGGAAATGCGCGGCGAAGGGGGCGGCGCACGCACCTTTTTGACCAAGAAATTTCCGGTCTACGCCGAGGACGGCCGGCTGCTCGGCGTGGCCACCATGGCCGCCGAGATCACCGAGCGCAAAAAGGCCGAGGCCAGGCTGCGCGAAAGCGAAAGCCGCTATCGGCTCTTGGCCGAGCTCGCCCCGGTCTCCATCATGGCCTTTGACGCGGCCGGCCGCATCACCTTCGTCAACCGGCGGCATCTGGAAACCTTTGCCGCCGGCCGGCAGGACCGCGACTTTTTCCTGGGCCGACGGCTCACCGAACTGCCGGGCGTGGTGCGGGCCGGCATCGCCGACAAGCTGGCCCCGCTGCTGGAGGGGCGCGAGGTCGATCTGGAGGCCGTGCATTTTCCCGAGTTCACCGGCGGCCATGCCGGCTACGTCAACCTGCGCGGCGTGCCGCTTGTTCGCGACGACGGCTCCCTGGCCGGCGGCATCCTCATCCGCGAGGACGTCACGGCCAGCATCGAGATGGAGCGCACCCTCACCGCCGCGCGCAACGAGGCCCAGGCCGCCAATCAGGCCAAATCGGAATTCCTGGCCAACATGAGCCACGAGATTCGAACACCCTTAAACGGCGTCCTGGGGATGCTCCAGCTCCTGCGCGACACGCCGCTTACCGCCGAGCAGGCCGAGTACGCCGACCTGGCCATCCAGTCGAGCCGGCGGCTCACCCGCCTTTTGGCCGACATCCTGGATCTGTCCCGGGTGGAGGCCGGCAAAATGGCCATTTTGTGCGAGTCCTTCGAACTGGCCCGGGCCGTGACCGAGGCTGTGGAGCTGTTTCGGCCTTCCGCCCGCCAGGCCGGCGTGGAATTGCGCGTCTATGTCGATGCGGCCTTGCCGGCCCGGGTGGCCGGCGACGCCGCCCGGTTCCAGCAGGTGCTGGCCAACCTCGTGGGCAATGCCTTGAAATTCACCGCCAAAGGGTCGGTGGCCGTAGAGGCCTATCCCCTGCCGCCGCGTCGGAAGGGCGAGACGCGGGCGCTTTTCTCCGTGGCCGACACCGGCTGCGGCATCGCCGACGCCGATCTCACCCGCCTGTTCGAACCCTTTGTCCAGGGCAGCCGGGGCTACAGCCGCAATGCCCAGGGCGCGGGCCTGGGGCTTTCCATCTGCAAGAGCCTGGTCGAACTCATGGGCGGAACCATCGCCGTGGACAGCGAGGTGGGACGGGGCACGACCATCTTTTTTTGCTGCACCTTTAACGTGTGCGAGCCGCCCGGCCAGGCCGCCGCCCCCGTGGCCGCCCCGGCCGCGCCGGGCGGTTTGCGGGTGCTTGTGGCCGAGGACGACCGCATCACCCGGCTGGCCGTGCGTCGGCTGCTGGAAAGGGACGGCCATAGCGTGGCCGAGGCCGTCGACGGCGTCCAGGCCCTGGAGGCCCTGCTGCGGCAACCCTTTGACCTCGTGCTCATGGATATCCAGATGCCCGGCCTCGACGGCGTCCAGGCCGTGCGGGTCATGCGCGGCGACCCCCGTTACGCCGTCGTGGCCGGCCTGCCCGTGGTGGCCCTGACCGCCTACGCCATGGCCGGCGACCGGGAAGCCTTCCTGGCCGCCGGCATGGACGCCTATGTGCCCAAGCCCGTGTTTCGCGACGAGCTGCGCCGGGCCATGGAAGACGCCCTGGCCGCCGGCCGGGCCAGAACCGCCTGATTGTCCTCCTTTGACCGGTCTGCCGCGCTGAAAAGCGCCGTCCCCGACCGTCGCGGGAGATGGCCCGCGGCGTCGGCCGAGCGCAGCGGGGTCGCCTTGACCGGGCCGCCCCGGCTTGGCAGGGCGGCGCTTTTTCCGTACCGTTTCCCCGTGCGTCCGCCAGGAACCGTCCTTTTCGCCATGCCCCGCCTTGTCGGCCTGCGCGCCGTCCTGGTCGTTTTGTGCGTGGCGGCTTCGCTGGCCGCCGCGACCGTGGGGCATGGCGCCGAATTCGTGCCCGGCGTCACCCGGCCGGTGGTGGTCGGCGGCGACCGCGACTATCCTCCCTACGAATACCTCGACAAAAACGGCCAGCCGGCCGGCTTCAACGTGGACCTCGCCCGGGCCATCGGCGAGGTCATGGGCATGCGGGTGGAGTTTCGCCTGGGTTCCTGGGCCGAGATGCGCCAGGCGCTGCTCGACGGCGAGGTGGACATCCTCGAAGGCATGAGTTTCTCCGAGGAGCGCGCCGCCGAGGAGGTGGACTTCGCCCCGCCAAGCGCCGTGGTCAACCACGCCATCTTCGCCCGCAAGGGCGAGCGCGTTGCCCGAAGCCTCGACGATCTGGCCGGTAAGACGGTCATTGTCCACCGGCGCGGCTACATGCACGACCAGCTGGCCGCCAGAGGCTATGAAAAAGACCTCGTCCTCACCGACACCCCGGCCGACGGCCTGCGCCTTCTGGCCTCCGGGGTCGGCGATTTCGCCGTGGTGGCCATGTTGCCCGGCAACTACATCATCCGCGACAACAAGCTCGACAACATCGAGGTGGTGGCCCGCTCCGTGGCCACCCTGCGCTACGGCTTCGCCGTCAAGAAAGGCAACGAGGCCCTGCTCGCCCGTTTCAGCGAAGGTCTGGCCATTTTGCGCGGCACCGGCCAGTACGAGGCCCTGTACAACAAATGGCTTGGCGTCCTGGAGGACCGGCCCCTGCCCTGGACCACCGTGGCCCGCTACGCCGGGGCCGTGGGCTTGCCGCTGCTGGCGCTTTTGGGCGGCTCCATGCTCTGGACGCATTTTTTGCGAAAGCAGGTGGCCCAGCGCACCGCCTCCCTGTCCCAGGCCCTGGACGAACTCTCCCGCAACCAGCGCCAGCTCGTCCAGGCCGACAAAATGGCCGCCCTGGGCATTCTCGTCTCCGGCGTGGCCCACGAGATCAACAATCCCAACGGCTTGATTCTGCTCAACATCCCCATTCTGCGCAAGGTTCATGCCGACGTCTCGCGGCTGCTCGACGGCCTGCGCGAGCGGGAAGGGGAGTTCACGCTCGGGGGTATCGCCTACACGCGCATGCGTCAGGAGATTCCCAAGATGCTCGAGGAGATGCAGGAAGGGGCGCTGCGCATCAAGCGCATCGTCAACGACCTCAAGGATTTCGCCCGGCGCGAGGAGGGGGCCGGCAAGGCGCTCATCGACGTGGGCGACGCCTCGCGCAAGGCCGTGCGCCTGGTCGAGGCCACCATCCGCAAGCACACCGACCATTTCACGGCCGACTACGAGGAGGATCTGCCGCTCGTTTGGGGCAATTCCCAGCGCATCGAGCAGGTGGTGGTCAATCTCGTCCTCAACGCCTGCCAGGCCCTGCCCGACAAGTCCCGCGGCATCGCCGTCACCACGCGCCACGACGCGGCGCGGGGGCTGGTCGTCCTGTGCGTGCGCGACGAAGGCAGCGGCATCGCGCCCGAGCACCTGCCGCACCTGACCGACCCCTTTTTCACCACCAAGCGCGACGCGGGCGGCACGGGCCTTGGACTGTCCGTCTCCGCCGGCATCGCCAAGGAGCACGGCGGCGCGCTGGTATTCGAGTCGAGCCCGGGCCAGTTTACCCTGGCCTGCCTGGAACTGCCCGTGGCCAAGGAGGAATCCGCCGCGTGAACACCGCCCCGTATCCCGCTTTCGGCATCCTGATCGTGGACGACGAGCCGGCCTGGCTGCGTTCGCTCTCCCTGACGCTGGAGTCCTCGGCCGGCATCACCAACACGTTTCTCTGCCAGGACAGCCGCGAGGTGCTGCCGCTTCTGGACAAGGGCGGCATCGGTCTGGTCCTGCTCGACCTGACCATGCCCGGGCTCTCCGGCGAGGAGCTGCTCGCCGCCATTGCCGAGCGCCACCCCGACGTGACCTGCATCATCATAAGCGGCGTGAGCCAGTTGGACACGGCCGTGCGCTGCATGCGGCTCGGCGCCTTCGACTACTACGTCAAGACCGACGAGGAGGACCGCATCGTCGGCGGCGTGCTGCGCGCCATCCGCATGCAGGAGCTGCGCGACGAGAACCTCGCCGTCAAAAACCGCCTGGTGGCCGGCGGCCCGGCCCATCCCGAGGTCTTTGCCGGCATCGTCACCCGCTCCCGGGCCATGCACGCCGTGTTCGCCTATATCGAGGCCGTGGCGGCAAGCCCCCAGCCCCTGCTCGTGACCGGCGAATCGGGCGTGGGCAAGGAGAACCTCGTGCGCGCCGCCCATGCCGTGAGCGGCCGCGACGGGCCGCTCGTCGCCGTCAACGTGGCCGGGCTCGACGACGCGGTGTTCGCGGACACGCTTTTTGGCCACGTGCGCGGGGCCTACACCGGGGCCGAGGCCGCGCGAAAGGGCATGATCGAGGAGGCGGCCGGCGGGACGCTCTTTCTCGACGAAATCGGCGACCTGTCCGTGGCCTCCCAGGTGAAGCTGTTGCGCCTGCTCCAGGAAGGCGAATACTTCGCCCTGGGTTCGGACCTGCCCAAGCGCCTGCGCGCACGCGTCATCGTGGCCACGCACCGCGACCTCGCCGCCCACGAGGCCGAGGGCCGCTTCCGGCGCGACCTCTACTTCCGCCTGCGCACCCACCACGTCCACATCCCGCCCCTGCGCGAACGCAAGGAGGATATCGAGCCGCTGCTGCGCCATTTCCTTGGCGAGGCCGCCGCCGCCATGCGCAAGACCGCGCCCACCTTTCCCCCGGAGCTCGTTGCCTGCCTGGCCGCCTACCATTTCCCGGGCAACATCCGGGAACTGAAGGCCATGGTCTTCGACGCCTTGAGCCTGCACACGGGCCGGATGCTCTCCATGAAGAGCTTTCTTGCCGCCATGGGCCGCACGCAGCAGGTCTGCCCGCCGGCCGCGCCGCCGCTCAATCCCTTCGCCCCGTTCGGGCAGCTGCCCACCTTTGCCGAGGCGGCCCGCTTTCTCGTCGAAGAGGCGCTTTCCCGCTCGGGCGGCAATCAGACCCTGGCCGCGCGCCTGCTCGGCATCTCCCAGCCGGCGCTCAGCAAACGCCTCAAGCACGCCGCGGTCAAACCCTCATAGCCAAGGGTATGGGCATAACCTGCGGTCATGCCCTGTAACCATCTGATTTCATAAAGTATTTTCTGAAATAGCGCCCCGGCCCCATAACCTCGGTTATGGGGGTTCTTGTTTGTTTTTTCACACGCGCATCGTGTCTTCTCCTGTAACTCCTGCCGTTTGTGCCGTCTGTCACCCTCCTGGCACTCATCCTGCTTTTGTCCGCCGCAAAGGCTGTTTCGCCATGCGGCCTCGCTTCGCCCTGGCGCGGCGTCCCGCCGCCGCGCCAGGGATCAGGCGCGACAGGCCAGGGCTGGCGGGCAACGACACCATTCCCAAGGAGACCCCCCATGCAACGCGCTCTCAAGGCTCTCGCCCCGATCCTGCTCGGCCTGGTGATCTGGCTGCTGCCGGTTCCCCAAGGCCTCGAGCCCGCCACCTGGACCTACTTCGCCCTGTTCGCTGCGGTGGTGCTCGCCCTCGTGCTCGAACCCGTGCCCCCGGCGCTGGCAGGACTGTTCGGCGTCACCCTGGCCGCCATCCTGCGCCTGGTACCCCTTGCCCCAGGCAAGGTCCCGTCCCCGGGCGAGGCCGTCAAATGGGCCTTGTCGGGGTTTTCCAATGGCACGGTCTGGCTCATCTTCGCGGCCTTCATGTTCGCGCTCGGCTACGAAAAGACCGGGCTCGGCAAGCGCCTCGGGCTCACGCTCATCAGGCGCATGGGCAAGAAGACCCTGGGACTGGGCTACGCCGTGGCCCTGGCCGACCTCATTCTCGCGCCGTTCATGCCCTCCAACACGGCGCGCAGCGGCGGCACCATCTTCCCCATCATCAAGAACATTCCGCCGCTCTACGGCTCCACGCCCGAGGAAAACCCCCGGGGCATGGGCGCTTACCTCATGTGGACGGCGCTCGCCACGACCTGCGTGACCTCGTCCATGTTCCTAACCGGCCTCGCCCCCAACGTCCTGGCCCAGTCGCTGGTCGAAAAGACCGCCCACGTGTCCCTTGGCTGGAGCCAGTGGTTCGTCGCCGTCCTGCCCGCGGGCCTCATCCTTTTCCTGCTCACGCCGCTTCTGGCCTACGTCATCTATCCGCCGACCCAGAAGACCTCGGAAAACGCCCCGATCTGGGCCGCCGAGGAACTGCGCAAGCTCGGGCCGCTGTCGGGACGCGAGATCACCATGGCCGCCCTTGCCGTGGCAGCGCTGCTCGGCTGGATTTTCCTCAAGGATTATGTCGACGGCACCACGGTCGCCCTGGCCGCCATCTGCGTCATGTGCGTGGCCAAGGTGGTCACCTGGAACGACGTCATCGGCTACAAGCAGGCCTGGAACGTGCTGGCCTGGTTCGCGACCCTGGTCACCCTGGCCGACGGCCTGGGCAAGACGGGCTTTCTCAAGTGGTTCGCCGGGGCCGCCGCGACCCATCTGCAGGGCATGTCCCCCACGGCCACGCTGCTCGGCCTGACCGTGCTCTTTTTCGTCAGCCACTACATGTTCGCGAGCGTCACCGCCCACGTGGCGGCGCTTTTGCCCGTCATGCTGGCCACGGCCATGGCCGTGCCCGGCCTCGATATCGCCAAGGCCTCCATGGTCCTTTGCGCCACGCTCGGCATCATGGGCGTCATCACCCCTTACGGCACCGGCCCCTCGCCCATCTATTTCGGCTCCGGCTACGTGAAGAGCAAGGAGTTCTGGGTGCTCGGCACCATCTTCGGCGTGATCTACCTCGGCGTCTTCCTGGCCGTGGGCTTTCCCTGGATCGTCGCACGGGGCTAACGGCCGGGTTTTTCCGGTGAGAAAACAAGGAGCAAGCATGCGCACCATCGCCAAACAAACCGTCGTCGACGCCGTGGCCGCCATTTGCATCGACGCCAACCGCCATCTTCCGGAGGATGTCCTGGCGTCCTTCGCCCGGGCCAAGGCCGCGGAAACGTTGCCGGCCGCCAGGGAAATCTTCGGCCAGCTCGAGGAAAACGCGGCGCTCGCCGCATCGACCGGCCTGCCGCTGTGCCAGGACTGCGGCCTGGGCGTTTTCTTCGTCGAAGCCGGCGAGGGCGTGCGCCTGTCGGAGGGCACGCTGCGCGAGGCCGTAAACGAAGGCATGGTCAAGGGCTATAAGGACGGCTACCTGCGCAAGTCCACCTGCGACCCCTTCACCCGGAAAAACGTGGGCGACAACTCGCCGGCCATCGTCCATTTCGACCTGGTCGCGGGGGAATCGCTTCGGATCTGCATGATGGCCAAGGGCGGCGGCTCGGAGAACATGTCGCGCGTGATGATGCTCGCCCCGGCCCAGGGCTGGAACGGGGTGCGCGAGTTCGTCATCCGCCGCGTGGCGGAATCGGGCTCCAACCCCTGCCCGCCCATTCTCGTCGGCGTCGGCATCGGCGGCAATTTCGAGCTGGCCGCCATCAACTCCAAAAAGGCGCTCATGCGCGACGTGGACGACGTGCATCCCGACCCCGAGGTCGCGGCCATGGAAGCCGACCTCCTTGCCTCCATCAACCGCCTGGGCATCGGCCCCATGGGCCTCGGCGGGGCCACCACCTGCCTTGGCGTCAAGATCAAGGTCGCGCCCTGCCACCTGGCCAGCCTGCCGCTGGCCGTCAACATCCAGTGCCACAGCGCCCGGCACAAGGAGGTGACGCTCTAATGGCCGAACAGCATCTGACCACGCCGATGACCGACGCGGACGTGGAAAAGCTCCACGCAGGCGACGTCGTCTACCTCACGGGCATCATCTACACCGGCCGCGACGCGGCCCACAAACGCCTGGTCGAGGCCCTGGACGCCGGCCGGGAACTGCCCTTCGATCCCAAGGGCGCGGTGATCTACTACGTGGGCCCCTCTCCGGCGCGGCCCGGCTACCCCATCGGCGCGGCCGGCCCCACCACGAGCTACCGCATGGATTCCTACGCGCCGCGGCTTATTGCCGAGGGCCTGAGGGGCATGATCGGCAAGGGCATGCGCGCGCCCGAGGTCAAGGCGGCCATGGCCGCGCGCAAGGCCGTCTACTTCGGGGCCACGGGCGGCGCCGGGGCGCTGCTCGGGCTTCGCATCAAGGAAGCCAGGGTCGTCGCCTACGAGGATCTCGGTCCCGAGGCCGTGCGGGAGCTCTCCGTCATCGATTTCCCGGTCCTGGTCATAAACGACTGCCACGGCGGCGACCTCTACGCCGTGCCGGACCTGGAGGCGGCGCTCGGCGCGTGAGGCGCGTGCGCGACAAGTCTTCAGGCATATTGCGATGGGAGTTGCGATGAAACGATTTCGCGCAAGCGAGACAGGACTTACGGCCGTTGCGGGCGGGTCCGGACCCCCCTGCCCGGGCGGCCGCAAGCCGCTGTACGCCTCGCTCTACTTCTGGGTGCTGGCCGCCATCGCCGCGGGCATCCTCCTCGGACTCGTGCCCGCGACCAAGGGCGTGGCCATGCAGATGCAACCCTTCGGCGTGGCCTTTATCCGCATGGTGAAAATGCTCATCGCGCCGATCATCTTCTGCACCGTGGTCACGGGCATCGCCAAGATGGGCGACATGGGCCGCGTCGGCCGGGTGGGGCTCAAGTGCATGCTCTACTTCTGGGCCATGACGCTGTGCGCCCTGGCCATCGGCCTCGTCGTCGTCAACCTCTACAAGCCCGGCGCGGGCATGGACGACTACGCCGCGAAAATGCAGGCCGACCAGGCCGAGATCGCCAAGGTCGAGGCCTATGCCGGGGCGGCGAAGAAGATGTCCACGGCGGACTTTTTGCTCCACATCGTGCCGTCGTCCGTGGTCGACGCCTTCGCCAGGGGCGACATCCTGCAGGTGCTCTTCTTCTCCATCCTCTTCGGCGTCGCCCTGGCCAACCTGGGGGAGAAGGCCCGCAATTTCGTCGGGATTCTCGACGAATTCTCCAAGGGGCTTTTCCGGGTCATCCACTACGTCATGTACTTCGCGCCGCTCGGCGCGTTCGGGGCCATCGCCTACGTGGTCGCTTCCCAGGGGGCGGACGCCCTGGCGCGGCTCGTCTACCTCATGCTCGGCGTCTACACCACCTGCCTCATCTTCGTCTTCGGCGTGCTGGGCGTGGTCTGCAAGCTGGCCGGGTTTTCCCTGTGGCGCTACCTCGTCTACATCAAGGAGGAAATCCTCCTCGTGCTCGGCACCTCCTCGTCCGAGGCGGCGCTGCCGCGCATGATGGCCAAGCTCGAAAACGCAGGCGCGGACAAGTCCGTGGTCGGGCTGTGCCTGCCCATGGGCTATTCCTTCAATCTCGACGGCACCTGCATCTACCTGACCATGGCCGCCGTGTTCCTGGCCCAGGCCACGGCCACGCCCCTCGATATCGGCCACCAGCTCTCGCTGCTGGCCATCTTGCTCCTCACCTCCAAGGGCGCGGCGGCGGTCACGGGTGGTGGCTTCATTACGCTCGCCGCCACGCTGCAAACCGTGGGCTCCATCCCGGTCGCCTCGCTGACGCTGCTTTTGGGCGTCGACCGCTTCATGTCCGAGGCCCGGGCCATCACCAACATGATCGGCAACGGCGTGGCCACCATCGTCGTGGCCAAGTGGGAAAACGCCCTGGACGCGAACCGGCTGCGGCTGGCGCTCGCCGGGCGCTCCTGCGGCGATCCGGGCGACGGCATCTCCCTGGAACAACCGGCCGAGGCCCTGGCGCTTGCGGCCGCGGACGAAAAATAACGGCAAACCCTCCCGCGGGCGCGCGCAAGCGGCTGCCGCCGGAGGGAGAGAGGACAGCATGGAATCGCATGACATCGTCATCGTCGGCTCGGGCGGAGCCGGACTGCGGGCGGCCGTGGGCGCTTTGCAGACCAACCCGGGCCTGGACATCCTGGTCGTCACCAAGACCATGCCCACCCGTTCGGCCACGTGCATGGCCGAAGGCGGCATCAACGGCGTGCTGGATTTTCCCGGCCAGGAGGATTCGCTCGACGCGCACAGCTTCGACACCATCAAGGGCAGCGACTACCTGGGCGACCAGGACGCCATCGAGTTCTTCGTGCAAAAGGCCTCCGAGGCCGTGCGCGAGACCGATTTCTGGGGCACGCCCTACAGCCGCGAGGGCGACGGCCGTGTGGCCTGCCGCCTGATGGGCGGTCACAAGTACGCCCGCACCAATTTCTCCGCCGACAAGACCGGACACATCCTGCTGCATTCCAATTTCGACTACGCGCTCAAGTGCGGCGTGCGTTTCCGCATCAACTCCCAGCTCCTGGACGTGGCCGTTACGGACGGCGTGTGCCGGGGCGTGGTGGTGCGCGACACCAATACCGGCGCAGTGACGCCCCTCCGCGCCAGGGCCGTGGTCCTGGCCACGGGCGGCTACACGCGCATGTTCTGGGCGCGCACGAGCACGCCCTACATCGCCACGGGCGACGGCGTGGGCGTGGCGCTGCGCGCCGGGGTGGCGTTCAAGGACCCGGAAATGGTCCAGTTCCACCCCACGGGCGTGGCCAACGGCGGCGTGCTGATCACCGAGGCCGCGCGCGGCGAGGGCGGCTATCTGGTCAACAAGAACGGGGAACGCTTCATGGCCCGCTACGCCCCGGACCGCATGGAGCTCGCCCCGCGCGACATCACCGCCCGGGCCATCGAGACCGAGATCATCGAGGGCCGGGGCTACGGCGAGGGCCTGGGCGCGCACGTATTGCTCGACCTGCGCCACCTCGGCCGCGAGCGCATCCTGGAGCGGCTGCCCCAGATCCGCCACGTCGGCCTGCTGTTCGAGAACCTCGATCTCGTGGAACGGCCCATTCCCGTGCGCCCCACGGCCCACTACTCCATGGGCGGCATCGACGTGGTGGACCACGAGCACATGAAAACGACCGTGCCCGGGCTTTTCGCCGCGGGCGAGTGCTCCTGCGTCTCCATCCACGGCGCCAACCGCCTGGGCGGCAATTCCCTGGCCGACGCCATGGTCACGGGCAAACAGGCCGGCATCGGCGCGGCCTGCTCCATCCCGACCGCCGCGTTCGGCGGCGACGCCGCCCTGGAGACGCTCGCCGCGTCCTGGCGCGAGCACTTCCGCGAGACCACCTCCCGCAAGGGCGACGGAGCCACCGCGCCGGAGCTGCGCGAGAAGCTGGCCGCCGTGCTCTGGGAGGGCATGGGCATCTTCCGCACCGAGGAAAAGCTCGCCGGGGCGCTCGACGCCGTGGTCGGCCTGCAAAAGGAGTTCGAGACCGCGGTGGTCGGCAACGCCAATCCGGTCTGCAACACGGCCTACGCCCACTTTCTGGAGGTGGGAAACCTCCTCTCCCTGGCCCGGTGCTCCCTGGTCGCGGCCAAGGCGCGCCACGAGTCGCGCGGCGCGCACACCCGCGAGGACTACCCCGCGCGCGACGACGCCGCCTTCCTCAAACACAGCCTCGTCACCGTGTCCGGCGGCGACTACCGCCTGGACTACCGACCGGTGACCGTCACCCGGCACCAACCGCAGGAGCGCAAGTACTGATATGGACACCCTCACGTTTCTCATCGACCGTTTCGACGGCACGGATTCCTGGCGGCAGCGTTACGAGATTCCCTACAAGCCCGGCATGACGGTCCTGGCCTGTCTGATTCACATCAAGGAACGCCTGGACCCCACGCTCAACTTCACGGCCTCCTGCCGCAGCGCCATCTGCGGGGCCTGCGCCGTGCGGGTCAACGGCCATGCGCTCCTCGCCTGCGACACCATGGTCGACAACCTGCTGCGGATCTGGGGCGAGGGCGCGCTTGGCGTGAGCCCGCTCGGCAACGCCAGGGTGGTCAGCGACCTCGTGGTCGCCTGGGAGGAGAAGGTCGAGCGGTTGCGCCTGGCCAGGCCAGGGCTTGACGCCAAGCCGGAGTTTTCCGCGCAGAAGGGCTGCCGGCAGGCCCCTGCGGACATGCAGGCCATCGCCAGGCAATGGGACTGCATCCTGTGCGGCAGCTGCGCCTCGGAGTGCAACAAGCTGACAGACTCCGAAAAGGACTTCCTCGAGCCCTTCATCTTCACCCACGCCGCCCGCTACGCCGGGGATTCGCGCAGCGCCGTGCCCATGCGCCACGTCGAGGCCATGCTCGAGCACGGCCTGTGGAAATGCGTCCATTGCATGGAATGCGTGACCAAATGCCCCAAGCACATCCGTCCCGGCGAGGACATCGCGGCCATGCGGCACATGGCCGTGGAGGCGGGCCATACCGACGGCCCCGGCCCGCGCCATGCCGAGGCCTTCCGCACGGACCTCGGCGCGACCGGACGGCTCAACGAGGTCAAGCTCGTGCCCCGCACCGAGGGCCTGGTCAGCGCCGCCACCAAGCACCTGCCCTTCACCTTGCGCATGTTCGCAAAGGGCAAGCTCGGCGTCGTGGAAGCGGCCCGGCTGTTCATGGCCGACAATCCCCCTGTGGAAAACATCGACGGCCTGCGCAAGGTTCTCGCCGCCGAGAGGAGCCCGTCATGAAGTATGCGTTTTTCCCAGGCTGCGTCCTCCACGCCGCCGCCAAGGAAGCCCTGTCGTCCACCCTGGCCGTGGCCGAAAAGCTCGGCATGGAGCTTGTGGAAATCCCCGGCTGGTCCTGCTGCGGGGCGAGCCACGTGCAGGACGTCGATCCCGAGGCGGCGCTTGTCGCCAACGCCCGCAACCTGGCCCTTGCCGAGAACATGGGCCTGCCCGTCGTCACCGCGTGCAGCACCTGCGCGCTCATGCTGCGCCAGGCCCGGGCCACGCTGCTGGCCGGAGCCATGGGCCGGGCCAACGCGCGCCTGGCCGAGATCGGCCTGCGTTTCACGGGCGCCTCGGAAGTGGTCCATTTCCTCTGGCTTCTGGCCGACGCCAGCGAGCAGTGGACGCGCAAGGTCGAGAGGCCCCTGGACCACCTGCGCGTGGCTCCCTTCTACGGTTGCCATACCGTGCGCCCGCCGGAGATCATGGGCTACGAGAGCCACCTCAATCCCCAGAGCCTGGAGCGGATCATCCGCGCCTGCGGGGCGACCCCCGTGGCCATCCCGGAGCGGCTGCGCTGCTGCGGCTTCCACGCCGTGTTCCCGGCCGAGCACACGGCCATGCGCATGACCGCCTCCGCCGTGACCAGCGCGGCCAGGGCCGGGGCCGATTGCCTGCTCACCCCGTGCCCGCTTTGCCACATGCAGCTCGACATGTACCAGCCCGACGCCCTGTCCGCGGCCTGCGGCGAGACGCCCGTGCCCGTGCTGCACCTGGTGCAGCTGGTGGGGCAGGCCCTGGGCCTTACGGCCAAGACCATGGGGCTTGGCCGGCATATCGTGGACGCCAGGCCCGTGCTCAAGGCGGCGGCAGGTTCCTGCGGCTAGGCGGGTAGGGGGGCGGCCGCCGGGTCGCCCCCTTCCCGGCGGCCCGCGCCTTTGCGAGGTCTTTCCAACGCAGCGAGGCGAACCATGAGACGTTCCATCCGCGTCAGGCTCATCTGCGGCGTCGTCGCCATCATCACCCTGCCGCTTCTGTGCATCTTCGGCATCATCGCCAGCAATATCGTCGATCTGTCCCACGACAACTACATCGCCGTCTCCCGTACCGAGCTTACGCGCACGAGCCGGGCCGTCGAAATGTTCCTGGACGAGGCCAAGGCCAACATGGACCACCTGGCCGCGTATCCGGAGTTGCGCGAGACCGACGCGGGCCTCACCGACTTTTTGCAGGCCAGGGACAAGGTGAAGACCGTGCCGCGCGAGGACGACGTCCTGGGCAAGCGCCTGCGCGCCTGGTGCGTCCAGCTGCAAAAATCCCATCCCGACTACCGCAAGGTCTACCTTGGCACGCGCTACGGCGGGTTCGTGAGCAGCTCCGACGCGCCGCGAAGCGCCTACGATCCCCGCGTGCGCGCCTGGTACAAGGACGCCGCCGCCCGGCCCGGGACGGCCGTGGTCTCCTCGCCCTTCCGCTCCACGGACGGCCAGGCCACCATCAGCGCGGCCAGGGCCTTCACCGACACAACCGGCAAAGTGCTCGGCGTGGTTTCGGCCGACATCTCCCTGTCCGTGATCACCGACATGGTGGCGGCCATCCGCCCGGGCAAGACCGGCTTCGTGGTCGTTGCCGAAAAGGGCGGCGTGGTCATCGCCGACACCGCGCATCCGCAGGCGAGCCTCAAGCCCCTGGCCGAACTCGGCGAGCCCGCCCTGGCGTCGCTTTTTTCCGGGCCGGCCGGAGAGGTCGCGCTGACGCTTGCCGGCAAGGACTACGTGGCCGAAGTTTACGACGCGCCGGGCAACGGCTGGCGTTACGTCACCTGCATCGAGAAGTGGGAGCTCCTGGAGCCGGCGCGCAGGACCGTGACCTCCATCGCCTGGGTCTCCCTTGCAAGTCTTGTTCTTATCATCGGCGCGCTGTGGGTGTTCATGGACCGCTCCGTGATCCGGCCGCTTTCCCGTGTCGGCGGATTTCTTCGGGCCATGGGCTCGGGCGAGTACGGCACTCGCCTGGAGAACCCGCATCGCCGCGACGAGATCGCCGCCATGTTCGCTGCCCTCAATGCCATGGCCGCGCGCCTGGGCGAAACCATCGACGACGTGCGCGCCAAGAGCCGTGAGGCCGAGGAAAAGGCCCTGGCCTGCCAGGCGGCCACGGACAAGGCCGAGGAAGCCTCGCGCCAGGCCCTGATCGCACGGGAGGAAGGCATGCTCCAGGCGGCCGGCAGTCTGGAGGAGGTCGTTTCCGTGGTGTCCGCGGCCACGCAGTCCCTGACGTCGCAAGTCGATCTGGCCAGCCGTGGCGCGGCGGCCCAGGCCCTGCGCGCCGGGGAGACGGCCTCGGCCATGACCGAGATGAACGCCACCGTGCTCGAAGTCGCGCGCAACGCGTCCGAAGCCGCCGCCACATCCGCCCAGGCCCGCGAGAAGGCCGAGGCGGGGCGCGCGACCATGGCCCGCGTGGCCACGGCCATGGAGCGGGTGCGCAGCGATGCCCAGGCTTCCCGGGAGCGCATGGCCGCCCTCGGCAGGGAGGCGGAAAACATCGGCCATATCCTCGGCATCATCTCGGACATCGCCGACCAGACCAACCTGCTTGCGCTCAACGCCGCCATCGAGGCCGCGCGTGCCGGCGAGGCGGGGCGCGGCTTCGCCGTGGTCGCCGACGAGGTCAGGAAGCTCGCCGAAAAGACCATGCACGCCACCAAGGAAGTGGGCGAGGCCACGCGCGGCATCACGGACGGTACGCGGGGCAACGTCGCGGCCGTGGACAGCGCCGCCGTTGCCATCGAACAGACAGCCAGCCTTGCCGGCGAGGCCGGCGAGGCGCTGCAACGCATCGTGACCCTGGTCGACGCCACCGCGGACCAGGTCCGCTCCATCGCCACGGCTTCGGAACAACAATCCGCCACGAGTGACGAAATCAACCGCACCATCGGGGAAATCAGCGTCATCTCCTCGGAAACCGCCGTGGCCATGGAGCAGTCCTCCGAAGCGGTCAAGGTGCTGGCGCGGCAGGTGGACGCGCTCTCGGCCCTGATCGACGAGATGCAGGGCGCAGGGCGCGCCGCGTCCGCCGTGCCC
>DLGG01000032.1 GCA_002482565.1 Solidesulfovibrio magneticus
ACCCCCACCTTCCCGAAAAACTTCAAAGGGGGGGCATAGTCGTTACCGCGTCGCGGCCTCTGGAAAATCCGGCACCCGGCGGCCAAAGCCCGCCAAAAGTTTTGGGAAGGGTCCAGGGGAGCCTTTTTTCAAAAAGGTTCCCCTGGCCGCCGGAGGCATCATCTCGTTACTGCTTCTTTCCCGCTTCAAAAAACAGCTTCTCGCGTTCGCGGATGTCGGCCGCGCCGATGAAGCGAAAATATTCCTCGAAATCGACCATGGTGTCCGGGCCGGCGAAACCGGCGCTCGTGCCATGGGCTTTAAGGTGTCCGGCCCAGGCCCGCAAGGCCCGCACGGCGGTAAAGACCGAGGCGCACGGGTAGGCCGCGACGGCGTAGCCCAGTTCCTGGAGTTCGGCGGCGGACAGAAACGGCGTGCGCCCGCCCTCGATCATGTTGGCCATGCTCGGCACGGGCACCGAGGCGTTGACCTTGCGCATGTCCTCGACGGAGGTCACGGCCTCCACGAAGACCATGTCCGCGCCGGCCGCGGCGTAGAGCTGCGCCCGGCGGACGGCTTCGTCCAGGCCGTGGACGGCGGCCGCGTCGGTGCGGGCCATGATGACGAAATCGGGGTCCTGGCGCGCCCAGAGCGCGGCCCTCAGCTTTGGCAGGTATTCCTCGACCGGGACCACGGACTTGCCGGCCATATGGCCGCAGCGCTTGGGACAGGTCTGGTCCTCGATAAAAAGCGCGGCCGCGCCCAGGCGCTCCGCCTCGCGCACGGTGCGGATGACGTTGTTGACGTCGCCGAAGCCCGTGTCGATGTCCACCATGACCGGCACGTCCACCCGGGAGACGATGTGGGCGTAATGCGTGAGCATCTCGGTCGCGGTGAGCAGGCCGACGTCCGGCAGGCCGAGCAGGCTGCCGGCGGTGCCGTAGCCGGCCACGGCCAGGGCGGAGAACCCGGCCTCGGCGATGGCCAGGGCGGACAGGCCGTCGTGGGCCACGGGCAGCATGAGGAGTTCCGGGGCGTTGACCAGTTCCCGAAACCGCGTGGTCTTCTTCACGAAAGCCTCCTGATTGCGCGAAGTCCCCGCCCGGACGGACCGGCGGCATGGCCGCTTCCGGGAAAACCGGCGCTGCGCTTCCCGGGAAGCCAGCCGTGCGGCATGGGCAGGCGTTTGCCGCAGACTACCCTTGCGGCATCCCTCGTGCGCGCACGAGGGGACGCCGGAAGCCGGCCGAGCGTGCGCCCGCGCTTCCCCACGGCGTCCCGGGCAAGGGACGCGGCGGGAAAACGCGGGCGGCGCAACGGTGTGTTTAGGCGCAAAGGGGCTTGGGCGGCAACTTCTCGGGGCGGCCCTTGCCCATCTGGATGGCGTGCAGGCGGGCGAATTCGCCGTTTCTGGCCATGAGCTCGTCGTAGGAGCCCATTTCGTGGATGCGCTGGTTCTTGATGACCAGGATCACGTCCGCGCGGCGCATCATGGACAGGCGGTGGGCGATGACGAAGGTGGTGCGGTTTTCCATGAGCCGCTCCAGGCCTTCCATGATGAGCGCCTCGGTCTCGGCGTCAAGCGCCGAGGTGGGCTCGTCGAGGATGAGGAGCGGCGAATCCTTGAGCAGGGCCCGGGCGATGGCCAGGCGCTGGCGCTGGCCGCCGGAGAGGTTGGCCCCCTTCTCGCCGAGGATGGTGTCGTAGCCCTCGGGCAGGCCGACGATGAAGTCGTGGGCGTTGGCGAGCCTGGCCACCCGCTCCACTTCCTCGCGCGTGGCCTGTTTTTTGCCGTAGGCGATGTTGTCGTGCACGGACATGGGGAAGAGCTGCGTTTCCTGGAGCACGATGGCGATGTTGCGGCGCAGGCTCGTCAGCGACACGTCGCGCAGATCCTGGCCGTCGATGACGATGGCGCCCTGTTGCGGATCGTAGAAGCGCAGCAGCAGGCTTATAAGCGAGGTCTTGCCGGCGCCGGTCTGGCCGACCACGGCCACGGTGGAACCGCCCGGGCAGACGAAGTCCACGTCGTTTAAGACCATCTTCTCCGGGGTATAGCCGAAGCTCACGTGGTCGAAGCGCACCTCGGCCTTGCTGATGGCCAATTCCGGGGCGTCGGGCTTTTCGGGCACGGCCTCGTCCACGGCCAGGATGTCCATGACGCGCTTGGCCTGGGCCATGGAGCCGCGGATGCTGCCCACGGTGACGCTCAAGCTATTGAGCGGCGTGTACAGGGAGGCCAGGTAGGCGATGAACACGAGCAGCTCGCCGGTGGAAAGCAGGCCGTCGAGGACGTGGCGCACGCCGATGTAGAGCACGAGCGCCGTGCCGGCGGCGGTGATGCCGGAAACCAGCCAGCCGTAGAGGGTCTGCAAGGCGTAGAGCGACAGCTTGCGGTCGAAGGAACGCTGCGATTCGGCCACGAAGCGGCGCTTCTCCTCGTCCTCGCGGCCGAAGGCCTGGACCAGGGTGATGGAGGAGAAGATGCGCTCGACGATGGTGTAGACCTGGGATTCCTTGAGGTACGACTCTGTGGTCAGGTCGCCGATCTTGCGCGAGACCCTCGAGATGGCGATGAAAAGCAGCGGAATGACGCACAGGGCGTAAAGCGTCAGCTCCGCGTCCATGCGCAGGCAGACCACGAGCATGCCGACCAGCAGGGCGGCGCTGGTGAGCGTGGTGAAAACGCCGTTCATGAGCAGCGCCTGCACGGCGTAGGTGTCGCCCATGACGCGGTAGATGAGGTCGCCCGTGGGCCAGTTCTGGTGAAAGCGCAGGGACTGGCGCTGGAGATGGTCGAACAGGTCGCAGCGCAGATCCTGGACCATGTCCTGGCCCATGCGGATGGTCAGGTAGTTGTTGCACAGCTGCACGAACCCGACCAGGAAATGCACGCCGACCAGCATGCCCACCACGCTTGCGAGCTGCACGCCGAGCGGAATGGCGCTCAGATCCGGCTGCCAGCCGAGGATGTCCAGGGGCTTGTGGCCGATGATCTGGTCCACGGCCAGGGTCAGCGGCCAGGGTTTGAGGAGCTCCATGGCGCTGGCCAGGCCGACCAGACCGAGCCCCAGGAGGAAGAGGAGCTTGTAGGGTTTCAGGTACCCCAGCAGCGTGCGAAACATGCTCATGGCGCGAGTCCTTGCGGGGCGAGCCCCGCTCCGGGGCGGCTGCCCCGGTTCCCCCGCAGGGGCGGAAAAAAACCGTGACGCGCCGTCCCGGACCCGACCGGGCCTGGGGCGGCGCATCGAAGACGCAATTTACGCAGCCTCGGTCTCGACGGCGGGCGCGGCGGCGGCCGCCGGGGCCAGGGCCGATTCCTCTTCCGCGACGACCGTTTCGGCCGTGCGCGGCTTGACCACCTTGGCCACGCGCTCGTCCTTGGGCTCGGTCAGGGAGCAGCCGGGGCGCGTGATCATCACGTACTGGGTGATGGTGGCGACCAGGGAGGCGGCGCGGTAGAGGCCCGCGACCATGGCCCCGACCAGGCCCACGGCCACCGCTCCGGCGGCGACGGCCGCCAGGGGATGGAGGAAGGCCAGGGTGCCGGCGGTTACTGCGCTCGCGACCAGGACCGCCACGGAGAGCCCGGAGGGCAGCACCGAACCGGCCACGCGCACGAAGCGCTTGTCCCCGCCGTGGTTTTCCACGGTCGCGCGCAAGCGGGCGGTGGTCAGGCGGCCGGCCTTGACCGAGAGATCCCAGGGCGGCGTGGACGAGGAGGCGGCGAAGCCGCTGTCGAGGGCATAGGTGACGCCGAGGGTGCGCAGCAGGCCGATCACCGCACCAAGCAGCTCGTCGCGCTCCAGCCCCTTGTTGTTCCAGAAGAAGCGGTGGAAGGACAAGCGGTGGGCGAAAAGACCGCCGGTTGCGGCCAGACGGCGCAGCAGCCCGACCTTGGGCAGGTCGGCCTCGTCGCAGGCCGCGGTTTCGACCATGGGCAGCGGGCAGGCGCCCACGCCGGTGCCGCGCCTCACGCCCCAAAGCGTCTTGTAGCGCGTCCAGCCGCGAAGGATCGGCTGGGCCAGCGTCAGGGCGGCGATGGTCAGGCGCGAGGCCATGTTGTCGTGGTTTTCGGGCAGGCGCGCCTTGCTCACGCGGTAGGCGACGAAGGCGATGGTGGTCGCGGCCATGGCCAGGCCCGCGCCGCCGGCGAGGAGGCTCAACGGCGCGGCCAGCATGCAGGCCACGGCGACGAACATCCATTCCATGGAAAGCGGCAGGTAGGCGGCCAGACTGCCCTTGGGCTCGTACAGGGTCTGGAACAGGCCCATGCCGAAAGCCCCGTGGTAGACGATGGGCCGCGCGGCGAGCAGCGCGCCGGAGATGTCGCCGTAGATGCGGCCGGCCCAGCGCGAGTTGCCGAGCATGTTGAAGCGGGCCTTGTGCTTGGGCAGAAGCAGGGCCTCGGCGCGGCCGTAGCCCTTCTGCTGCTTGAGGTAGGCCGAGACGGTGTTGCGGCGGTGGTGCCAGACGAACATGGCCGCGGAGAAGCCGATGATGTGGCCCTGGTCCTGGAGCCGCCAGCACACGTCCACGTCGTCGCCGGCCGCGCGGTAGGTGGCGTCGAAGCCACCGATGGCGGCCAGATGCTCCTTGCGGTAGGCCATGTTGCAGCCGGGGATGTGCTCGGCGATCTCGTCGGTGAGCAGCACGTGGGTCGGCGCGCCGGGCGAGACGGCGACGCAGGCGGCGGTGCGGTTGTCCTCGGGCGGGGGCAGGTTGGGGCCGCCCACGGCCACGAAGCGTTTGTCGGTGAAGGCCCAGGCCATGTAGTGCAGCCAGTGTGGGTCCACGTAGCAGTCGGAGTCGGTGTAGGCCACGATCTCGCCCCGTGCGGCGTTCATGCCGACGTTGCGCGCGGCGGAAAGGCCCAGGTTCGGCTGGTGGATGACGTGGATGTAGGGCGCGGCCGCGGCGTGGCGGTCGGAGATCGCGCCGGTTTCGTCGGTGGAGCCGTCGTCCACCACGATGACTTCGAAGTGGGGGTAGTCCACTTTGGCGAAGGAGGCCAGGCAGCCGTCCATGGTCGAGGCGGCGTTGTAGGCGCACACGACCACGGAGATGAACGGCGGGTTTTCCGGCAGCATCGGCAAGCGCTGGCGGTAGACGTCGGCCACGGCCTTGTAGGCGGGCTTGGGCTTGCGCGTCTCGGTCACGACGCCGAACTTCCAGTCCTCGATGAGGTGGCCGCCGGTGTACCATTCGTCGGTCCAGGCGAAGACCATGGTGCCGGAGACGCCGAGCTCGTAGGCGGCGCGCAGCTGCCAGGAGAGCGTCTCGGCCACGTGCGCCTCGTCGTTGCGGATGGAGTCCATGCCGAATTCGGACAAGACCAGCGGCAGCTCGCCGGCCACGTTCTGCAGGCGCTTGACGTAGGCGCGGAAGGCCTTCTCGTCGTGCAGGTAGACGTTGACCGAGAGGAAGTCCAAAAACGGCAGGCGCAGGTATTCCGTGGAGGGGTAGTTGGCGTAGGTGACCATGCCCTCGGGGTCTTCCTCGCGCACGATGGCGGCGAGCTTGCCCAGGAACTTCTCGACCTTGCCCGCGCCGTGCCAGCGCACGATGTGGCTCGGGATCTCGTTGCCGATCAGCCACGCCAGGATGGCCGGATGGCCGGCGAGGGAAGCCACGGCGTCGCGCACGGTCTTCTTGATGTCTTCCTTGACCTCCCACTGGTCGAGGAAGCACAGGTGCTCCGGCCAGGGGATGCCGATCATGACGCGGATGCCGTGCGCGGCGGCGATGTCCAGAAAATGGCGCGGCGGCACGTAGTACACGCGGATGGAGTTGACGCCGGCGCGGCGCATGAGCTCGAAGTCGCGGTGGACGGTCTCGTCCTCGGGGAGGGGTTCGCCCCGGGAGTTTTCCGGGAACGGCCCGTAGGTGACGCCCTTGATGAAGAACTTGTCCTCGCCGGCGAACAGGTAACGGCCCTTGGCGCGAACGCGGGGCAGGGTCTTCACGCCTGCCAGTCCTTCTTCGATCTGAAACATAATTCCCCTTCTCCTCGGTGTATGGCGCTTGTTCGCGGGATTCGCCGCCGCGCCCTTGCGGGCGGTTACGACGGCGTACGGTGTCTCTCTCGCGGCTGCCCTTTACAACTCCCCGGAATTCCTTGCGAACACCAATTCGTTCGCCTTCCGGCGGGCGGCCTGCGGGATACCGAATAGCAATGGGCGTGCCAAAGAGAGAAAGACAGGCGGCAGGCCGGTTCCACGGCCGGGCAACGAAGGGCGGGAGGCGGCGGTTACGAAAATTGCGCACGTGATTACGGTATCGTAATCGGCGGGGAGGGGAATCGGGGTGAAACGGCGTCACAGGCCGCTTTGCGGCATACGTGCGGTCGCATCCCGCGGCGCCGCGGCAAGCGTCTTCCGCCTGAAACGGACGGGGCAAGGAATCAGCAACCGGAATCAGGGAGCGGAGGGAAGCCTGCCGGGGACAATGCCCCACGCCCGCCTGCGGCCCCTCCCGCAACCCGCTACAACAGACCGGCGACGTGGCCGCAGGTGGCTTCGAGCAGGCCGAGCAGAATCCGGGTCCTGGGGCCGACGGCGACCGCATCCTCGGCCTTGGCCGCCATTTCCAGGTCATAGGCGGCCTGGCGCAGGGACTCGGCGAGCATGGTGCCGGCCACGCCCTTGAGGGAATGGGCCTGATGCGCCAGGCGGCCCATGTCGCCCGCGGCCAGGGCGGCTTCGAACTCCGCCCGACGGCCGGGCGTTTCCGCGACGAACACGCGGAAAATCTCGGCAAGCAGTTCCTCGTCGTCGTCGAAGCGCTGCCGCAACCGGGCCAGATCGACCAGGCCGGCGCTTGCGTCGTCCGTTCCCATGCACCACCTCTCCTGTATCTGCGTCCCGCCGCAGCGACTCTTGAGGATTTCTCCTCGAAACCTCGTGGAAACGCCCAGTGCCGGCGTCGCGTGCCCACCCGGCGCAGCCCCTCCCGGCCGCCGGAGGCGTCCCCTACCCCTTGTCTTCGGGCCCGGCCAGGACCGGCGGCAGGAAGAGCGTGATCACGCAGCCGCCCCCGGGCTGGCCGGCGGCCTCCACCGCGCCGCCGAAATCGTCCACGACCTTTTTGACCATGGCCAGGCCCAGGCCGTATTCGCAGTGGTCGCCCTTGTAGAAGGGACTGAACATGTTCTCCAGGTGCTCGCGCGTCGCGCCGCGGCCGGAATCGGCCACGCGCAACCGCACCCGCTGGCCGTCCCGGTCGGCGGCGACGGACACGAGCCCGCCGTGGGGCAAGTCTTCCACGGCGTTTCGCAGCAGGTTGACCAGGCACTGCTTGAGCAGGGCCGGATCGAGGGTCACGGCCGGAAGCCCCGGTGGGATGTCCAGGCTCAAGCCCACGCGCCGCGTTTCGGCCTCGAGCCCCACGGTCTGCACCGCCTCCCGCGCCACCCGCTCCACGTCGGCCTGGCCCACGACCGCGCCCACGGGCCGGGCGAATTCCAGAAACTGCTTGAGCAGCGCCTCCATGCGCGTGAGCTCCTCGAGCACGATGCCGGCCTTTTCCTTGGCGGACTCGGGCAATCCGTCCATCAGGGACAGCCGCCGGGCGAAGCCGCTCGCCGCGAACAGCGGGTTGCGGATCTCGTGGGCGAGGTAGGAGGAGAGCCGCCCCACCGTCTCGATGCGCTCGGCCTGCCGGGCGCTGATCTCGCCCATGGTGCGGTCGGTGATGTCGCGGCGAAAGACCACCACATGGCCGATTTTGCCCGAGGCGTCGGCGATGGGATAGGTGTAGGTGCGGTAGTAGCGAAGCTTGCCGTCGGCCGAGACGGCGGTGTGCAGGCGCTCGGCCTTTTTGCCCGTGGACAGGGCCAGCCGGAACGGACAGGCCGGGTCGTCGGGATCGCAGAAAGGCGGATCGTCCGGGCCGGAACGCAGCACCGAACAGGGCTGGCCCACAAGGATTTCCTTGGGCAGGCCCAGGCGGTGCAGGATGTTGCGGTTAAGATCCACCACCGTGCCGGCGGCGGACAGCAGGGCGATGTCCTCCTGGACCTCGTCCACGATGGCTTCGAGCAAAAGCTTTTGGTGGTCCAGGCGCATCCGGCAGTGCGCGCCCACGGACACGGCGTTGCTCAGGGCGCACAGGAAAAAGGAGGCCGTGTTGTCGATAAGCGACGCGCCCGGCGGCATGGCGTCGAGGATCTCCCGGCGGGAAACGCCGCTTCGCAGCTCCACCACGAGATTAATGGCCGGATGGGCGGCAAAAAGCGCCCGGCAGTCGGGATAGACCGGCGCCCCGGACAGCAGCGCCCCGCGTCGCCGGGGATCGTCGGCCGGCAGCCCGACCAGGCCGGCCAACTGCATGGGCGGCAGGAACTCGCGGAACTCCTCGCCGGCCACGATCTCCAAAATGGTGTCGAACCCCGGCCCCGCGCCGATCACGCCGACCAGGTACTCCCGTTCGTCGGCGTCAAGGACGCAGTACGCTTCCGCCCGCTCTCCACTGCCCTGCGTCATGCGCCTCCGTCCTCCCGATCAGCCGGTTTCCTGGCCCATGAGCATGGCATAAACCTCTTTCTGGGTCCATCCCGAAAGCCGGGCCGCCGCACGCCGGGCCACCTCCTTGGGCTTGCCGCCCACGGCCGCCTCCTCGGAGGCAATCTGGCGCGCTTGCGCCTCGTCCGAGCGCCCGGCCTTGGCCGGCCCGACCACCACCGTCACCTCGCCGAGCAGATCCAGATCCCGGCCGGCAAAGTCCGAGAGCTTGCCGGAGAGAAATTCCTCATAGGTTTTGGTCAGTTCCCGGCAGATGACGCAGTCGCGGTCGCCCAGGGCCTCCAGGGCGGCGGCCAGGGTTTCGGCCAGACGGGTCTTGCGTTCGAAAAAGACCAGCGTGGCCCCGGTGGCCCCGAACCGGGTCAACGAGGCCCGGGCCTGGGAGGCTGTGCGCGGCAAAAAGCCCAGAAAAGAAAACGGATAGGGCGCGATGCCGGCGGCCGACAAGGCGGCCGGCACGGCCGAAGGGCCGGGCACGGGGGAGACGGCGAAACCGGCCTCCCGGGCGGCCCGCACCAGCCGGTAGCCGGGATCGGCCAAAAGCGGCGTGCCGGCGTCGGAGACCAGGGCCACGTCCTGGCCCTCGGCCAAGAGGGCCAGCACCTGGGGCAGCCGGGCCTCCTCGTTGTGCTCGTGAAAGCTCATGAGCCGCTTGGCCGTCACTCCCAGGGTCTTGAGCAGCATCCCGGTGCGCCGGGTGTCCTCGCACAGGACCACCCCGGCCCCGGCCAGGGTGGCCGCCGCCCGGGGCGAACAGTCGCCGGGGTTGCCCAGCGGCGTCGCCACGATGAAAAGCCTTGCCTGCCTGTCGGCGTCGTTGTCCATGCCTGCCCTCCCCGGCCATGGGTAGCCTCCCGGGCCGCTTCCGGCAAGGCCCGGCCATTGACATGGCCCGGCTTTGGACTACTTTATCGACGTTTCACGCATGGCCTGGTTCCTGGCGCGCCCCTGCAAAAGGTGCGTTTCAGACCGACCTTGTATGAATTAAGCGCTTCCGGCCCGGGGCAAGGGCCGCGTCGATACTGTACAGCAACACTAAAACGCAAGGACGCATCATGCCGCAACAGGTCGTCATCATCGGGGGCGTGGCCCTTGGACCCAAGGCCGCCTGCCGCTTCAAGAGGCTTCAGCCTGAAAGCAACGTCATCATGCTCGACCGCGGTCCCCGCATCTCCTACGGCGGCTGCGGCATTCCCTACTACGTTTCCGGCGAGGTCAGCGACATCACCGGCCTGCAGTCCACGGCTTTCCACATGGTGCGCGACCCGGAATTCTTCCGCGACATCAAGGACGTGGACGCCCGGGCCGAGACCGAGGTGGTGGCCGTCGACCGCGCCGCCAAGACCGTGACCGCCCGCCATCTGCCCACCGGCCGCGAGGATGTCATCCCCTACGACAAGCTCGTCATGGCCACGGGCAGCAGCCCGCGCAAGCTGCCCATCGCCGGCATCGACCTGGCCGGCGTGCACACCGTGGACAGCCTGGAAGCGGCCGAGGCCATCAAGAAATCCGTGGCCGCCGGAGGCGTGGGATCGGTGGCGATCATCGGCTCGGGCTTTATCGGCCTGGAGATGGCCGTGGCCTTCGCCGACATGTGGGGCCTGGACGTCACGGTCATCGAACTGTTCGACCAGATCCTGCCCGGCGTCACCGGGCCGACGCTGTCCACCATGGCCCGCAAGCACATGGAGGAAAAGGGCGTCGTCTTCCGCTTGGCCG
This sequence comes from Solidesulfovibrio magneticus, assembly GCA_002482565.1. GTDB lineage: Bacteria > Desulfobacterota > Desulfovibrionia > Desulfovibrionales > Desulfovibrionaceae > Solidesulfovibrio > Solidesulfovibrio magneticus_B. The sequence goes on from DLGG01000032.1 coordinate 10,221, forward strand.
AGCAGGTCAAAGCCATCGAGGGAGACGGCAAGGTGGAGCGGGTCGTCACGGACAAGGGGGAGGTCGAGGCCGATCTGGTGATCCTGTCGGTCGGCGTCGTGCCCAACTCCGGCCTGGCCAAGGCGGCCGGGCTTGACGTCTCCCCGCGCGGCGGCGTCCTCGTGGACGAATACATGCGCACCTCCGATCCGGACATCTATGCCGGCGGCGACTGCGTGGAAGTCAAAAACCTGGTCACCGGCCAGCCCATGTACCTGCCCTTGGGGTCCATGGCCAACCGCCAAGGCCGGGTCATCGGCGACAATCTGGCCGGCGGCTCCTCGCGCTTTGCAGGCGTGGTCGGCTCCTGGTGCGTCAAGCTCTTCGACCTGGCCGCGGCCGGCACAGGCCTGACCCAGGCCCAGGCCGAGCGGGCCGGCCTCGACGCCGTCACCACCCACATCACGGCCGTTGACCGGGCGCATTTCTACCCCGAGCACGCGCTGGTGTCCCTGGAGCTGGTGGCCGAGCGCGGCACGCGGCGCGTCCTGGGCCTCCAGGGCGTGGGAACCATGGGCGACGCCCTGGTCGGCAAGGTCAACACCGTGGCCGCCATGCTGCCCCACAAGCCGACCGTGGCCGACGTGTCCAACGTGGAAGTGGCCTACTCGCCGCCCTTTGCCTCGGCCATGGATATATTGAACACCGTGGCCAACGCGGCCGACAACATCCTGTCCGGCCAGAACAAGGGCATTTCCGTCACGGAATTCGCCACCATCTGGGCCGACGCCGGCAGCGACGCCCACATCATCGACTGCCGGGAAAATCCCCAGGGCGGACCGCTGGTGGAGAAGCATCCCGGCCGCTGGCACAACATCCCGCAAGGCCAGCTGCGCGGACGCCTGAACGAGGTGCCCAAGGACAAGCCCGTGATCCTTATGTGCAACACCGGCGCGCGTTCCTACGAGGCCCTGGTGACCCTGACCGACGCCGGCTTTAAGAACGTGGTCAGCGTCGAGGGCGGCATGGCCGCGGTCAAGGCCGCCGGCGTGGACGTCTAGCCCGCGCGCGACCCTTCCCCAACCGCCAAGCGGGGACCGGCACAAGTCGGTCCCCGCTTTTTTTCGGCCTGTTCCATCTTTACCGGAACCGGACCTGTGGGAAAATAGTAAATAATACCAGAATATTGATTGCGGAACAACCGTCTCTTCCCCGCCAAGAGGCCACGTGAGACATGTCCCCGATGCGCGCCGAGGCTTGCCCCGGCGGGAATTTCGTTGTAAACCGCTTGCGTGTTACTATTTAATATTTAGTATCTCATTCATAGTATAAAATGAAGACACAGACACCATACGCCCTTGCCGACGCCGTCATTGGCCTGGGCGACATCCGCCGGGGCGATCTGGGCGTGGCGGCCCGGGTCATGGAGGCCCTGGAACAGGAATGCCCGGCAAACGGGCCGGAAATCGCTTTCGTCGGCGAGAATCTGGCTGCCCTGCCCGGCCTGCTCCACGGACGTAAGGCGGCGGTCATCGTGACCCCGGCCGGCTTGACGGGCTGGCCCGGCATCGTCACCAGCCTGGACGCGCCGGACTTTTTCGCCCTGGCCGCGCCCCGGGCCGGGACCCTGTGCCGGCTGGCCGCCCTGGCCGAAAAGCTGGCCTGGATCGAATGCGCCATGGGCCTGCCGCCGCGCCTGGGCGTGGTGTTGCTGGAAACCGCCCATGAGCAGGGCGCGTATCTGTCGCGCTCGGCCCGCAGCGGGCTGCGGCGGGCGGTTGCGGCGGTATGGCGCTATCTGGCGACGTCCGAAAGTCCCGGCCCGGCCAACTGCCGGGTGTCGCGACTGTATCGATTTTCCCTGCCGGAGATGACGGCCTAGGACCGTCCCGTGGCCGTGGCAGCGGCTTCGGGATACGGCGACCCCACCGGTCGCCGCCGCCGCGCGAGCGCTCGCGCGGTATGCGCGGTCCAGGCCGTCCCGGCAGGCAACGCGCTGTTCGGGGCCACGCGGGAACAGTCCCCGGCCGGCGCAAACTGGCTTGGCCGACGCGGCCATGCGCTCATCGGCGACGACCTGCCCCGTCGCCCGGGCCATGGAGCGTCCGGCCAAGCCTCATCCAGCGGAGGGAGCCTCATGAGCCGCGTTGAAATGGAGAAAATCTTCTACGAAATGCAGTCTCCGGACCCCAAGGCCGATCCGGACAAGCTCTTCTTTATCAAAGTCGATGAAGCCAAATGCATCGGCTGCGACACCTGCATGGGCTATTGCCCCACCGGCGCCATTTACGGCGAGACCGGCGAACCCCACAAGATCCCCCACGTCGAAGCCTGCATCAACTGCGGCCAGTGCCTCACCCATTGCCCGGTCTCGGCCATCTACGAAGAACAGTCCTGGGTTCCGGTCATCGAACAGAAACTCAAAGACAAAAACGTCAAGGTCATCGCCATGCCGGCCCCGGCCGTGCGCTACGGCCTGGGCGACTGTTTCGGCATGCCCGTGGGGTCGGTGACCACGGACAAGATGCTCGGCGGCTTGCAGAAGCTTGGCTTCAGCAACACCTGGGACAACGAGTGGACCGCCGACGTCACCATCTGGGAGGAAGGCTCGGAGTTCGTCGGCCGGCTCACCAAGAAGATCGACAAGCCCCTGCCCCAGTTCACCTCCTGCTGTCCCGGCTGGCACAAGTACGTCGAGACGTTCTATCCCGAGCTGTTCCCCAACATGTCCACCTGCAAGTCCCCCATCGGGATGCTGGGCTCCCTGGCCAAGACCTACGGCGCGGACACCATGAAGTACAAGCGCGCCGACGTCTTCACCGTCTCCATCATGCCCTGCACGGCCAAGAAATACGAAGGCATGCGACCGGCCAACTGGTCCAGCGGCTACCAGGACATCGACGCCACCATCGACACCCGCGAACTGGCCTACATGTTCAAAAAAGCCGGCATCGACCTCAACACCGTGGCCCCGGGCCAGCGCGACCCGCTCATGGGCGAGTCCACCGGCGGCGCCACCATCTTCGGCGTCACCGGCGGCGTCATGGAAGCGGCCCTGCGCTACGCCTACCAGGCCGTCACCGGCAAGGCCCCGGAAAGCTGGGACTTCAAGGCCGTGCGCGGACTCAAGGGCCTCAAGGAAGCCACGGTCAACGTGGGCGGCACGGACGTGAAGGTGGCCGTGGTCCACGGGGCCAAACGGTTCGCCGAGGTCTGCGAAGTGGTCAAGGCCGGCAAGTCGCCCTGGCATTTCATCGAGTTCATGGCCTGCCCCGGCGGTTGCGTCATGGGCGGCGGCCAGCCCGTCATGCCCGGCGTGCTGCAGTCCATGGATCGCCGCACCACCAAGTTCTACGCCTCGCTCAAAAAGCGCCTGGCCCTGTACAACGAACAAAAAGCCTAAGGAGCAAGCCATGACCTTCATTGCTTCGACCCGTCGCGGCTTCCTCAAAGCCGCTTGCGTGCTTACCGGCGGCGCCCTCATCGGGCTTCGCATGACCGGCAAGGCCGTGGCCGCCGCCCGGCAGCTCAAGGACTACATGATGGACCGCATCGACGGCGTGTACGGCGCCGACGCCAAGTTCCCCGAGCGGGCCTCCCAGCAAAACGTCCAGGTCCAGACCCTGTACAAGAACTTCCTGGAGCATCCCATGAGCCACAAGGCCGAGCAGCTCCTGCACACCCATTGGGAAGACCGCTCCAAGAACATCAAGAAACTCCAGGCCGCCGGCAACTATCCCAACCCCCGGGCCAAGGAATTCGCCGGAACCACCTACCCCTACGAATAGCCCCGCCCCGGCGGCGTCGGCGGACCTGCGGCAAGGGCAAGCGCCTGCCCCCAGGGTCCGTCGGCCCCGCGCCTAACGGAAATTTCATGGACAATTCCCGCCGCTTCGGTTGCAACCGGCCCCGCCAGTGACTAGAGGGGTACGGTCCGCCCCGGTGCGCAGGCTCAAATGCCTCGCCCGGGGACCAGGCCGCCCCCGCGGCCAACCGCAACCAGGAGCCTCCCATGTCCGCAACCAAACGGCGCTTTCTGGCCGATCTCTGGGCGCTCACCAAGCCCTACTGGAAAAGCGAGGAGCGCCTGAAATCCGGCCTGCTCCTTGCCGTCATCGTCGGCATGAGCCTTGGCATCGTCTATCTCAACGTGCTTTTCAACGAGTGGAACAACCTCTTCTACAACTCGTTGCAGGAAAAAAACCTCGACGAATTCTTCCGCCTCTTCGGCCGCTTCGCCATCCTGGCCGCCATGTTCATCGTCGTGGCCGTGTATCAGATCTACCTGCGCCAGATGCTGCAAATCCGCTGGCGGCGCTGGCTCACCGAACGCTACGCCGCCATGTGGCTCACCCACCGCAACTACTACCGCCTGCGCTTTTCCCCAAACGGGGCCGACAACCCCGACCAGCGCATCAGCGAGGACATCGGCGGCTTCGTCGAACAAACGCTCTCCCTGACCCTGGGATTCATCGAATCCGTGGTGTCCCTGGCCTCCTTTTCCGTCATCCTGTGGAACCTCTCGGGCGAGATCCACATCCTCGACATCCAGCTGCCCGGCTCCATGCTCTGGGCCGCCGTGCTCTACGCCGGATTTGGCTCGTTTCTCACCCACTACATCGGCCGGCCGCTCATTCGCCTCAATTTCCTCCAGCAGCGCTACGAGGCCGACTACCGCTACAATCTCGTGCGCGTGCGCGAAAACGCCGAACCCATCGCCCTCTACGGCGGCGAAACCCAGGAAGCCGGCAACTTGTCCGGCCGCTTCACCCACGTGGTCGCCAACTGGTGGGCCATCATGCGCCAGCAAAAGCGCCTGACCTGGTTTTCCGCCGGCTACTCCCAGGCCGCCATCCTGTTCCCCTTCCTGGTGGCCGCGCCGCGCTACTTCTCCGGGGCCATCCAGCTCGGCGGCCTCATGCAGACCGCCTCGGCCTTCAACCACGTCCAGTCGTCCCTGTCCTGGTTCATCGACGCCTACACCCGCCTGGCCCAATGGCGCGCCACCGTGGACCGACTCACCGGCTTTGCCCACGCCCTGGCCGAACTCGAAGCGGCCAAGGACGCCGGCTTTACCCGCACTCCCGCCCAGGCCGGCCAGGCCCTGGCCCTGACGGACGCGAGCCTGTCGCTGCCCGACGGCCGCATCCTGCTCGCCGACGCCGCCCTGGCCGTGGCCCCGGGCGAACGCGTCATGATCGCCGGGCCGGCCGGCTGCGGCAAATCCACGCTGTTTAGGGCCATCGGCGGCCTGTGGCCCTACGCCGTCGGAACCCTGGCCCTGCCGGCCGAAGGCCGCAGCCTGTTCTTGCCCCAAAAACCCTACCTGCCCATCGCCAGCCTGGCCGCCACGGTGGCCTACCCCGACGCCCCGGAGACCTACGGCGAGGAGCGCATCGCCGCCGTGCTCACCGATTGCGGCCTGGGCCATCTGATCCCGCTTCTCGGCGAGGAACGCCACTGGAGCCAGGAGCTGTCCTCGGGCGAACAACAGCGCCTGGGCTTTGCCCGGGCCATCCTGCTGGCCCCGGACCGGCTTTTCTGCGACGAAGCCTCCTCGGCCCTGGACGAGGCCTCCCAGAAGGAACTCTACGGCCTGCTGGTGGAGCGTCTGCCCAAGACCACCATCGTGAGCATCGCCCACCGGCATTCGCTTTCCGCCTTCCACCACCGCGTCGTGCGCTTCGTGCCCGCCGACCCGGCCGCCGCCGAACCCGTCTACCGCCTGGAAGCCGCCGCCGCATGAACGCCCTGCACAACCTCGATCTGTTTGCCCAGGCCACGCTGTCCATCGTGCTGGAGGCCGTGCCGTTTCTGCTGCTTGGCTCCGTGGCCTCGGGGCTGGTCGAAGCCTACGTGCCCCGCGACCGTCTGACGCGGCTTTTGCCCAAGGGCCGGCTGGCCTCCACCCTGGTGGGCCTGGGCATCGGCGCGCTCACCCCATGCTGCGAATGCGGCGTGGTCTTTCTGGCCCGCCGGCTCATCGGCAAAGGCGTACCCCCGGGCGCGGCGGTCGCCTTCATGCTGGCCGCGCCGGTCATCAATCCCGTGTCGCTTCTCGCCACCCTGGTGGCCTTTAGGGGCGATCCGACCATGGCCATCTGGCGCTGCGCCCTGGTCATCGTCGCCGGCCTGGTCGTCGGCTACTGGGCCGGCGGCCGCGACGTCCTGTCGCTTTTGCGCGATCCCGCCGCCGCCGCCCCGGCCTGCGGCTGCGGCCACGACCACGGCCCCGAAGATCACGCCCATCACCACCACGGGCCGGCCACCGTCCCAGGCACGCCCTTCGGGTCGCTGGCCGACGCCGTGCCCCTGGCCGCCGTCGTCCCCAGCCGGCGCGACAAGGTCGGCTCGGCCATGCGCCACGCCATGGCCGACTTCCTGGACATGGCCAAGGTGCTGATCCTGGGCTCCATGGTGGCGGCGGCGTTCAAGGCCTACGTGCCGGTTTCCGTGGTCATGGCCCTGGAAAACGACCTTGTGCTGGCCATCCCGGGCATGATGGCCCTGGCCGTGGTGCTCTCGCTGTGCTCCCAGGCCGACGCCTTCGTGGCCGCCTCGTTTTCCACCTTTCCGGCCGCGGCCAAGCTGGCCTTCCTGGCCCTGGGCCCCATGCTTGATCTCAAACTCCTGCTCATGTGGCGGCAGGTGTTCACCCCGCGCCTGACCCGGGTGCTCACCGTGGTCCCGGCCGCCGTCGTCTTCATCGCCTGCGCCGCCTACGGCATCCTCACCGGAGGCGCGTCATGACAAAGCTTCTCGCCGCCCTGGCCGCCCGCTGCGACGGCCTGGCCATGCTGGCCCTGGCCGGCTTCATGGGCTGGCTGGCAACCCTCGGCAATTACTGGATGTACTTAAATCCCAAGTTTAAGCCGGTCACGCTTGCCGCCGCCATTGTCCTGGCCGTGCTGGGGGCCTACGCGACCCTGCGCCCCGTAGCCAAGGCCAGCCTGGGCCGGGGCCTATGCTACCTCGCCCTGGCCTGCCTGGTATGGTTTTCCGAAGGCGGCCTGCAAACGCTCTCGGCCAACGACGACAGCGACGTCTTCAGCGTCGCCCCCAGCCTGCCCGCCCCGGAAATCGCCCCGGTCCCCGAACGCCTGCGCGCCGACGGCCAGGACTACGTGCCCATCAACACCGGCGAACTCTTCGACGTGGCCGCCAAAGGCCCCTCGCCCGCCTTCGAGCGCCCCTACGCCGTGCGCGGCTTCGTCCACCGCAGCCCGGAACTCGACGCCAAAGGACAGTTCGTCCTCTACCGGCTGGCCGTCTGGTGCTGCTTCGCCGACGGCACGGCCGTGGGCTTTCGCGTCAAAACGTCCCCCGGCCAGGAACCGCCGGCCGACAAAAGCTGGGTCATCGCCTATGGCCATTTGGCCGTCATCCCGGAAAACGATCGCCAGGACATCATCCTGCCCGGCATGAGCTTCTCGTCAGTGTCGGCGGCGGCGCTGCTGGTCGCCGATACGGTGGAAGCCAAGGAACTCATCCCGGAAGAGACCTACATGTTCGAATGGCGGCAGGCCGAGCCGTACGCGTTTTGAGGGAAGGGGATGGTGAGGGAGAGCGTAAAGCCGAAGATTGGGGCGCTGCCCCAAGCCCCGCCGGGGGCCTCAGGCCCCCGGACCCCCGACTTGGGTTTGCGGACGAGCGGAGGGGATGTCGGCGGGCAGAGTGAATATGGTGGCCGGAATTGGGGTTGGGCGGCCGGGCGGAAGCCGCCCGGCCGCCCAACCCCAATTCCGGCCACCACCACGCCAGCGAAAGGGGCTGATTTTGGCGCGATCAAAGCATCGCGCCAAAATCAGCCCCTTTCGCATGGTCTTGAGCAAGAGCTAAAGGACAGCTCGAACACAGCCGCCGAGCCCATTCACCCAATTATCCCGTGCCGGGTAACCCCGGGCGAACCGGGGCGTTGAAATTTTTGGGCCGTCGAGCACCCGGCGACAGCCGGGCGCATCGACGGCCCAAAAATTTCAACGCCCCACGCGGCGCAGCCGCCAGCGCTTCCGCGCCCAAGTGGTCTTGGCGCGCTTGCAACCGCCGACGCACGCCCTCCCCATGCCGCGCCCAGTCGGGGTTTCCAAAGGGGCTCAGCCCCTTTGGCCGCCGGAGGCATTCTTCGTTCTAACTCCCCGTCGCCTCGGCCTTCCTTCGCGGCACGACGATATGAAACTGCGTCCCCTCCCCGGCTTCGGAGGTCAAATCAATACGGCCGCCGTGTTTTTTCACCACGTCGTTGGCGATGAAAAGCCCCAGGCCGGTGCCTTTCAAGCCCTTGGACGAGAAGAAGAGGGTAAAGGCTTTTTCCCGGGTTTCCTGGGACATGCCCATGCCGTTGTCGGCGATGTCGAAGGTGACGGCGTCCGCGTCGGCGCTGGCTTTGAAGCTTATCGCGTGCGCGTCCTTGGCCGTGTCGGCGGTGCAGGCGTCGATGGCGTTTTCGAGGATGTTGACCAGGGCGGCGGACAGGTTGGCCGTGTCCAGATCGGCCATGCCGAGGTCGGGCGGGAGGTCGCAGGTGAAGGCGATCTTTTCCCGGGCGGCCTTGGGTTCGACGACCTGGGCGACGTTTTGCGCCAAGTGGCTGACGTCCACGGGGTCGCCGGCCATGTCGCGGGACTTGGCGTAGTACAGGACGTTGAGCACGAGGTTTCGCACCCGGCCGACCAGGGATTTGATGGTGTCGCCGGCGTCGGCGATGCGCGTCATGTCCTGGCGTTTGATGCCGGATTCCAGGCGGTAAACGCCGCCTTCCAGGGCGGTGAGCATGCCTTTGACGCCGTGGGAGATGGAGCCGAGCATGAGCCCCAGCGAGGTCAGGTGGTCTTGCAGTTCGCGGATCTGGGTGATGTCCGTGGACAGGGCCATGACCTCGACGATCTCGCCTTGGGCGTTGCGGATGGGCGCGGAAAAGGTCAGCACGTTTTTGGAACGTCCGTCGCGGCAGGTGACCACGGCTTCGAGGGTATGGGCCGTGCCGTCCTCGAAAGTGGCGTCCACCGGGCAGTCCGGACAGGGCGTGTCGCGGTGGCGGAAGACTTCGTGGCACAGTTTGCCCACGCCTTCGCCGAAATCCTGTTTGAACAGCGTATTGTTAGCCACGATGCGGTAGTCGCGGTCGCGCACGGCGATGTAGCAGGGCGTGGCCTCGAAGAGGTCCATGTATTTCTGCTGGGTGACCCGCAGTTCTTCCTGAAGGCGTTTGATCTCGCTGACGTCCACGGCCAGTTCCAGGACCAGCTCCACCTTGCCGTCGCGCTCGCCGATGGGCGAGGTATGGACCATGACGGGCAGTTCGCGGCCGTTTTTGCAGAGCATGGTCTCGCGCGAGCGCTGGCCCTTGCCGGTCTCGAAGGTCTTCCAGACCGGGCCGTCGAAGCCCCGGATGGCCTGGCCCACGTAGACTTCCCAGCTGTGGTGGCCGACCATGTCGCCCAGGCGTTCCTTGTAGAGCTGGTTGGTGGCGACCACGGTGAGCGAGCGGTTGTGCACGGCCACGAAGCACGGCATCTCGTTGAAATAGCCGGCCTTGTCGCCGAAATCCTCGGACAGGCCGGAGATGGCCTGGCACATGGTTTCGACCATTTCGCCGGCGGCCAGCTGGCGTTCGAGTTCGATGACGCGGCGGGATTTTTCCTGGACGAGCTTTTCGAGATTCTGGGTGTACTGCTTGAGCTCGCGACGCAGGATGATCTTTTCCTCCACGCGTTTGAGGGCCGCGTCGAGGATGTCGTGGTTGATGGGCTTGGTGACGAAGTCGGCGGCGTCGTACTGCAGGCAGCCGATGGCGAGATCCATGTCGCCGTGGCCGGAGATCATGACGACTTCGGTTTCGGGCGCTTTGGCCTTGATTTGCTTGAGGAGCTCCAGCCCGTCCATGACCGGCATCTTGATGTCGGTGAGCACGATGGAGGGATTGACGGCATTGAACATTTCCAGGGCCTGGGCGCCGTTTTCGGCGGCGTGGACCTCATAGCCCAGGTCGGCGAGGAACATGCCGAGGAAACGGCGGATGTCCTCCTCGTCGTCGACGAGCAACAGGCGTTCGCTCATGGCCGTGGTCCTTGTCGCCTTGGCCGCCGAGCCGGCGGCGGTCGGACGAGACCGGAGACCGGCAGGCGTCCGGCGGTTTCGGGAAGGCCCGAAACGCGTCGGCGTTGCCTGGACCGCGCAGGCGGTCGGGGCGAGCCAAGCCGCGTGTTTGGCTCAAGACCGTTGCCCGGAGCGCGGCGTTCAGGCCGCGCTCCGGGCAACGGGTTTAGGAGCCTATGGTTTCGCGCACGAGATCGAGCAGTTCCTTTTGTTCAAAGGGCTTGCTCAAGGACCCCACGGCGTTGGGGATCACGTACTTGAGCCCCGTGTGGCCGGTAATGACGATGATGGGGATGTTGGCGTAGGTCTTGCCCCGCTGCAGCGCCCGGTTGAACCACGGCCCGGTCTTGTCCGGCATCTCGATGTCCAGCGTGATCAGGTCGGGCGTATGGGCGGCCAGCACTTCCAGGGCCTTTTCCCCGTTTTCGGCCACGATGGTCTCGTAGCCGTTGTCGGTGAGCAGAGTCTCCAGGTATTCCCGGATATTGGGATCGTCGTCCACGATAAGGATGGTCTTGGGCATGTTTCCCTTTCTCCTTTTGCGTCCCCGGGAGGTAGTGGGGGCTTACGCCTCGGCCGCCTGGGGCAGCTTGTCGGGACGGTTGACGCTCACCACGGGGCAGGTGGCCCGCACGATGACCTGTTCCAGGGTGCTGCCGAAGGGCCGTTCGTCGGGATCGACGTCGCGGGCGTGGTGGGCCATGACGATGAGGTCGGCCTGGCGTTCACGGGCGAACTTGACGATTTCGACGTAAGGCGTGCCCTCCCATACCTCGGAAGTATAGCTTTTGAAATCCCCGAGTTGGGTGGCGTATTCGTGGTGCAGGCGGCGGCGGGACTCGGCCAGTTTGGCCTCGATGCCGTCCTGGGTCAGGGCGATGGGCGACTGGAAGCGGCTAAGGTCCACGCAGTGGAACATGTGCAGCTCGCCGTTCACGGCCTTGACCACGGTCTTGGCGAACTGGAAGGCCGACTCGGAGGCCTTGGAGAAGTCCGTGGCAAACACGATGTTGGAGAATCCGCCCCAGAAGGACGCGGACGGACGGCTGACGGTGAGCACCGGGCAGCGGGCGGCCTTGGCCACCTTGCGCAGGTTGTCGCCGACCACGCCGCGCTTGTAGAAGCCGGATTGCTGGCCCTCGGACGGACCGCACAGGACGATCATGTCCACATCCTTGGCCCGGGCGATGCGCAGCACCTCGCGGGAAGGAACGCCCACGGCCACTTCGATCTCGACGCCCGGCAGGGCTTCGAGCTGCTTGGCGTAGGTGGTGCGCAGCTCTTCGGCCACGCCTTCCAGGTATTCGGCGTCGGCATCGACTTCCTCGCCGGTGCGGGTGTCGATGACGAGATTGCTGTCGCCCTTGCCCGGGATGCCGAGCACATGGAAAAGCGTCAGCTTGGAGCCGTACTGGCGGGCCATGTCGAAGGCCACGCGGGCGGCGCTGTCGCATTCCGGCGAACCGGTTGTCGCAAACAGGATCTTATTGAACATTCCAAACCCCTATTTCGTGTTAGAGGTGGAGGTTGCGTGCGGTGAGGCGCACCTCTTCCCTATTCCTCGTCGCCGTCGTCCTCGTCCTTGGGCTTGAGGTGTTCGGGCACGATGACCATTTTGAGCAACAGCGGCTTGAGGAAGCTCCAGTCGATGTGGATGTGGTACTCTTCCTCGAGGTCGCGGATGGCGTCCCAGCAGTTGTGGCAGGGCGCGATGACCAGTTTGGCTCCGGTGGCCAGGATCTGGTCGCGCTTGGTGAGAAGCGCCTTGTTGCGCTGGGGCCTAAACTTGCCGATGCCGTTGAAGCCGCCGCCGCCGCCGCAGCAGTAGTTATGCTCTTTGTTGGGCGTCATTTCAACGAGATAGCCCGGTTCGACGAGATAGGACAGGATCTCGCGTGCTGTCTCGGCCAGACCCCAGTTGCGGATGTAGTTGCAGGAGTCCTGATAGGTGACGGTCTGCTTGATCCGCTTGGCCGGGTCGATCTTGAGCTTGCCTTCCCGAAGCGCCTCGGCCACCCACTGCACGTAGTGGATGTAGGGCGCGGGCGGCTGGCCGTCGGGGCGTCCGGCCCAGAAGGGGCCCTCGATGACCGTGGCCCGGTGGGCGTGGCCGCATTCGGTGCCGATGACCCGCTTGGGCTTTAAGCGCTCGATGGCGGCGTAGACGTTTTCCACCTGCAGCTTGCAGGCTTCCCAGTCGCCGGCGAACATCGACAGGCTGGTCTGTTCCCAACCTTCGCTGGGCACGGTCCAATTCTCCCCGGCGATATGGAACAGGATGGCCGCCTCGGCCAGATCCTCGGGGTAGTGCTTGGGCTCGCGGGCGTTGCAGGTGTACATGATGTCCGCGTCTTCCTTGTCGACGGGGATCTCAAGACCCGGCCAATCGTCCTGCTGCTCCTCGGCCATCCATTCGCACGTCTCCACCCAATCCTCGGTGGTGACGTCCATCTGGGCCCGGTAGACCCGGTGCATGCCCGCGCCGATCTTGAGTTCCCAGGGCACGAACCCCTGGGAATAGAGCAGGCCGCGGGTGTAGCCCATCATGACGCCCATATCGATGCCGTGGGGGCAATACATGGCGCAACGGTTGCAGCAGGTGCACTGGGACCAGGCCACTTCCATGGCATGGCGCATGAAGGCGTTGTCCACGTCGCCCTTGCGGCGGATGATCTCGCCCAGGGTGGACTGGATCTTGTACGACGGCACCTGCTCGGGCTTGCAGTCGTTGACCAGATACAGGAAGCAGGAGTCGGCGCACAGGCCGCACCGGGCGCAGATGTCGAGCCAGGTTTTCGTGCGCGATTTGCAGGTTTTCTGGATGGTTGCCCACAATTTCTCGCGGTCAACCTCCAGCGACAGCATTTCCTCGTAGTATTTCGTGCCGCGCGTGTCGGAGAGCAGAGCCTTGAGCTCCTCCTCCGTCGTGATCGGCCGCTTGTTGCAATAAATCCCTTCAGGCATGACGTGTCACTCCTTGGCGATATCCCGCCGGCCGGTTTACCAGACGATGCCGCTGCCGCGCTGACCGCCGCGCTTGGTGCCGAAGTCGATCCCGATCTGGGCCCGGGAGCAGAAGAACAGCACGGCGTGGGACAGCTTGGTGAACGGCACGGCGATGAGCCAGATTTCGCCGGTGATGATGTGGGCCAGAAGCCAACCGTTGCCGTCGCCGCTCTGGTGGGCGGCCACGAAGCCGGTGACCAGGGGGGCGAGGCTGATCGCCATGATCCCCAGATCCTGGCGGGTGGTGATGATGCGCACTTCGCTTAAGCCGAAGCGGCGCAACAGGATGAACAGGCCGGCCAGAACGGCCAGGATGGTCAGGATGTCGGCCAGCCCGTCGGGCATGGTCGGCCAGGACACGCCGAAGCGCTCGGCCACGATCATGACGTGGGCGTAGAGGAAGATCGGCACGATGACCAGGCCGATGTGCAGCAGGAAGAAGGCCGTGGCAAAGACCGGCTTGGCCCGCCAGCTGCACGAGGCAAAGGGAATGAGCCAGTGGAAGATGGACTTGAGCGCCCCTTTGACGGCCAGATCGGGCTTGTGGCCGTAGGCCACCCGGTCAAGCTGCCAGTTGAGGCCCTTGACGTACATATAGGCGCGCCAGGCGCAGCCGAGGATGCATATGGCGAACGACAGCCACAGCATCGGACCCGTCAGGAATGCATACATTGGTGTTCTCCTTGGCGATCGCGGTCCGATCAGCCTAGTAGCGGCGTTTACGCTCTTCCTTGTCCGTGAGGAAGTGCCAGAATCCGACGAAGCAGATCAGCACGACGCCCATGAGGACGTAGGTGATGCTCTTGTTGTGGAGCATCAGGTCTTGCAACGTATTGAACATGGCTGTTCCCCTGTCCTAGTGGGACGAGTCTTTGTAGGCCGGATGCACGTAGAAGATCGGCATCCGGGTGACGATGAACCGGAAGGCGATGACGCCGATGGTGACCACGAACAAGGAGATGATGATCTCGCCCGCGCTCGGGAAGTAGCGGTCAACGCTGGGCAGCTGCCAGTTAAACGCCACCAGGCTCACGTTGAAGCGGTTGAGCACGATGCCGAGCACCGTCCACAGGGCGGTGAACCGGGCGAGCTTCAGGTTGCGGTCGCGGTAGGCCACGGCGTAGGCGTAGCACGGCAGGGCCACGAAGCCGACGACCTCGACCAGCCACCAGGCGCCGTAACCGGTGCCCAGATACTGCCAGCGGTTGTCCATGGCCAGGCCCAGGAGCTTCATGGCCAGGTAACCGGCCATGATCCAGGCGGCCGCCTTGGAGAAGGCCATCTGCAGGTCTTCGTAGCCAAGGTTGTATTCGTCGTCCATCTTGTGATGGAAGTGCTTGTGGGACAGCGTTCCCTCGAAGATGACCATGGACATGCCGGCGAACATGCTGGACATGAAGAACATGACCGGCAGGTACGGCGTGTACCACAGGGGGTGCAGCTTGGACGGGGCGATGAGGTACAGCGCGCCAAGCGAGCTCTGGTGCAGGGTCGAGAGGATGACGCCCAGGATGGTCAGGCCCATGGTCAGCTTGACCAGGATGTCGCGGTACTTGTCGAAGCCCCGCTTCCACTCCAGGGCGGCCGGCAGGTATTCGAGGAAGAGCACCGTTAAGTAGATGAACACGCACAGACCGACTTCAAACAGGATGGACGTGGTCCCCTGCTGGTAGAAGATCGGGTACGGCAGACGCCAGGGGCGGCCGACGTCGTAGTTGAGCGCGAACACGACCAGGGCGTAGCCCAGAAAGGCCGTCAGGATGGCCGGGCGCACCGCGCCGTGAAAGCGCTTGAACCCGAAGATGTAGCAGGCGGCCGAGGTGGTGTAGCCGCCGGCGGCCAGGGCGACGCCGCACAGGAGGTCAAACCCGATCCAGATGCCCCAGGGGTTGTTGTCGGAGAGGTTGGTCACCGAACCCAGGCCCATGGTGAAGCGCATGATGGTGACCACGACGCCGGCGGCCAGGATGATGCCGGCGACGATGTTCCAGGGAGTGAAAAGCGTCCCTTTCTGAGTTTCCGTCGTCATTACGCGTCCTCCCCTTCTTCGCCGGCCTTGGCGGCGGCTTCCAGGGCCTTTTTGACCTCGACCTCGATGCGCCGCTTGCCCGCAACCTCGGCCTTGGCCAGTTCCTCGGCCAGCTTGGCCTCGGCGTCGGCGCTGGCCTTGGCGATGGCCGCGGCCACGGCGGCCTGCTTCTCGGACTCGGCGATCTTTTCCTTGCGCTTGCTGATGGCGTAAAGCCCGGTCAGGAGCACCGGCCAGATGCCGGCCACGGCCGGCACGGCGGCCAGGGCCCCGGAGGTCAGCTCGGGCGCGGAGGTGGTGCCGAGGTTTTCATCCATGCCGATGGCGGCAAAGGACGGCTTGGGCGCGATGGTCAGCCAGCTCGTGCCGCCCATCTCGCGTTCGCCGTAGACATGCTCGACGTAGCGTCCGGGATTGCCGCCGATGCGGTCCCAGGCCAGGTTGAGCAGTTCGCGGCGCTTGCCGAAGATCAGCGCTTCCTTGGGGCAGGCCTCGACGCAACCGGGCAGCTTGCCTTCGAGCAGGCGCGGCTGGCACATGGTGCATTTCATGACCCGGGGGGTAAACGCCTTGTCGTACTCGTAGGCCGGGATGTTGAACGGGCAGGCCACCATGCAGTAGCGGCAGCCGACGCAGACGTCGGGGTCGTAGACCACCGCGCCGGTTTCGGACTTTTTAAACGCCGCCACGAAGCAGGCCGAGGCGCAGGCCGGCTCCATGCAGTGGTTGCACTGGATCTTGCGGAAGACCGGCGGTTTGCCGGCGTCCGGGACGTACTTGTTGACGATGGTGTAGGTTTTGGCGTCGGTGCGGCGCGTGACGTCGAGCACCGTGAGATCGTCAAAGGCCTTGGCGGGCTTGGGCAGGTCGTTGACCTGGTTGCAGGCCGCTTCGCATTTGCGGCAGCCGATGCAGCGCGAGGCGTCGAAGAGCACGCCGCCCGCGTTGGGCAGTCCCTTGACGTCGCCAAGCGACGCGGCCTTGGCCGTCGCGCCGGAGCCCAGGGTGACGCCGGCCGCGCCCAGAAGGCCCAGAAAGTGTCTACGTTTCATTGTAGCGAGACCTCTGCTGGTTTGGGTCCTATTTCTTCTTTTCCTTGTGGCAACCGGCGCAGTCCGTGGCGGCAGGCACGGGCTTGGCGCCCGGAGCCTTGCTGACGACCTTGCCCTCGATGCCCATCGCCTTGTGACAGCCCATGCACTGGTTGTGGTAGGCGGCCTTGAGCGCCGGACGAGCGGAGGCGGCGGTCGTTTCGACGGCCTGGTGGCAGTTGCCGCAACGCGGCGGCGTCTTCGAGGCCGGGCTGTTGTGGTGGCAGCCCTGGCACACGGCGGCGTCGGTGGCGTGGAAGGCCCCGGCCAGTTTGCTGTCCTTCATGCCGTCAAGCATGGCCTGGACGATCTGGCGGTGGGGCAGGACCGACGGCTCGTAGTCCTTGGACAGGGACCCGATGGTCACGGTCTGGGGGATGTCGTCCACCGGGAAGGTCGTGGTGACGTCGCGCTTGCCGGCCAGCAGCTTCTTGGCCAGATCGGCTTCGGCGGCGGCGGTGTCGGCGCTGGCCGGCTTGGCCATCATGGAGGTCATGGCCTCCTGCAGGGCGGCGTCGCCGGGCACGTGGCAGGAACCGCACTTGTCCACCCCGCCGATGCCCTTGGGCATAGCGTCGTGACAGCCGGCGCACTCGGGCTTTTTCTGGGCCACGGCGTGGCAGCCGGCGCAGCTCTGGGTCGCGCCGACGTTGTGCATGGCCCCTTCCAGGGTCACGAATCCGCCTTCCTTCACGCCGGCCGGGGTGTGGCACTTGGCCGAGCAGGAGGACAGGGCGGCGTGGTGGCAGGAAACGCAGGTCTCGCTCTTGGCTTCGTGATACTTGTGGTCAAAGGGCACGGCGGGCATGCCGGCGTAGGGCTTGCCGACCACGGCCAGGGAGGTCTGGACCTCGGCCGGGCGCACCATGACGTAGTCGGGCTGGCCGCGCTTGATGCGCAGGTCCGCGCCCTGGGGAACTTTCTTTAAGGACGTCTCGGCGATGGCCTTCTGATCCAGAGGGCCATGGCAGCCGGCGCAGGTGACCGGGCCGGTGGGCACGTCCTTGCCGGCGGCGGCCGTGGCCTTGTGGCAGGTCACGCATTCGCCGTGGGCGGCCAGGCGCAGGGAGCGGATCTCCTTGGGCTGGCGGTTTTCCACCACGGTGGTCGTCTCGCCGTGGCAGTACGAGCAGGAACCGGGGACTTCTTCCGGCTTGGGCGCGGGAACGGTCTTGCCGGTCTTCTCGCTGAAGATGTGGTGGCAGGCGCCGCACTTGTTGTCGGCTTTTTCCTGGGTGGCGGCGTGGCGGTAGTGCAGCCGCTTGTCCACGACGATGGGCTGCCAGTTGGAGGCCACGTCAGGGGTGGCGTTGTGGCAGCCTTTGCACTGGACATCGGTGGGGCCGGTCTTCTGGCCGGCGGCCGCCATGTCCTTGTGACAGCTGATGCAGTTGTTGTGGTAGTTGTCGCGCAGCTTCTCGCCGGATACAGGCTTGCCCTCGCTCATGTATCCAAGCTGCATCACGCCGTCCTTGTTGGACAGGTGGCAGGTGCCGCACTCTTTCTTGTAAAAATCCTTCTGCTTGCCCAAAGCCGTGGTGTGCTTGTCGTGCAAAAACGCCACGGTGGGTTGCGACAATTTGCCGTAGGCCTTCATTGCATCGATGGTGACGATGTCGGCCCGCTGCTTGTCGCTGGCCGGCTGGGCGGCGGTGGCCCGGCCTATCGGCAAAGCGGACAAGCCGCCCATGCCGCAAATGGCCAGGACGGCCAGCAGCTGTCTCATGCGCCGTTTTCCGTTTTTCATACCTTCTTCGACCCTCTGCTTACGTGTTGCTTTCGCCCTTCCCCAGGTTGGCAATAGACGTACTGCTCCTGCCCTCGCACCTCCCTTGGCCCGCGGTCAAAATCATGGACTTGCGATCCAGAACGCAACCCGGCGACAGGCTTGGCGAAAACTGCCTATTGACAGTGTCCGCCAAGTTTGTCACGAGTTGCAAAACTTGCGTGACAATAAAGTTAGCCGCTTTTGTGAAAATTGTCACCTCATTTTTTCTTTTCGTGATAAACGAAACCCGGAGGCCACGTTGAGCGGCATTGACCTGGAGCACGTCCTGGGGGATATGGGACAGCCCATGCACGACCACGACACCACGCCCCCCGCCGAGGCGAACGAACCCAATTTCCTCACGGTCGAGCAGATGCGACGCCTGGACGCCGCCTTTGCCGCCTGGGTGGCCAAGGCCAAGGGCAAACGGTCGGTGGTCTCCCGCAACCGCACGCGGCTCGTCTTTTCGCTGCTGCGCTATACCGGAGCGAAATTGGGGGAAATTCTGGCCATCGACGACCAGAAGGATTTCGTCCTGGCCTGCCGCAAGGTGCTGCTCGGCGGCGGCCGCGACACCGACGCCAAGCCCCGGCGCGAGGTCTATCTGCCGGGCGAGCTCCACGCCGAACTCAAGCAGCTGTTGCGCGACCCGGATTACACCCCGCACCGGGGGGGGATTTTCCATCTCGACCAGGGCTACGTCCGCCGGGTCATCTACGACCGGGCCAGCGAGGCCGGCATCCCCAAGCACCTGGCCAACCCCAACACCCTGCGCCGCTCCCGGGCCGTGGAACTGCTGCAAAACGGCGTGCCCCTCACCGTGGTCCAGCGCATCCTGGGCCATCTGACCGCCAACTCCACCGCCGCCTTCCTCGATCTGCCCGAAGAGGAGCAAAAGCGTATGGAAAAACATTTCCTCGACCGGGAAAACCGCCGGGCGGCCGGGCAGTACAACACCTTTTTCGGCAAGATCGCCGCCATCGAGGCCGGCGAGATCCAGTCGCGCCTGATCGTGCGCACCTTGGGCGGCCACGACCTCACGGCCGTCATTTCCACCAAGAGCCTGGAGGCCCTGGGCCTGCGCCAGGGGGGGCTGGCCACGGTGCGGGTCAAGGGCGCGTTGCTCGCCCTGGCCGACGCGGCCGAAGCGGGCGTCGCCCCGGACACGCACCCGGCCGAAAACCGGTTTCGCGGCGTGGTCGAGCGGGTGACCCGGGGAGCCGACGCCGCCGAGGTGGTGGCCGCCCTGGCCGACGGCACACGCATTTCCGCCACCTTGGGCCTGGACGCCCTGGCCGAGATGCGATTTTGCCAGGGCGACGGCGTCACGGTGCTTGTCAGCGCCTTTTCCGTCATCGTCTCCGCCGGTTGACAGGCTCCGGCCGGCCCGGCCGCCGCGAGTCCGCCGGCCGGGCGCAATGACGCTGGTTTTTGGGGGAATTGTGGTCTAGGCTGCGGCAAACGTTCCACATCGCTTCTCGCGGCCGGCCCGCCCCGCCGCCCCCGGAGGGTCCGCCATGACGCCCCGCCTGGCCCTGCCCAAGCTCGCCGACCTCGCCGCCGCCTTGCCGCGGCTTTTGCGCACCATCCGCTGCTCGCTCATCACCAAGCTGGCCATCGCCTCGGGCGCGGCCTTGATGCTCTTTTTCTTCCTGTGGTCGTCGCTGAACATCAACGCCATGAAGACCCTGGCCACCGAGGCGGCCATGTCGGACATGGACCGCCTGGGCAACACCATCAACCTGGGCCTGCACTACGCCATGCTCACCTACGCTCCGGACACCATCCGGGAGATCATCAAGAGCATCAGCACCCAGCAGGGCATCATCTCCATCCGCGTCTATAATAAGAAAGGCCAGATCAAGTATTCCAACCTCCTCTCCGAGATCGACGAGACCACCGACATCAAAGAGGAGGCCTGCTACGTCTGCCACCGCACGACCCCGCCCCAGGTCCACATTCCCCGGCGCGAGCGTACCCGCTTTTTCACCGACGCCTCGGGCCATCCCTGCATCGGCATCCTGCGGCCCATCGAAAACGAGCCGTCCTGCATCGGCGACCCGTGCCACGTCCACCCGGCCGACAAGAAAATCCTGGGGCTGCTCGACATCACCGTGTCCCAGGCCGGCAGCGAAGCCATGCTGGCCGGCTACACCGAGCGCAATTTTTTAGCCGCCCTGGGCGCGGCCGCCGGCACCTTCCTGGTGCTGTTTCTGTGCACCCATCTGCTCGTCAACCGCCCGGTGCGGGCCATGATCCGGGCCACCAGGGCCATCGCCTCGGGTCGGGGATTCACGGGCCTTGACCTCAAGCAATCCGACGAACTGGGCGAGCTTGGCCGAGCCATCGACACCATGGGCCGGGAGGTGTTCGCCAAGCAGTACGAGCTGGTGCGCCAGAAAAACCGCTACCAGGACCTCTTCGAGCACGTGCCCTGCACCATCACCGTCCAGGACAAGAACCTGCGGCTTTTAAGCTACAACCAGGCCTTTGCCGACGAGTTCCACGCCCGGCCCGGGGAGTACTGCTACAAGGTCTACAAGGGCCGCGACGAACCCTGCGTCCACTGTCCGGTCATCCGCACCTTCGAGGACGGCCTGCCCCACGTCACCGAGGAGATCACCGTGGACCGCGACGGCTGCCGGCGCACCTTTTTCGTCAGCACCTCGCCCATGACCGACGAATCCGGGGCCATCGCCTCGGTCATGGAGATCAGCCTGGACATTTCCGAGAGCAAGTTCCTGGAAGAGGAGCTGGAGCGCTCCCGCAAGAAATACCAGGCCATCTTCAGCTGCATTCCCTCGGCCCTTTTTGTGCTCTCCCCCGAGGATCTGACCATCCTCGAATGCAACGCCCGGCCCGAGACCCTCTACGGCTACGAGCCGGCGGACCTCATCGGCCGGCCGTTTCTCTCGCTTTTCGACGAACCCGACGTCGCGCCCTTCGAGGAAGCCATCCGGGCCCAGCGCCATATCGACCGGGTGCGCCACCGCCGCAAGGACGGCACGGACTTCTTCGCCGCCGTGCGCACCTCCTCGGCCGCCTATCCCGGGGCGCAAGTCTACCTGGCCTCGGTCACCGACATCACCAGCCGTCTGGAGACCGAGCAGCAGCTCATCCAGGCCAGCAAGATGGCGACCCTGGGCGAGATGTCCACCAGCGTGGCCCATGAACTCAACCAGCCCATGACCGTCATCCAGACCATCGCCGACCTCCTCGTGCGCCGGGTGCGCCGGGGCCAGTGCGTGGACCAGGACACCCTGACCGAAATGGCCGAGGGCATCAGCCGCCACATCGCCCGAGCCACGGGCATCATCAACCACATGCGGGAGTTTGGCCGCAAATCCGACCGCAACGTCGCCGCCGTGTCCCTGGGCGCGGTCATAAGGCGCACCTTTGAGCTCTTTTCCCAGCAGCTCAAGGTCCGCAACATCGAGGTGACCTTCGATCTGCCAGGCGACCTGCCCGACGTGGCCGCCCAGGCCAACCCCCTGGAGCAGGTGTTCATGAACCTGCTGTTAAACGCCCGGGACGCCGTGGACGAACGCTACGGCCAGCAGTCCGTGCCCGGGGTCAAGCGCATCGCCATCGCCGCCGGCCGGGAAACCCTGGACGGCAGACAATTCGTGACCGCAAGCGTGGCCGACAACGGTCCGGGCATCGCCCCGGAGGTGGTCGGGCGCATCTTCGAACCGTTTTTCACCACCAAGGAAGTGGGCAAGGGAACCGGGCTGGGGCTGTCCATCAGCTACGGAATCGTCAAGGATTACGGGGGAGACATCGTAGCCGACGCCGCGCCGGACGGCGGCGCGCGCTTCACCATCCGGCTGCCGGTCTGGCAGGAACCCGGCCAGTCCCCCCAGGGCGAAGCATTCCCGCCCCGCGACTGACGTTTTTCCTTGCCTGTCCCGGCCCATCCGTTTCATAACGGACGCCGACACCAACGCCGCCGGAGGCCCCCATGGCCCATACCATCCTGATCGTGGACGACGATCCGGATATAGTCGCCTACCTCGAGGACGTCTTCACCGACGAAGGCTACCGCACGGTCTCCGCCCGAAACGGCAAGCAGGCCCTGGCCGCCATCGAATCCGAGCGCCCCGACGCCATCACCCTGGACCTGGAAATGCCGGACATGACCGGCCCCAAGTTCAACCGCGCCCTGGATAAATCCGGCCGCGACATCCCCATCGTGGTCATCACCGGCCATCCCGGCCTCAAATACGTGATCCCCGGCGCCCGGGCCGTGTTCGACAAACCCATCGACCGGCTGGCCCTGCTCGCCGCCCTTCGTGATATTCTGGGACAGAGCGACAGCTGAAAACGCCCAGGACAAGCCGTTTTGGGCCAATGGTCAATTCACGGTTGGCAGAGGAAGCAATTCGCGTTACAAAACGCCAGGATGCGACGCAGCACACCCGGGTAAGCCATCACCCGGGACAAGCCACAAGGAGACGGGCATGGCCAAGAAAATCATGGTGGTCGACGACGATCCGCAGATCATCTCGTACCTGACGACCCTTTTCGCCGACAACGGCTATGACGTGTGCAGCGCGTCCGACGGCGAGGTCGCGCTTTCGGTCCTCGAAAAAGAACACCCCGACTGCATCACCCTGGATCTGGAGATGCCCAACGAATGGGGGCCGCGTTTTTACCGCAAGTACAGCCAGAAAGAAGAGTTCAAGAACACGCCGGTCATCGTCATCAGCGGCCTCGACGGCCATGACCAGTCGATCCGCAAGGCCGTGGCCGCCATCCGCAAACCCTTCGAACCCGAAGCGGTGCTGACGGCCGTCAAAAAGGCCCTGGGCGAGTAGCCCATGGCTTCCTTGCCGGGCGTCCCAAACCCCGGCGACAGCTAGCTAGGCCGCCTGCTCGCGGCAAGCAAACGCCCGGAGTATTCCCGGGCCGCGACAAAGCGCTCCAAGGCGGGACCCGGCGGTCCCGCCTTTTTCGGTCCGTCCGTTTGGGTCGGTTCCGATCGGCTCAAGAGGCCTCGGAGTCAGCCCCCGGGCCATGGCCGACGCCTGCGCCCGCCGCGCCCAGGTCCGGCCCAAGCCCGGTCCAGCGCCAATAGGCCGGCGGAATCTCGATGTGCATGTCGGCCTCGATCTCGGGCATGTGAAAAAGAAAATACAGCGACGGACTGGGCGGCACGCTGTAAAGCCGCCCGGCCATGCGCCGCCGGATAAGCCCTTCGGGCAGGCCGTACTCCTGCGCCACCGCCAAAATAGCCTCCCCGATCATCCGCATCCCGTCGGCCGAAAACCGTACCGAATGCAGCCGTATCGCACTGGCCGGCCGGCCGTTAAGATATACCAGTTCCTCGCCGACGCCCGCTCCCGGGGCATACTGCTCTGGACGAAACATGATAGCGCCTCGCGGTTGAGATTGCGCCCTCATGGGCGTTTCCCCCGCTTTATTGAAATTGAATTTCAATGTCAATATATGCTCGCATCGAGACCCCCGACAGGGCCGGCCGCCCCCTTGCCGCCATTGACAACCAACCTGCCGCAGCATCAACTGAAAGGGGCGGCGCGGCCGCTGCCCGTCACCCCAAGCCCGGAGAATCCCCATGACGTTGACGCAAAGCTATCTCTGCCTGGGCGTGGCCATCGTGGCCGAAGTCGTGGCCACCACCACGCTCAAAACCACCGACAACTTCACCCGCATGTGGCCGAGCCTGGCCGTAATCGCCGGCTACGGCGTCTCGTTTTACCTGCTGACCTTCGCCCTGGCCGTCCTGCCCACCGGCATCGCCTACGCCATCTGGTCCGGAGTGGGCATCATCCTGGTCTCCGCCGCCGGCTGGCTGCTCCACGGCCAGCGCCTGGACGCGCCGGCCCTTATTGGCCTGGGCCTCATCGTGGCCGGCGTGGTGGTCGTCAACGTCTTCTCCAAAAGCATCAGCCACTAATGTGGCGTTCGCAAAAAAACATTTATGTTTTTTTGCGAATAAAAATAATGAGTACGGATTATCATCGCCCCCAGCAGGGGGATGGCATTTCCCGAACGCGACACTAACGACAGCCGAGCGCCCCCCCGGCCGGCCGAGGCGCTGCCGCCGCGTCGGGCCGCCAGCGGGCCGCTCTCGCCATACGCAGACGAAGCGCGGCTTGCCCCACGCCGCAACGTCCAACAGCCTCAGCCCGCCTCCCGGCCGCACAAACTGCCGGCGTCGCCCAGGCATTTGCAACCGCCGCCGGCCGCCTGGCCGCCGCCCTCGGACAGACCCTGCAAAATGCCGCAGTCGGCCACCGGCGTCACGCCGCAACACCGCTCCCGCAGACCGGCCAACTGCTCCCGCAGCGCGGCCAGCCGGGCGATGCGCTCGTCCACATGGCCGATGTGGGCGTCAAGTAGCGCCGTCACCCCGGAACAATCCGCCCCGCCGCCGTCCTTGACCCCAAGCAGCGTGCGGATCTCCCCAAGGCTCATCTCCAAGGCCCGGCAGTTGCGAATAAAGGCCAGCCGGGCCAGATGCCCGGCGTCATAGAGCCGGTAATTGCCCTCGCTGCGGCCCGGCGGCGGCAACAAGCCCTCGCGCTCGTAATACCGCACCGTATCCGCCCCGCAGCCTGCTTTTTTGGCCAGTTCGCCTATGCGCATGAGTGGGATGTCTCCGGTTATTGGGTGGTTAGAGGGAAAAGATGCCTCCGGCGGCCGGGAGGGGCTCAGCCCCTCCCGGACCCTCCCGAAAGGGGGGGAATGAGGGGGAGGCGGTGGTTTTTCGGGGCCCGTGAAAAAAAACTTGACCCTGGAGTTGCTCCAAGGTGTCTCATGTCCGTGGATGAGGCAAGGAGGTTTTTTATGCCCCACGAACACCCCCATGGCCACGGCCATGACTGCCGCTGCGACGGCCCCAATGCCGGACTGTCCGTCTCCGCGCCCGGAACCGGGCACGGCCATGCCCATGCGCACGACCACGCCCCCGGACCGCTCCTGGGACGCCTGGATCAGGCCGACATCTTCCCCTGCTGCTGTGGCGGAGCCTGCGGCGACAGCGCCGCCAAGCCCCAGGCCCCGGCCGATCTGCCGCCCGGCCGGAGCATCGACGTGTTTCGCATCGAGGCCATGGACTGCCCCACCGAGGAGCGCCTGATCCGCAAGGCCCTGGAACCCATGGCCGGCGTCAACGGCCTGGCCTTCAACCTGCTTGGCCGGGAACTGACCGTCAGCCACGACCTGCCCGCGCCCGACGCCATCACCGCCGCCATCGCCTCCCTGGGCATGGAAGCCGTGCCCGTGGACCGCGCCCGGCCGGCCGGCCCCGAGCCGGCCCCGGTCTGGATGACGCCGAAACTGGCCGTGTCCCTGGCCCTGGCCCTGGCCGCCGAACTCCTCGAATGGCAACACGTGGCCTCGCCCTGGCTGCCGGCGGCCTGCGCCATTGTCGCCATTGTCCTGTCCGGCCTGCCGGTCTTCAAAAAGGGCTGGCTGGCCGTGCTGCGCCGCGACCTCAACATCAACGCGCTCATGAGCGTGGCCGCCGCCGGCGCGCTGCTGCTCGGCCAGTTTCCCGAAGCGGCCATGGTCATGGCCCTTTTCGCCATGGCCGAAAAGCTCGAAGCCGCCTCGCTCACCCGGGCCAAGAACGCCGTGGCCGCCCTGCTCGCCCTGGCCCCCCAGGAAGCCACGGTCATCGGCGACGACGGCTCCGAGGCCGTAGTCGCGGCCGGGGCCGTGCCGGTCGGGGCGCGGGTGCGCCTGCGCCCGGGCGAACGCGTGGCCCTGGACGGCACGGTCGAGGCCGGCCGGTCGTCCCTGGACCAGTCGGCCGTCACCGGCGAGTCCCTGCCCGTGGAGAAAGGCCCCGGCGACCAGCTCTTCGCCGGCACGGTCAACCAGGAAGGCGAGCTGCTCTACCGCGCCACCGCCCTGGCCGACGACTCCACCCTGGCCCGCATCACCCGGGCCGTGGTCGCCTCGCCCGGCAAAAAAGCCCGCGCCGAACGGTTCGTGGACCGCTTCGCCGCCGTCTACACCCCGGCCGTCTTTGCCGTGGCCCTGGCCGTGGCCGTACTGCCGCCGCTTGTCGCCGGCGCGTCCTTCACCGACTGGATCTACAAAGGGCTGGTCATCCTGGTCATCGCCTGCCCCTGCGCCCTGGTCATCTCCACCCCGGTGTCCATGGTCAGCGGCCTGGCTGCCGCCGCCCGGCGCGGCATCCTCGTGAAGGGCGGCCTGTTCCTCGAACAAGGCCAAGGGCTTACAACCATGGTCCTGGACAAGACCGGCACCCTGACCACCGGCAAGCCCAGCGCCGCCGAGACCTTTGACCTGGCCGGCGACGCCGCCGCCAACCGGGCCATCGCCGTGAGCCTGGCCGCCCGCTCGGACCATCCCGTGTCCAAGGCCCTGGCTCGGGCCGGACGCGAGGACGGCGTGGCCGCGCGCCCCGTGGCCGACTTCGCCGCCCTGCCCGGACGCGGCGTGCGCGGCGTCGTGGACGGCGTGCTCTACCACCTCGGCAACCACCGGCTCATCGAGGAATTGGGACTGTGCGGCCCGGCCATCGAAGCCCGGCTGGAAGCCCTGGAAGCCCAGGGCAAGACGGCCGCCCTGCTCGCCGGCCCGGACGCCGTCCTGGCCGTCTACGCCGCCGCCGACGTGATAAAGCCCCATAGCCGGGAAGCCGTGGCCGAGCTGCACGGCCTGGGCATCCGCACGGTGCTGCTCTCCGGCGACAACAGCCGCACCGCCGCCGTCATCGCGGGCCAGGCCGGCATAGACGAAGCGCGCGGCGACCAGCTGCCCGAGGACAAGGCCGCCGCCGTGGACGCCCTGACGGCCCAGGGCGGCGGCAGCCGGCTGGTCGGCATGGTCGGCGACGGCATCAACGACGCCCCGGCCCTGGCCCGGGCCGACATCGGCTTCGCCATGGCCGCCGCCGGCACCGACGCGGCCATCGAAACGGCCGACGTGGCCATCATGGACGACGATCTGCGCAAGGTGGCGGCCTTCGTGCGGCTGTCCCGAGCCACCATGGCCACCCTCAAGCAGAACATCGCCCTGGCCCTGGGCCTCAAGGGGCTGGTGCTGGCGCTGACCATCCTCGGCTACGGCTCCATGCTGCTGGCCGTCTTCGCCGACATGGGCACAAGCTTGCTGGTGATCGCCAATGGACTGCGGTTATTAAGGAAGTAAGAGGAGAAGAGAGAAGAGATGATGCCTCCGGCGGCCGGGGGCCTGAGGCCCCCGGACCCCCCAACAAAAGAAAAGGGGTGAAGGGAGCGCCATAAAAAAGCCGCCGTCGGGGATACCGGCGGCGGCTTGTGTTTTGACTGTAGGGGAAAACTAGAACGGCACGTCGTCCATGCC
>DLGG01000033.1 GCA_002482565.1 Solidesulfovibrio magneticus
GACGCCCGGGGCGGGGCCGCGTCGGCGGCCGCCCGGCGCAGGGCGCTTAGAAACCCGTCCGGGTCGGCTGGGCTGGCCACCAGGGCATAGCCCAGGCGCGTGGGCACGTAGACGGCCCGGGCCTTGTCCGTGACGAAGACCAGGGCCTTTTCGCCGCCGGTCAGCCGGTACCAGCCGGCCGCCAGCCCCGGCAGGCCCACGCCGTTGGTACGCCACATCAGCCCCTTGGGGCCGCCCTGGCCGAGGTCCAGGCGATACGCGCCGGCCACGTCCACGTCGGCAAGCGGGATGTCGCGGCCGTAGAAGCCGCCCTTGGCCGAAAGCACGCCGCCGGAAACGGCGATGCGCGCCGAGGCCGCGCCCTGGATCATGTGGGTGATAAAAAAGAACAGTCCCACCCACAGCACCAACATGCCCCCGAACAGCGCTGTCAACCAGCCGGTCTTGAGCGCCGCCGGGGCCAGCGGAAACACCTGCCCCCACTCCATGCCGTTCTCCTTTGGCGGCCGGATCATCCGAGCGGCCGCTGAAGTCCCTTGCCCTTGCCCCCCGGCCTCTGTACCGTGCCCGGCACGCGCCCCGGGCGGCCGGGCGTCATCATGCACGGCGGGCCGTGTTTTGCCCGCACGGCCATGGTGCGGCCGAAACCAGCCATATCCATGGATGCGTTTACAGCGTGCAAACATGACTGACGGTATGTTTGCCATTGGGCACTATGCACTGGTTCTGGCTTTCCCTCACCACCGCCGCCACCCAGGCGGTCAAGGACACCTTCCTTAAATCCGCCATGGGCCGGACCGATCCGACCTTGGCCATGTTTCTCTACAGCGCCGGCGCGGCCATGTTCCTGTGGCTTTTTGCCGCGCCTTCGGCCGAGGTCGTCCTGGCTCCGTCCTTCTGGCCGCTTTTAGCCCTTGGCGGGGGGCTTGGCGGCCTGACCTACTGGCTCTACGGCCTGGCCCTGTCGCGCGGGGATTTGTCGCTGACCCTGCCCATGCTGGCCTTCACGCCGCTTTTTCTGCTCATCACCTCTCCCATAACCCTGGGGGAGTTCCCGCGTCCAGGCGGACTTGTCGGCATCGCCCTGGTGGTCGTCGGCGCTTATGTCTTAAATCTCCGGGAGCGCCGCCACGGGCTGCTTGGCCCGGTGCGGGCGCTTTTCACCAACGCCGGCTCGCGGCTGATGCTGGCCGTGGCCGTGGTCTGGAGCATCGGGGCCAACATCGACAAGCTGGGCCTGCAAGCCTCGTCCCCGGCGCTGTGGGGGGCCAGCGTCTACACGGCTACGGCCCTGGGGCTGATCCCGTTTCTGGGGCGTTCGCTGCGGCGCACCCTGGCCGCTTTGCCGGGCTTTCCCTGGGCCATCCTCACGGCCGGCTGCCTGGAAGCCATCGGCCTTTTTTGCCAGATGCACGCCCTGCCGCTGACGCAAGTGTCCTACGTCATCGCCGTCAAGCGCCTGAGCATCATTTTCGGCGTGCTCCTGGGCGCGGCGGTCTTTCGCGAGCCCGACCTGGCCCACCGTCTGCCCGGCGCGGCGGTGATGGTGGCGGGCGTTTTCTTTATCGCGGTTTTCGGATAAAAGCCCCCACCGATCCCGCCCACTCGGAGCCGTCCATGTCTGCATACCGTTTTTTGCCCGATCTTTCCGCCGAGGCCATCGCCGACATCCAGGCCGCCGGCCTTAACTGGACCTGCCGCCACGCCTTCGCCGGCAGCCCGGTCTACCGGGAACGCCTGGCCGAGGCCGGCTACGAGCCCGGCCAGGAACTGACCCTGGACGACCTGACCAGCCTGCCGCTGACCACCGTCGAGGACCTGCGCCAGGGCTATCCGCTGCCGCTTCTCTCCGTGCCCGAGACCGAGGTGGTGCGCATCCACGCCTCGTCCGGCACCACCGGCAAGCGCAAGATTTTGGCCTACACCCAGCGCGACATCGACACCTGGAAAGAGATGTTCGCCCGCTGCTACGAGCTGGCCGGCCTGACCACCCTGGACCGGGTGCAGATCGCCGTGGGCTATGGCCTGTGGACGGCCGGGGCCGGCTTTCAGCTGGGCTGCGAGCATTTCGGGGCCATGGCCCTGCCTGTGGGGCCGGGCAACATGGAGATCCATCTCCAGTTGCTCGAAGACATGGGCTCCACCTGCCTGTGTTCCACCGCCTCCATGGCCCTGCTTTTGGCGGAAGAAGTCCACAAGCGCGACCTGCGCAAGCGCGTGAAGCTGCGCAAGGTGATTTTCGGGGCCGAGACCCACACCGACAAGATGCGGCGGCGTTTCGAGAAGTGGCTGGGCATCGAGGAGAGCTTCGACATCACCGGCATGACCGAACTCTACGGCCCGGGCGCGGGCCTGGAGTGCACGGCCCATCAGGGCATCCACTACTGGGCCGACAAGTTCATCCTGGAAGTCCTGGACCCGGTGACCCTGACCCCGGTGGCCCCGGGCGAGGTGGGCGAGATGGTGGTCACTTCGCTGTGCAAGGAGGCCGCGCCGCTGATTCGCTACCGCACCCGCGACCTCACCCGCCAGCTGCCCGAGCCGTGCCCGTGCGGCCTGTCCATGCCGCGCCACGACCGCATCCTGGGCCGTTCCGACGACATGTTCGTGTTCCGCGGGGTCAACATCTACCCCGGCCAGATCGCCAGCGTGCTGGAGCATTTCAAGGACGTGGACAGCGAGTTCCAGATTCGCCTGCTGCGCCGCGACGGCCGCGACCAGATGGTGGTCAAGGTGGAGCGCAAGCCCGGCGCCGGGCCGGAGCTGGACCAGAACCTGTCCGAGGCCATTTCCATCGAGTTGCGCAAGCATCTTTTCGTGCGCGGCTGGGTGGAGATCATGGCCCCGGGCACGCTGCCGCGCACCTTTGGCAAGACCAAGCGCGTGGTGGACGACCGCAACGGCATCGAGGAAGAATAGCCGGCCGGCCTGGCTGGCCCGCGTCATTTTCCCAAGCCCCTGTCGCTGATCGCGACAGGGGCTTTTGGCGTTCGCCGCCCCTGAGGCGGCCAGGCGGCTCGTGGGCTTTCGGCCATGGTGCAAGGGGGGGGCGGCATGCCGTGCCGCCCTGGCCGTCCTGACTGGCCGGCCCCAGTCGCCGACGACCGCCGACGCGTCGGTGACGCGTCGGGCACTGCCGGCGATATTTGCCTTTTGCGGCTTTTCCTTGTGGCCAAGCCCGCCTGCGTGCTAGCTTCCATCCAAAACCATTTCCGCATCCGCCAGCAATGGCCGGCCAAGAGCGGCTGGATGGCTGTTGCGCCCAGGATGCCGGGCCGTGCGGAAACGGATATGGTGCGAGGGATGCAGCGCGAAACGGCGTTGTTGTGACGCTAGGTCGTTCATTGGCTTGGCCGTGCGCGGCCGAGAATCGACAAGGAGCGGATCATGCACAAAAAATTGATGGCCCCGGGCGTTTATTGGCTCGGCGCGGTGGACTGGGACCGGCGGCTTTTCGACGACCTCGTGCCTCTGCCCGACGGCACCTCGTACAACGCCTATCTCGTGCAGGGCACGGACAAGACGGCGCTTCTCGACGCCGTGGAGCCGGCCATGGCCGACACGCTGCTGTCCCAGCTGGCCGACGTGCCGCGCCTGGACTACATCATCAGCCAACACGCCGAGCAGGACCATTCCGGGGCCATCGGCCTGTTGCTCGACCGCTATCCCGAAGCCAAGGTGCTGGCCACGGCCAAGGGCAAGGCCATGCTGCTTGATCTGCTGCAACTCCCCGAGGACCGGGTAGAGGCCGTGGCCGACGGAGACCGGCTGGAACTTGGCGGCAAGACGCTGACCTTTCTCCATCTGCCCTGGGTGCATTGGCCCGAGACCATGGCCAGCTATCTGGCCGAGGACCGCATCCTTTTCAGCTGCGACTTTTTTGGCTCCCACATCGCCGCCTCGGAGCTGTTCGTCACCGACCCGTGCCGGGTGCGCGAGGCAGCCAAGCGCTATTTCGCCGAGATCATGGCCCCGTTTCGGCCCATGATCGAAAAGAACCTGGACAAGCTGGCCGGCCTGCCCATGGCCATGATCGCCCCCAGCCACGGCCAGGTCTACGACAAGCCCGACTGGATCGTGGCCGCCACCCGGCAGTGGGCCACGGCTGCGCCGGCCAATCTGGTGGCCTTGCCCTTCGTGTCCATGCACGGCAGCACCCGGCGCATGGTCGAGCATCTCACAGCCGCCTTGGTGGCCAGGGGGACGGCGGTGGAACTGTTCAACCTGGCCGTGGCCGACGTCGGCAAGCTGGCCATGGCCCTGCTCGACGCCGGAACCATCGTGGTCGGCGCGCCCACGGTCCTGGCCGGGCCGCATCCCCTGGCCGCCCATGCCGCCTTTTTGGCCAACGCCCTGCGGCCCAAGGCCAAGTTCCTGTCCATCATCGGCTCGTATGGCTGGGGCGGGCGCACGGTGGAGGTCCTGGCCGGCATGGTCCCCAACATCAAGGCCGAGGTGCTGGAGCCGGTCCTGTGCAAGGGCCTGCCCACCCCGGAGACCTATGCCGCCCTGGACCGGCTGGCCGAGGCCATCGTGGCCGGCCACGCCGCCCAGGGCTTTGCGGCCCGGGCGGAGTGAGCCTGGGCCGGCGCGCCATGTCGACAGGCTCCGGTATCCGTTCAGGGAGGCGCGGCCGGGCGGAGTGATGATTGGGCCGGCTCGGGGGGCTTGCCCGGGCCGGCCGGCGGTCGGCCGTCAAGCGGCCGGGAAGAGTTCCGGGAAAACAATGTCCAGGGCGCGGGTCGGGACGTGCAGACGGACCGGCCCCTTGGGCGTGTCCGAGGCCAGGATGCCGTCAGCCAGGCAGTCGGCCAGAAGGGCGCGGGCCGTGCGTTCCTTGAGGCCCGTGAAACGGGGCGCGTCTCCCCGGGCGATCTGGCCGTGGGCCACCACCTGGGCCAGCAGGTCCGCCGTCTGGGGACGCAGCCCGGCCCGGGCGACATAGACGGCCAGGCGTCCGGTCAGGTTGTCGAGGTCAAACAGGCCGGTCATGAAGGTGATCTGATCCAGGCAGACCCGCAGAAACCAGGCGATGAATTCGTTGAGGGCGCGTAGCGACAGGCTGCCGCGCCCGTCATAGTCGCTCTGGCGCGGCGTGTCGGCCGCGTCCAGCATCCGCTTGTATTCCTGCCGGCTGTCCAAGCCCCGGGCCAAGCCTCGGGACACCGACCACAGGCCGAACGCGCCGATGCCGGCGGCTTGGGCCATGGCATGGCTCATGAGGCGGCTCACCCTGCCGTTGCCGTCAAGGAAGGGATGGATGAAGTTGAAGCGGTGGTGGGCGGCGGCCATGGCCACGATGCGGCTGCCCGGGCCGAGTCGGGAAAAATCGTAGCGTTTGGCGAAATGGTCCATGAAGGCCGGCAGGACCTCTGGCGCGGGCGGGACATGGCGTCCCACGGCCACGGTCTGCCCGGGTTCGCGCAACAGGCCGGGAATGAGGCGCAACGGACCGGGCGGGCCGGCGATGGTCAGCATGGCTTCGTCGGCGTCGCGGTAAAACTCCCGGTGGAGCCATTGGAGAAAGGCGAAGCTGGCCGGTTCGGGGAGGGTTCCGGCGGCGAATTGGCGGTCGATTTCGCGTTGCACGCGGATGTGCGCCCGGGCTTCGAGCTGGAGATTTCGGCGCTGCCCGTCCGGGGCGATGTCGTCGGCCAGGGCGCGCTCAATATCGCGGGGCGTGGTGTTGTGGCCTTCGATCAGGTTGGAATAGTAGCAGTTCATAAGCCGCACCAGTTCGGCCAGACTGGCCCCGGTGCGGGGATGCAGGCGGCCGGCCAGACGGCTGGCGGCGGCAGCCACGTCGGCGGTGAGATCCAGGATTTCCGGGGTGAACTGCTCCGG
Source organism: Solidesulfovibrio magneticus (assembly GCA_002482565.1). GTDB lineage: Bacteria > Desulfobacterota > Desulfovibrionia > Desulfovibrionales > Desulfovibrionaceae > Solidesulfovibrio > Solidesulfovibrio magneticus_B. The sequence goes on from DLGG01000033.1 coordinate 5,845, forward strand.
CAGGAGCGGTTCCATGCGATTGATGCTTTCCATGCGCGATGTCCTGCCGATCATTCGTGTTGCCTAACCACTTTCAATATTGTCAAAAAATGGATGAATCGGCAATGGGTTTGCCGATTTTGTTGCCGATCTTGGGACGGCGTGCAACAGCTTGAAAAGATGCGAGAAATGAGATTTTTCCACAGTCGGGGCCGCCGATCTGGTCTTTGTCTGGGCCATTGGCCCGGTCCGCGCCGCTCAGGGGGCGCGGACCGGGTGGCCTGACGATTGGCCGGCACGCCATGTCGATGGGCTCCGGCATCCGTTCAGGGAGGCGCGGCCGAGCGGAGTGATGATTGGGCCGGCTCGGGGGACTTGCCCTGGCCGGTCGGCTCTCGGCCGTCAGGTGGCCGGGAAGAGTTCCGGGAAAGGGGAGCGGCCTCGTCGAGACCGTTGAGCAGCCGGGCCATGGAGATGATGGCGTCGGTTTCCTTGCGGGTGTCGTCTTGGACGTTGATGAAATTGACGAGCAAGGTGACCAGCGCCATGCTCAGGAAGATGGAATAGAGGGAAATAAACAGGCTGTAGTTGGAGATGGTTTCGGACAGGTTCTGGATGGGCGGCGCGTTTCGTCGGTAGGCCACGACGAGAAGGCCAGCGTCAGCAGGACAAGCCGGACGAGAACGCCGCATTCGCTGTACCAGAACAGGTTGTCCATGGGGTGCTCCGTTTAAGGCAGCGGATTTTTGAGATACCGGTAGTAGGTGTCGTACTGGTAAATCGCGGCCAGGGGATTGTGGCCGAGCACCCGGTCCTTGACGGCCAGCACCGTGCCCATGGCTTCGGCGTGCTTGAAAAACAGCGAATCGTGGCCCACGCACAGCCCGAGCAGCACGTTGAAGTCCGTGCGCGCCTCGTTGAGCGCCAGGGCCTGGAACACCGGGTTGCACATGGTTTCGTGGGCGGCGGTGGGGTCCACCTGATCGGCCGGGCTGATGCCCAAAAGCGCCTTGGCCTTGCCCCCGGCCTTGCAGCCCACCGAGGCCACGGCAAAGCCGTTGGTCGTGAGAATCTCGTGGACCACCCTGGCCTCGAACCGCAGGCCGATGCAAAAGGCCAGCCCGAGCCGTTGGTAGCCCATGCGCCGGGCGAACTCCACGATCTCGACAATGCGGGGCTTGACCGCCCGCACGGCGGCGTAGCCGCCTTCGCCTCCGGCGTAGCAGGCCGCTTCCTGGAGCGAGGCCTGCCTGGCGAAGGCGGCGCAGGCCCCCTCGGTCATGCAGGCAACCGACGCGCCGGCCAGATCGCGCAGCTTAAGCGACGGGCAATCGGCCGGGGCCTTGCCCTTGGCCGCCCGGCACCAGCGCTCGGACCAGTCGTAAGGGCACACGGCGCACTGGGGCAGCGGGGCTTGATTCTCGGCCATGGGTCAACTCCTTCGCAGCATGTCCCACCAGTTGCGGAATTCAAAAAACCGCTCGGCCTCTTCCACGGTCTGGCATTTGACGTGGAGGGGATCGATCATCTCGTCGAATTCGGCGTCGGTGAAAAACAGTCCGGCTTCGCGAAGCGCCGCTTCGCGGGCGTCCTTGTCTTCGGCCATGTAGAGCTTCTTGCGCAGCTCCTTGTCGGTCTCGAAGCGCTCGTAAAGCCGGCGCACGTTGTCCATGGTCATGGCAAGGCCTCCGCCGTGGCAACCATTGCAGGTTTGGGAAAAAGCAGGGGGGCGACGCGGCAACCGCGCGCTTGGCAGCGGTTGCCGCCCCGTCCTTACGGCATCATGGGCGCGAGATTGAGGCCGGCGTTTACCGGCAGGCCGGACATGAGGTTGGCGCAGGCAACCGCCTGGCCCGACGCGCCCCGGCAGAGGTTGTCGATGGCCGAAACGATGACGAGCCGGCCCGTGCGCGGATCGACCACCAGCCCGATGTCGCAGAACATGGTGCCGCGAACAAAGCGCGTCTCGGGCAGCTTGCCCGCCGGCAGCACGCGCACCCAGGGGGCGTCGGCGTAATGCTTGGCGTAAAGCTCCCGGACTTCCTCAACGCTCACGGGCGCGACGAGCTTGGTGTAGATCGTCGAAAGGATGCCCCGGTCGATGGGCAGCAGGTGCGGATTAAACGACACGGTGATGTCCGCGCCGCCAAGCTTGGACAGCTCCTGCTCGATCTCCGGGGTGTGGCGGTGCTTGCCCAGGTTATAGGCCCGGAAGGTGTCGTGGACCTCGCAGAAAAGCATGGGCGCGGCGGCCTTGCGGCCGGCCCCGGACGCGCCGGACTTGCTGTCGCAGACGATGTCGTCGGTGGCGACCAGGCCGTTTTTAAGCGCCGGGGCCAGACCCAGGATGACCGAGGTCGGGTAGCAGCCCGGGTTGGCCGTGAGCTTGGCCGTTTTGAGCTGCTCGGCGTAAAGTTCGGGCAGGCCGTAGACCGCCTCGGGCAAAAGCGTCGGGTGGCGGTGGTCCAGGCCGTACCAGGCGGCGTAGACGTCGGCGTCCAGCAGGCGAAAGTCGGCCGAGAGATCGACGACCTTAAGGCCGGCGGCCAGCAGTTCGGCGGCGTAGTCCATGGCCGCGCCGTGGGGCACGGCCAGAAAGACCAGCCGGCAGGAGGCGGCCAGATCGGCGGCGTCGGGCGCGGTGATGGCCACCTCGCCGGCCGGGAAGCCTTCCAGGAACGGGTAGATGGCTTTAAGCGGCTTGCCGGCCTCGGCCCGGGAGGTGGCGCGGGTCAGGGTCAGGGAAGGGTGGACGGCCAGGATGCGGGCCAGTTCCATGCCGGTGTAGCCGGTGACGCCGACGAGTCCCACGGGGATGGTCTGCATGGCGGTTTCCTCGTTACTGCTTTTTGACGTAGAGCATCCGCAGGTCGCAAAGAAGGCTTTCCAGCACCTCTTTTTCCTCGCTCGTCAGGTTGCCGCGCGTCTTGCAGTCGAGCATGGCCAGGATGTCGATGGTGTGCTTGGCCTCGGGCAGATTGCTCAGGGTGCGGCCGGTTTCCGGGTCCGGGGCCTCGCCCATGAGCACCATGGCCGACTGGGCCAGGGACAAAATGAAGGTAATAAAGGAAACCGGCGGCATGCACGGTTCCTGGCCGGAGCGCTGCCCGCAGCAGCCCCCGGTCTTGTCGGATTCGCTGGCCATGGGACGAATTCCTCCTTGAGTGCGCGGCATTGGGCCTTGTCCTGCGTCCCGCTCCCTATTACAGAAACCTATGACGCAAAACGGCAACCAGCCGGGGGTAGTCTTACCCCAAACCCGTCCGGCTTGCATCCGCTTTTTCCCGGCCACCCCGGGCGGATGCGGCCCCTTTAACGGAGGCAAACCATGCTGACCAAGATCGTGGCCACGCTCGGCCCCGCGTCGCTGTCCCCGGATGTCATGCTGGAGATGGCCCGCCATGGCGTGCGCATTTTCCGCCTCAACTTCTCCCATGCCGACGCGGCCTATTTCGCGCCCATCATCAAAACCATCCGGGCCATCGAAAGCGAGCTGGGCGTGCCGCTCACGGCCATGGCCGACCTGTGCGGCCCCAAGACCCGCATCGGCGAGGTGACGGGGTCCCCGCGCACCGTGGCCAAGGGCGAGGCCCTGCTCCTGGGCCTGCCCGATGAACGCCCGGACCCGGACCGCGACGAGCGGGTGTTCATTTCCCTGGACGTGCCGCCGCTTCTGGCCGGCCTGCGGGTGGGGATGCCGGTCAACCTGAGCGACGGGCTGCTGCAGTTTCACGTCACCCGGGAGATCAAGGCCGACCGGCTCTATGAGATCGAGGCCCAGAACGCCGGCCTGCTCTCGTCCAACAAGGGCATCGCCTTCCCGGGCAAGCACCATCCCCTGCCGGCGCTGACCAAAAAAGACATCAAGGACCTCCACGAGGGCCTCGACGTGGGCGTGGACGCCGTGGCCATCTCCTTTGTGCAAAACGCCCAGGACGTCATCCAGACCAAGGACGAGATCAAGCGCCATGGCGTGTGGGTGCCGGTGGTGTCCAAGCTTGAGCGGCAAAACGCCGTGGACAACCTCGACGCCATCCTGGCCGTCACCGACGCGGTGATGGTGGCGCGCGGCGACCTGGGCCTGGAATGTCCCATGTCCGAGCTGCCGATTATCCAGAAAAAGATCATCCGGGCCTGCCGCCATGCCCAACGGCCGGTCATCGTGGCCACGCAGATGCTTTTGTCCATGGTCAAAAACCCCATCCCGACCCGGGCCGAGTGCACCGACGTAGCCAACGCCATTTTAGACGGCGCGGACTGCGTTATGCTCTCGGAAGAGACGGCCGTGGGCGACCATGTGGTGGACACGGTCAAGGTGATGCAGGAAATCTCCCAGAACGCCCTGGAATACTATCTGGAGCGCATCGCCTCGCCCTACGCCCCCAAGCGCGAGAAAAACCCGCGCAAGTTCGTGGCCTATTCGGCCTGTCTCATGGCCGACAACCTGGAGAGCAAGGCCATCCTGTGCCATACGGTCAGCGGGGCCAACGCGCGGCTGACCTCCACCCGCCGGCCGCGCCAAAACATCTACGCCATGACCCCCGATCCGCGCGTCATGCGGTTTCTCAACTTCGCCTGGGGCGTGAAGCCCCGGCTGCTTGATTGCGCCGATTGCGGCTACATGGAGCAGGTGGAAAACTTCGTCAACGAGTGCCCGGATTTCGAGAAGGGCGAACCGGTGGTCATCACCGCCGGCCGGCCGACTCCGGGCAACGACATGCCCGGCACCAACGAGATCAAGATCTACTACAAATAACGCCTGAGACAGGGACGCCTTCCGGGGAGCGGCCGCGCGGCCGCTTCCCGGCTGCCCGACAGGACGGAGACGACGCCCCGTGGACATGACCTTCCAGCATTATCTGCTCGGCCTTTTCGCCGTGGCCAACAACATCCCGGCCCTGCCGCTGTTCATGAACCTGTGCCGGGGGGCCGAGGTCCCGGTGCAGCATCGGCTGTGCGGCGTGGCCACGGCCAGTTCCCTGGTCACCATGGCCGTGTCGCTGTTCATCGGCGCGGCGGTGCTCGACTTTTTCGGCATCTCCATCGCCGCTTTCCGCATTGCCGGCGGGCTGCTTTTGGTCTCCAGCGGCCTGTCCATGCTCAAAAGCAGCTGTGACGAGGCCGACGGACTCCCCCCGGTCAACGTGTCGCGGATGATCCCCATGGCCGTGGTGCCCATCGCCATCCCCCTGACCACCGGGGCCGGCACCATCTCCACCATTGTGCTTTTCGCCGAATCCGCCCACACCACGGCCGGGCTTTTGCGCATCGGCGGGGCCATCGGCGTCATGAGCGTGGTCAACTATCTGGCGTTTTATTATTCGCCGGCCATCGTGCGGTTTCTTGGGCGCACCGGCATGGACATCTTCACGAAAATCTTTGGGCTCATCACCCTGGCCCTGGGCATCCAGTTCATCATCACGGGCTTGACCGCCGCTTTCCCGGTGCTGCATTAGCGCCGCCTTTCCCGACCGCGCGACAGGCGTTGGCGTTGTTCCGGCAAGGCCCGCGAGCGCTTTCCCAGGCCAGCGCCGTCAGCGCGTCTTGCCCCGCAGAAACGATAGGATGACCCCCAGGCAGGAATAGGCGGCAAAGGCGGTCAGGCCGATGCGCATGCTGGTCAGAAAGGCCGGCAGCGTGTCCGGGCCGATGGCCGACTCGCCCATGAGCAGGGCGAAAATGAGCGTCACGCTGGTCATGGACACGGCCATGCCAAGGGTCCGCATGCTGGCCACCATGCCCGAGGCCAGGCCGAACTGGCGCTTGGGCACACTGCCCATGATGGCCGTGGAATTGGGGGTGATGAAAAGCCCGAATCCCGTGCCGATGACAGCCAGCTCCAGGCCGAGCAGCCACAGCGGCGTGTCCTGGCCGATGCCGGCGGCGCAGGCGAGAAGCCCGGCCGAACTGACGAGCATGCCGACGGTGGCGAGCTTGGCCGGGGCGAACCGCTCGGCCAGCCGGCCGGCCACGGGCGAGGCGATGACCTGCATGACCGGCTGGCACAACAGCGCCAGCCCGGCCAGACGCGGCGGCAAGCCCTTGGCGTATTGCAGATACAGGCTCATGAGAAAGGTGATGCCAAACGTGGCGGCGTAGTTGCCCAGGGCCGCCAGACAGCTCAGGGTGAAAAACCGGTTTTGGCGCAATAGCGACACGTCCAGCAGCGGACAGGGTGTCTTGGCCTGCAGGCGCAGGAATAAGGCCAGCCCGATGAGCCCGCCGCCGATCATGGCCGGCCCCAGCGGCAGCTCCCGGGCGTGGGCCGCGCCGAGCATAATAAGCCCCACGCTTGCCGCGTAGGCCATAGCGCCCGGCCAGTCCATGCCCTCGCCCGAGGCGGCGGCTTTGCCCTGGCGCACGCCGAACAGGCACATGGCCGTGGCGCAAAGCCCCAGGGGCACGGACATGAGAAACACGTAGCGCCAGCCGAAATGCCCGGCGACCCAGCCGCCGATGACCGGTCCTATCGACAGGCCGGCATAGGTGCAGGCCGAAACCAACCCGATCTTGCGGCCGCGAATCTCCGGCGGATAGGCCGCCGCCACCATGGCCAGGGACCCCGACAGCACCATGGCCGCGCCCAGGCCCTGGAAAAACCGCTGTACGAGCACCATTTCCACCGAACCGGCAAAGCCCAGGGAACAGGTGAGGCCGGTGAAAAGGGCCAGGCCCGGGAGCAGCACCTTGCGCTGGCCCACGATGTCGCCAAGCCGCCCAAAGGCCAGCATGGCCATGGCCAGGGACACGACATAAAGCTGTTCGATAAGCCCCAACTGCATGGCCGAGGCCCCGAGATCGCGGCCCAGCGACGGCAGGGCCACGCCCACGGCGGTCAGCATGAACGGGGCCATGAACTGGGCGATGCAAACGGTGACAAGGGTCAAGACCGGCGCGCCGGCGGCGGGGAAAGGCATAACGACAGTCCTTTTCCGTTTTTTGGGCGGGTGTGGGCTTTTCGGCCGGCCCCGTCAAGGCCGGGATGGCGGGAAGGGCCCCACGTGTCGCGACCACGATTGAAATTGCCGTGGACAATGGGCTAACCAAAAGATTTTTTTGAAATGCCTTCGTTTTGTTAAGGGGCGTGCCGGCCGGAGTGCTCTCAGGGGAGTCGGCTGGGCGGCCAATGTGACATTTTGGCGCGCCCCTTGTCAGGCATGACGCCGCCGGTTACGATTTGCATTCGGCATATAACCAGATCAGCCGTGGGGGAATGCGTGGAACGCCTCATCGAAGCCGATTTGCAGCGCCTCAAGACCGAAACCCTGACCGCCTTCCGCCTGGCCCAGGCGGCCGTGGACATGGCCGTGCGTTCGGTGTTCGAGCGCGACCCGGCCCTGGCCGACGCGGTCATCGCCGGCGACGCCGCCATCGACGCCATGGAATGCTCGCTGGACGCCGAGGTGCTGCGGATGCTGGCCCTGCACCAGCCCGTGGCCGGCGACCTGCGGGCCATCGTCGGCTGCATGCGCTGCTCGGGCGACATCGAGCGCATCGGCGACCAGGCCGTCAACATCGCCGAGCGCGGGCTTATTCTCCTGGAGCTGGCTCCTCAGGCTCCGCCGCCCAAGCTCGTGGAGCTGGCCGAGGCCACCCGGGACTTCCTGGCCCATACCGCCGACTGCTTCACCAATCTCGACCTGACCATGGCCCGGCGGCTGTGCGAGGAATCCGACGAGATTTTGGAGCTTAACGTCACCATTCTCAAGGAGATGGCCGAGGTCATGCGCGACGCGGCCCGGCCGGTGGAGCGGGCGGTGCAGGTGTGCTTCATCGCCCATGGCTTAAAGCGCGTGTGCGACCAGTGCACCAACATCGCCGAGTCCGTGGTCTTCACCCGCGAAGGGGCTTGCAGCCGCCATCGCTGCGACTGATTTTGCGCCAAACGGCTTGGCCGGGCGTGGCTTTTTGGCGGCCGGCGTCGTAGGGTGGCTCCATGACGCCGCAGGAACATGCCGCCGTACGCCTGCCTCCCGCCATGAGCGTGCTCATCGTGGACGACCAGCAGCCCATGCGCAAGACCATTGCCTTCATCTTGCGCCAGCTGGGGCTGAAAAACGTCCAGTTCGCCGAGGACGGTGACGAGGCCTGGGGCATCATCAACACCGGGCGCATCGATCTGGTGCTGCTCGACTGGAACATGCCGCGCCTGTCCGGGCTGTCGCTTTTGGAGCGTATCCGCAAAAGCGAGCGCCATGGACAGTTGCCGGTCATTATGGTCACGGCCGAGGCCAACAGCGACCATGTGGTCACGGCCGTTCAGGCCGGGGTCACGGACTACGTGGTCAAGCCGTTTTCCCCGGACACCCTGGCCAAAAAGCTCTATGCCGTGTGCGACCGCTGCCCGAGCCTGGTCAGGCTGCGGGCAGGGATACGGTAAGGGTCGTTTCGCCCGCGCCCGTTTGCATGACGATGTCGCCGCCGTGGGCCAGGGCCACGCGCCGGGCCGAATAGGCCCCAAGCCCGGTGCCCTTGGGTTTGCCGGCCGTGACGTACTTCTCGAAAAACCGATCCCGAATGCTCTCCGGCACTTCGCCCTGATTGGCGATGGCGACGCGCACCGTTTCCCCTTCCCGACGCAGTTTTACCGACACCGCCCCGCCCGGGGGCGAGGCTTCCACGGCGTTGGCCATGAGGTTGGCCAGCATGGAGCAGCACAAAAGCGCCTCGCCGCGCACGAGGCAGGCGGCTTCGGGGCTGTCGGGCCGACCGTCGACGGCCAGGGTCAGGGCGATTTCCCGACGCCTGGCCGTGTCAGCGTGGCTGGCGAAGAGCTTGCGTAAAAGGGGCACGAGATCGACCTCGGCCGGCTCCAGCTCGTACTGGTCGCGCTCCATTTTATACAGCGCCGCCGACAGGTTGACCATGCCGAGGATGGTGTAGCCGGCGTCCTCGATGAGCGAAAGCATCTCGCGCTGGTCGCTGGTCAGGTTTGCGTCCTCGGCCATGACCTGGGGCAGGCTCACGATGGTGGTCAGCGGCGTTTTGAGGTCGTGGCGCATGATGCGCTCCACGTCCTCCTTGAGGCGGGCGTTTTCCAGGGTGACGCGCAGCAGTTCCCGGTCGGCGGCGGCCAGCCGGTACTGGGCCAGGGCGGCGTCCAGGGAGCGGGCCAGGACGCCCGGCGGGCAGGGCTTGGTCAAAAAACGGAAGATGCGGCCTTCGTTGACGGCGGCCATGGCCGCGTCGAGGTCGCCGTGGCCGGTGAGCATGAGCGGTATGGCCTCGGGGGCGAGTTCCCGGGCCTTGGCCAGAAAGGCCACGCCGTCCATGCCGGGCATGCGCAGATCGGAGACGATGACGGCAAAGGGGCCGTCGGTTTCCAGCCGGCGCAGGCCGGCCTCCGGCCCCACGGCGGTCTCCAGGTCATAGCAGCGGCCGAGGTTGCGGCGCAGGGAATCGAGCACCGCGCCCTCGTCGTCGACAAACAGGATTTTGGCGCATTGGGGCATGGCGCATCCATATCGCAAACCCGGTTTCAGGGGAATCCGGCGGCGGCAAAAAAGCCGGCGCAGGCCCAGATGATCGCCGCCATGCTCCGAAAGAGCCGACGCAGGGCGACAGGCGAATCCAAAACACGGACAAGCCACGACCCGAACACGGCGTAGGCCATCATGCCGCCAAAGCCGAGCAGGCACACCGGCGCGGCCAGCAGGAGCAAGCCGGCCGCATCCGGCATCCCGGACGCGGCAAAAGACGGCAACATGGCCGAGAGAAACCCCCAGGCCTTGGGATTGACCGCCGCCACCAGCAACCCCTGGCCAAAGAGCAGGGGCAGGCTGGCGCTGGAAGCGGCGTCGGTGGGCAGCGCCAGCCGACACGGGGCACGCCATAACCGCAGCCCCAGCCAGGCGAGATAGGCCGCGCCGGCCAGCCGGACCAGCCGCAAGAGGATCGGTTCCCGGGCCAGCAGCGACAGGCCGAAGACGATGGCCGTGACTTGCAAGCCCGTGGCGCAGACGTTGCCCAGGGCCGCCGCGGCCACCGGCCGTGCGCCGTGGCGCATGCCAAGGGTCATGGCCTGCAGCATGGCCGGGCCAGGGGTGGGCATGCTGACGGCCAGGGTCAGCAGATAGGCGAGATAGGTTTGGGTGAACATGGCGGCTTCCCGCGACAGGATGGGCCGCCCGGCCGGGTCGCATGATCGGCCGGGGGCCTTTGGCGGCCGCCGGTCTCCACGTTGCGGAAACCGGGGCCGCCGCCTGCATCAGATGCGGTCAGCCGCGCCAGCGGGCCATGAACTCGGCGGCCGTGCCGCCGGCCTTGATGTGGGCGATAAGCGCCGAACCAAAGACCACGCCGTCCACGAGGTCGCCAAAGGCGTAGAGCTGCTCGGGCGACTTGATGCCGAATCCTAAAGCCACCGGGACGCTAAAAATGCGGCGCACGGCGGCCAGGCGCTCCTTGACCTCGGTGGGCAGCGATTCGCGCATGCCGGTGGTGCCCAGCACGGACACGAAGTAGACGTAGCCCCGGGCATTTTTGGCGTAGGCGGCCAGCCGTTCCTCGGAGGTGTTGAGCCCCACCAGGGGGATGAGGTCCAGACCGTACCTCTCCAGCGCCTCGCGCATGGGGCCGGACTCCTCCAGGGGCAGGTCCGGGACGATAAAGCCCGCCACCCCGGCGTCGGCCGCGTCCGCCGCCAACTGCTCCAGGCCGTACTGCAAAAACGGGTTGTAGTAGCCCATGAGCACCAGTCCGGCCCGGTACTGGCCCTTGCGCTTTTCCAGCTCATAAAAAAGCCAGGACAGGCAGGTGCCGTTTAAAAGGCAATCCAGGCTGGCCTGCTCCACCACCGGCCCATCGGCCACGGGGTCGGAAAAGGGCACGCCGATTTCGATGATGTCGGCCCCGCCGGCGTCCAGGGCGGCCAGCTCGTCGAAAAAGCGCTCCTTGTCCGGGAAACCGCCGGGCAGGAAGGGAATGAGCGCCTTGCGCCCTGCGCCAAGCGCTTCCATGATGCGTGCGGTCAGGATGGACTGGCTCATTTCGCGCCTCCCAGCTTGGCTTCGTGGGCCTCGATGATGCCGAGGTCCTTGTCGCCGCGTCCCGACAAACAGACGACGATTTGGGAACCTTTGGGTATCTCGGCGGCGTGGTTTAAGACCCAGGCCACGGCGTGGCAGCTCTCCAGGGCCGGGATGATGCCCTCGCGGCGGCACAAGGCCTCGAAGGCGGCCAGGGCCTGATCGTCCACGGCGATGTCGTAGCGCACCCGGCCGGTGGCCCCGTAGTGGGCGTGCTCCGGGCCGACGCCGGGATAATCCAGGCCGGCCGACACGGAATGGGACGGTTCGATCTGGCCTTCGCTGGTCTGCAGCAGCATGGTGCGCATGCCGTGGAGCACTCCGGGCGTGCCCAGGCTGATGGGCGCGCTGTGGTAGCAGCCCGGCTCGCCCGTGCCGCCGGCCTCGACGCCGATGAGCTTGACCGTTTCGTCCGGCACGAAATGGTGGAACATGCCGATGGCGTTGGAGCCGCCGCCGACGCAGGCGACCACGTAATCCGGCAGCCGGCCCATCTTGTCCAGGCACTGGGCCCGGGCTTCCAGGGAAATGACGGCCTGGAACTCGCGCACCAAAAGCGGGAACGGATGCGGTCCGGCGGCCGTGCCGAAACAGTAGTGCGTCGTGGCCTGCTCGGCGATCCAATAGCGCAGGGCCGCGTTGATGGCGTCCTTGAGGGTCTTGGTGCCGGACTCGATGGGCACGACCTCGGCCCCCAGCAGCTTCATGCGCTTGACGTTGTGGGCTTGCCGCACCACGTCCTCGGCCCCCATGTAGACGATGCAGTCCAGGCCCAGCATGGCGGCGGCCGTGGCCGTGGCCACGCCGTGCTGGCCGGCCCCGGTCTCGGCCAGAAGCGCCTTTTTGCCCATGTACTTGGTGAGCAGGCCCTGGCCCATGGTGTTGTTGATCTTGTGCGCGCCGGTGTGGTTCAAATCCTCGCGCTTGAGCCACAAATCAAAGCCCAGCTCCTTGGACAGGTTGGGGCAGCGATACAGCGGCGACGGCCGGCCCACGTAATCGGCCAGCAGCGCGTTGAGTTCCTTCTTGAACGGCTCGCTGGGCACGATGGTGCGCATGGCCTCTTCCAGTTCCAACAGCGGCGGCATGAGCAGCTCCGGCACGAACTGCCCGCCAAAGTCGCCGTAGTAGCCTTTTTTATGAATGGTCATGATGAAGATGCCTCCGGCGGCCGGGGAAACCTTTTTTGAAAAAAAGGTTTCCCCGGACCCCTTCCCAAAAACTTTTAACGGGGTGGCGCATGGGTGCGCGCAAATTTCCGACGTTAGCGGCGGTGAACGCCGCACCCCCATGTCGGGGGTCCGGGGGGCTGAGCCCCCCGGCGGGGCTTGGGGCAGCGCCCCAATCTTCCCGCGTCACACGCCTTTCACGGACCAAAGGGACCTCCGGACTTTTTGGAGGTCCTTGAGGCCTGGCGAGGATTCCACGCCGGAGTTGAGGTCCACGCCGTGCGGTTTGGCCAGTCGCAGCGCTTCGGCGATGTTGTCCGGCCCCAGGCCCCCGGCCAAAAGCCAGGGCATGGGCGGGGAGAGTTCGGCCAGGGCGGCGAAATCCAGGGATGTGCCGTGGCCGCCGCCGGACGTTCCGGCGTCAAGCAGCGCGTAGCGGACAGCACCCTCGAAGGCGGCCATCTCGGCGGCGAGGCTGCCCAGCGTCGGGTGCTTCTGGGGCCAGAAGGCCCGGATGACCCGGTGCGGTCCCACGGCCCGGCAGAAATCCGGGTCCTGGCCGCCGTGGAGCTGGGCCAGGTCGAGTTCGGCCTCGGCCATGATAGCGAGCACCTCTTCGAGGGACTGCTCCACGAAGACGCCCACGCGCTTGGCCGCGACGCGCGGCAGGGCCGCCGCCTGGGCCGGGGTCAGGCGGCGCGGGCTTTTGGCGGCGAAGATAAAGCCGAGCAGGTCGGCCCCGGCTTCGGCGCAGCCGACGACGTCCTCGGCGCGGGTCATGCCGCAGACCTTGGCCAGGGGGGCGCTCATGCCGTGCTCCCCGCGAGTCTCGCCAGGGCCGCGCCGGGGTCGGCCTCGGCCATGATCGAGGTGCCGACCAGCACGGCGTCGAAGCCAAGCGACTGCATGGCGTCGACGTCGGCCCGGGTCTTGATGCCGCTGGCGGCGATCCACAGCCGGCCGGGCCGTTTGTAGGCAGCCAGCCGCGCGGCCACGGCGAAGTCGGTCTTCAAGGTGTCGAGGTCGCGGTTGTTGACCTGGATGATGTGCGCGCCGGCGGCTTCGGCGCGTTCCAGGTCGCGCTCGTCAAAGACCTCGACCACGGCTTCCAGGCCCGCGTCGTAGGTCAGGCGCAGCATCTCATTTAATTCCACGTCGGTGAGCATCCGCACGATGAGGAGCAGCGCCGAGGCCTTGGTGGCCGCCGTCTGCACCACCTGCAAGGGATGGAGCAGGAAGTCCTTGCGCAGCAGCGGCAACCCGCAAGAACTCATGGTTTCGAGGTAGTCCAGCGACCCCTTGAAGTAGGTCTCCTCGGTCAAGACCGAGATGGCGGCGGCTCCCGAGGCGGCGTACATGGCGGCCACATCGTCCGGGCCAAGGCCCAGGTTGATGTCGCCCATGGACGGCGAGGCCCGCTTGTACTCGGCGATGACGGCCATGGGAGCCTTGGCGATGAGCGCGTCGGAAAACGACGGCCGTTTGCCCGTGTACGGCTCGGGCAACTGCTGGGCCGCCTCCAGGCCGACCAGCCGGCGCACTTCGGCCGCCTTGGCGGCCCGAAACTTCTCAAGCATGGAACACGTCCTTGAAAAACGCGGCCGCCGCGCCCTGGGCGATGGCGTCCTTGGCCTTGTCCACGCCCTGGCGCAGGGTGAGGCCGTCTTCAAGCAGATGCAGGGCGCAGCCGAGGTTTAAGGCCACCATGTCGAGCATGGCTTGGGGGCCTTTGCCGGAGAGCACGCCTTGCAGCACGGCCACGGCCTCGTCGCGGCCCGAGACCACCACGTCGCCGAGCTTGCTTTCGGACACGCCCAAGGTCGCCGGGTCGATGCGCTCCTTTTTGAGCCAACCGTCCTTCACCCAGCACACGTCGGCCGGGCCGAACGGGGTCAACTCGTCAAAGCCGCCGGCGCCGTGGACGACCACGCCGCGCGACAGGCCGGTGAGCGCCAGTACCTCGGCCATGAGCGGCACGTGGCGCGAGGTGGGCACGCCGAGAATCTGGTGCGTGGGCCGGGCGGGGTTCAAAAGCGGTCCCATGAGGTTGAACAGCGTGCGCGCGCCGAGTTCCTTGCGGATGGGGCCGATGCGTTTGAAGGCCGGGTGGTAGTTGGGGGCGAAAAGGAACACGAAATTGTGTTTGTCCAGTTCGGCGGCCACGGCGTCGGGTTCGACGACCAGGGGGAAGCCCAGGGATTCCACGGCGTCGGCGCTGCCGCAGGCGCTCGACACGGCGCGGTTGCCGTGTTTGACGACCTTGTGGCCCATGGCGGCGAGGTACAGGGCCACGGCGGTGGAGCAGTTAAAGGAGCAGGTGTTGTCGCCGCCGGTGCCGCAGGTGTCGATGCGCGGGCCGGTGAGGCCTTCGACCAGCCGGGCCTGTTCCAGGGCGGAGGTGACGCCGGCGGCGATTTCCACGGCGGCCTCGCCCTTGGTCTTGAGGCCCATGAGAAACGCGCCCACGCACGAGGCGGGCATTTCGCCGGTGTACATGGCCCGGAAGGCGTAGGCGGCGAGGTCTTGGGGCAGGTCCTTGCCGATGGCCAAGAGTTCGAGGCATTCTACGTGTTTTTCCACGGTGGACTCCTTATGCGGCGGCGTGCGGGGGTGATTTGGGCGTGTCGGCGAGTTCTTCGCGGGCGAGGTAGAGGAAGGCCTTGGCCCGTTCGATCTGTTCGGACACGTCTTCGGCGGTGATGCCGGTATCGGTTTCGTTTTCGGCCCGGTCGCGCAGCCGGGCGGCTTCGGTGAGGAACCGGTTGAAGGTTCCGGGCAGGTAGCCGGTGGCGGTCAGGTGCAGGGCAAAGGCCGCCGGGACGTTGGCGGCGTCGGCCACGGGGTAGCCGTGGCGGATGAGGAAGGCCTCGGCCACGTAGCGCATGACGGCGTGGAGGCGACCCACGGCGAAATCGAGGTAGCCCTCGCTGCCAAGCAGCCGCGCGGCGCGAAGGCTGGCCTCGGCCTTGTCGATGAGGGCGGGGATGGTGTTCACGTTTGCTGGTCCTTTCTTCATGGCCGGCGAAAAATCATTCGCCCAACTGTTCGAGTACGGCGCGGAGCACATCCTGGCTGATGCGAAATCCCTGGCGACGCAGGGCCGCATACACCGGAGCGGCCGCCGGGATGCGGCCCTGCCTGCGGGCCAGGGCAACCACGGCCAGCGTTCCCAGACACGGCACGGACAAGGCCTTGGCGCATCGTCTGGCGGCGCGGTCATCCACAACGGCCCAGGCCGGCGGGCCGGCAAGGCAGGCCGTCAACACATGGCTCTCGCCAAGGCCGAGATCCCAAGAGGCTACCCGTCCGTCCAGTTGCGGCACGGCGACGACATGGCCCGCGCCAGGGCCGGCCAGCCACCGGGCCGCCGCGTCGTCGTCGGCCCCCTGGCCGATTTCCAGGGCCACGCCCTCGGGGACGCAAATTTTCCGGCCTGATTCGATCAGCAAGCCAAGCTGTCCGATGGCTCCAAGGGCGATGAGCGGCGACGCGTTGACCACCCAGACTTCCGCTCTGGTTTCAGCCATGGTCCAGCGCCTCGCCCACTTCCTCGACCGTCTCCTGAAACGGCGACACCCCGAACCTGTCCAGCGCCGCCAGGAACTCCTGCCGGCTCACGTCCGCCACCACCGCCGCCTTGGACTGCGACACCAGCCCAAGCTCGTACCATTTGACGGCCGAGGTCAGTCGCATCTCCCGCACGAACTCGTCAGGCGTTTGCCGAAACGTCGAAAACACGTCTTCGGGAAGCTCGAAAGCGATATGCACGGACATGACAAACCCTCCTCGACCGTCTCTATGCCCTTACAAAATCTTGTCCGGGAAATTCCCGATCAACTTCATCCCATCCGGCGTAAACACCGACTCCGGGTGAAACTGCACGCCGACCCACGGCCTATCCCGATACCGCAGCCCCATCACTTCGTTCTGCTCGGTCCAGGCCGTGATTTCGAGCTTGTCCGGGGCCTTGGAGGCCAGCACCAGCAGCGAATGGTAGCGGCAACACTCCATGGGGTTGGGCAGGCCCTCGAAAAGCCCGGTCTCGCGGTGGTACACGTCGGAAGTCTTGCCGTGCATGATGCGGTCGGCGACAACCACCGGCGCGCCGGCGAAATGGCCCAAAATCTGATGGCCCAGGCAGACGCCGAAGACCGGAGTCGTGGCCGGCAGCAACTCTAAGAACTGCAGGCACAGCCCGGCGTTGGTCGGGTTGCTCGGCCCGGGCGAGATGCAGACCTTCTCCAGCTTGCCCGAGGCGGCCAGCTCCAGAATCTTGGGGTCGTCGTTTTTGAGCACCACCGGATCGTGGCCGCACTGCTGGAAGGCCTGCACCACGTTGAAGGTGAACGAGTCGAAGTTATCAATAAGTAAAAACATCGCCTTCCTCCTTGGCGGCCAGCACTTCGGCGATGACCCGGGCCTTGTTTTGACACTCCTTCCATTCCGAAGCCGGGTCCGAGTCGTAGACGATGCCGGCGCCGGCCTGCCACGAGGCCATGCCGTCGCGAATCCACATGCTGCGGATGGTGATGCCCGTGTCGAGATTGACGCGGCCTTCGTCCAGGCCGATCCAGCCGATGCAGCCGGCGTAGGGGCCGCGCGGCAGCCGGTTTTCCAGGTCGGCGATCATTTCCATGGCCCGCACCTTGGGCGCGCCCGACAGCGTGCCGGCCGGGAAGGCGCATTGCAGCACGTCCAGGGCGTCCAGGCCCTTTTTGAGCTTGGCCGTGACGTAGGAGACGATGTGCATGACGTGGGAAAACCGCTCCACGGTCATGAACTTCTCCACCTTCACCGTGCCCTTTTCGGCCATGCGGCCCAGGTCGTTGCGGCCAAGGTCCACCAGCATGACATGTTCGGCGCGCTCCTTGGGATCGGCCAAGAGCTCCTCGGCCAGACGATCGTCCTCGACGGGATCGGCGCTGCGATGGCGCGTGCCGGCGATGGGGCAGGTGGTCAGCTCGCCGTCGCGGCAGCGGATGAGCAGCTCCGGGGAGGAACCAAGGAGCGTCACGCGCGGCAGGCGCATGAAAAACATGTAGGGCGAGGGGTTCACCTGGCGCAGCCGGCGGTAGACCACGAACGGGTCGCCGGAAAACGGCGCGGCGAACCGGGTGGATAGCACGGTCTGGATGCACTCGCCGGCCCGGATCATTTCCTTGCACTGGGCCACCGCGTCCATGTAGCCCTGGGCGTCCGGGGTGTTGACCACCTTGCCGAGCACCGGCCGGTTCATGGGCGCAAAGATGTTGGCGTGCTCGATCTTGGCCTTCTTGCCTTCATCTAAAGACAAGTGCAGGCAGCGGTGCTTGACGTGGTCGAAAAGCACCACCCGGCCGGGCAGCACGAGACAGAATTCGGCCTCGTCGGGCGGCAGGACCTTGGCGAGTTTCGGCTCGAACACCCCGGCCACGCCGTAGCCGAAATAGCCCACCAGGGAGCGGGTGATGGGCGGCACGTCGTCAAAGCCCTCGGGGGCCAGGATGTTGAGGTCGGCCAGGACGGCCCGAAGCCCCTCCATCATGCCCCGGCCGGAATGCTTCTCCAGGCCGGCCAGGCGCTGGTCCCGGGCGCTGACGTCGAGCTTGCCATCCTTCAAACGGATGCGCAGGCGGAAATCCCAGGCGATAAGGCTGTAACGGCCCAGGCGGCCGTCGACTTCGGCGCTTTCGAGAAGGATTCCGGGCCGCTCGCCCACAAGCCCGAGGAACAGGCTGATGGGCGTCTGGACGTCGGCCGGCAGCCACGTCCCTTCCTGGCGGAGCTTGATCGCACTCATGGGTTGTCCTTTTTTTCCGTCTTCTCGGTCCACCAGGCCTCGGCCCGGCGCACCAGCAGGTCGATGTCGCCGCCGGCGGCGATATTGAGGAAATTCCGGTAGTTTCGCACGGCCTCATGGCTGTGCGGATTGGCTTCGAAAAGGGCCGTGAAAAGGGCCGCGTCCTTGGTGATGAGCTTTTCCGCCGCCACCAGCCGGCGCTCGAAGGACGGGGTCAGGTACTTGCGCACCTCGCCGCCGGCCGTCTGGGCGGCAAGATAGGCGACGGTGGTGACGAAATTGAGGCCCTGGACATAGGCCGCCGCCTTGTCGTGCTCCTCGGCCGTGGACGGGAAAGGGGCAAAGCCGATGCGGCGGCACCAGTCGGCCACAAGCGTCGTCGCCCAGACGTCCTGCCCGGGCCGGCCGTCCATGACCGCCACGCGCAATTCGTCGTCCTGCGCCGGAGCCGGGCCAAAAAGCGGATGCGTGCCCACCACCGGCCCGGCGTAGCCCTCGACCATGGCGGCGATGGGCAGCGTCTTGACCGAGCCGACGTCGGCCAAAATTTGATGCGCGGCCAGATGCGGGGCGAGCCTGGCCGTCACCTCGGCCGTGGCGTAGACCGGCACCGAAACCAGCACCATGTCCGCCCCGGACAGGGCCGCCGCGATGCCGTCATCGGTCAGCGGCCGGTCCAGCTCCCGAACAGCAACGCCCACCGCCCGGCATTTGGCCGCGACAAGCTGGCCCATGCCGCCCCTTGCCCCGACCAAGGCTATGGCATGGATGGCATTGGGCGCTCCCCCAGGCCGGGTTTCCCCGTCGCTGCGGGCCGCGTGGCCCGGGGTTTCCTCCCCCGGACCCCCTTCTTCCCCAAAAACTTTTTCCTGGGTGGAGGGGGATGTTGCCGGTTTGTTCGTATCTGGCATAATATAGTCAACTTCCTGAAATTTATTTTTTGCTTCGGGCGGTTTTCAGGTCGCGCCCAAGGCGGCGCGACCTGAAAACCGCCCGA
>DLGG01000011.1 GCA_002482565.1 Solidesulfovibrio magneticus
CAGCGCCCGTGCGGGTGCAGGGCAGCGCCCTGCCGGGTCCGGGCAGCGCCCGGCGGGTGCAGGGCAGCGCCCTGCCGGGTCCAGGGCGGAGCCCTGGATGATCTTTTACAGGATTCGTGTTACCCAAGCCGCCGCAGCGGGGGTCGCCAACCGGATGGTCCGGGGATCGGCCTGCCGCACTGGTTGCCTTTCGGGGAGCGTGCTCCATGCGACAGGACACTGATGCCCTTGGAGCGGTGACGCTCCCCGAGGGCAGCCTTTACGGCGTGCACACGGCTCGGGCCGTGGCCAATTTTCCGGTTTCGGGCCAGGTCGTGGCCCCGGAGCTTCTCGCCGCCTATGCCTGGGTCAAGGCAGCCTGCGCCCTGGCCAATCAGGACGCCGGCCATCTCGACGCGCCCCGGACCTCGGCCATCGTGGCCGCCTGCCGCGAAATCGCCGCCGGCCGCCATGCCGAGCAATTCCCCGTCGATGCCCTGCAAGGCGGGGCCGGCACCTCCACCAACATGAACGTCAACGAGGTCGTGGCCAACCGCGCCTTGCAGCTCCTGGGCCGCCAGCCCGGCGATTACGAATTTCTCTCGCCGCTGGGGCACGTCAATCTGCACCAGTCCACCAACGACACCTACCCCACGGCGCTTCGGGTGGCGGCGCTCACGCTGCTCAAGGAGCTGGAGACGGCCGCCTCGCGCCTGCAGGACGCCTTGCAGGCCAAGGAAGCGGCCTTTGCCAACGTCGTGAAGGTGGGCCGCACCGAACTCATGGACGCCGTGCCCATGACGCTGGGCATGACCTTTGGCGCGTTCGCCGAGGCCGTGGCCCGGGACCGGTGGCGCATCTTCAAATGCCGCGAGCGCATCAAGCAGGTGCCGCTGGGCGGCACGGCCGTGGGCACGGGCCTTGGCGCGCCGCGCGCCTTTATTTTCAAGGCGGCCGAGCACCTGCGCCATCTGACCGGGCTGCCGGTGTCGCGGGCGGAAAACCTCGTGGACGCCACGGCCAACGCCGACTGTTTCGTCGAGGTTTCGGGCATCCTGTCGGCTTTTGCCGCCAATCTGCTGAAAATCGCCTCGGACCTGCGGCTTTTGGCCAGCGGCCCGCACACGGGCCTGGGCGAAATCCGCCTGCCGGCCTTGCAGGCCGGATCGTCCATCATGCCCGGCAAGGTCAATCCGGTCATCCCGGAGTGCGTGGGCCAGGTCGCGCTGACGGTCATGGGCAACCACCAGACCGTGACCCTGGTCGCCGGCCTGGGCCAGCTCGAAATCAACCAATATCTGCCGCTGCTGGCCCACAAGTTCCTGGAATCCATCCGCCTGCTGCGCGACGCCTCGACCGTTTTCGCCGACAAATGCGTGGCCGGCATCGAGGCCGACGAGACGCGCTGCCGGGAACTGGTGGACAAAAGCCAGGCCCTGGCCACGGTGCTGGTGCCGGCCCTGGGCTACGAGACCGTGGCCCGACTCATGGCCGAAGCGAAAGCTGCCGGCCGCTCCCTGGCCGCCCACCTCGACGCCGTGGGCCTGCTGCCCCAGGCCGAGGCGGCGACGTTGCTCGCGCCGAAGCGGATGCGAAAATTAGGGTTCGAAGAAGAGGATTATGAATGCCTCCGGCGGCCGGGGGCCTGAGGCCCCCGGACCCCCCAAATGGGTAAGGGGGGCAGGGACGGCGGCGATAGGCGGGAGCAGGAAGGAAGATCCGGCGGCCTGAGGCTCCCATCTCTCCTGGGACGAAAAAAAGGGAGCGGCCGGCGCTCCCTTGCTGTGCATTGCGTCCGCCCTGGTCAGGGGCGTGATCGCTTCAGGGCTGTCCCACGGCCTGGGCCGGCCCGGCCGGCGGCGTCGCCGCCGCCACGGGCGTGGGGCCGGCGGCCTTTTTAGCCTGAACCATCTTGAAGCCCTGGTCCAGCAGCTTGGCCGTCTCGCGTTCACGCACGCGCGGGTTGCGCGACCCGAGCACCACGGCGATAAGCCGCGTGTCGCCGCGCATGGCCGTGGCCACGATGTTGTAGCCCGAGGCGCACACGAAGCCGGTCTTGAGCCCGTCCACGCCTTCGTAGCGGCCCAGCAGCGAATTGGCGTTGTGGCGCTGGCGGTTGTTGTGGGTGAAATACTGCATGGAGTGGATGGTGAGCGACTTGGGGAACTGCTCCAGGTAGGCGGCGGCGAGCTTGAGCATATCCCGGGCCGTGGTCACCTGGCCGTCGGCCGGCAGGCCGTTGGGATTGAAGAACACCGAATTGGTCATGCCCAGGCGCTTGGCCGTGTCGTTCATCAGCGCCACGAAGGCCTCGGCGTTGCCGTTTTCCAGGTTGTCGGCGATGGCCATGCAGGCGTCGTTGGCCGAGGCCACGGCAATGCCCTTGATGAGGTCCGTGACCTTGACCTGCTCGCCCGGGCGCAGGCGCATGTTGGAGCCGCCCTGGGCGGCGGCCCGCTGGGAAACTTCGATGACGTCCCAGGGGCGCAGCCGGCCTTGACGGATGGCGTCGAAGAGGATGTAGAGCGTGAGCACCTTGGTCAGCGAAGCCGGCGGAATCTGCACGTCCGGGTTTTGCTCGTAGAGCACCTCGCCGGTGTTCATGTTCCACAGGATGGCGGATTTGACGGTCAGCGGCGATCCCACGGCGCAGGCGCCGATGTCGCCTTCCTCGTTTTCGATGTCGGCCTTGGCCGGGAGCTCGCCTTTTTTGGCCCGGCGGGGCTTTTGGGCCGGGCTGTCGGCCAGGGCGGCCTTGGCCGGGTGGGGCGCTTTGGACGGCGCGGCGGCCTTGGCGGCTTTGGCCGGTTTCTTGGCTTTGGGGGTAGCATCGGCCTTGGCCGACTTCTTGGCGGCCGGTTTGGCCTGGGATTTGGCGGGCTGTTCCTTGGCCAGGGCCAGGGCCGGGTCGGCCAGGGGCGCGACGACCAGGGCCAGGAGAGCTATGGCGGCCAGGATGCTGGCGCGAAGTACGTGATGCATGCGGTTTGGTTCCCCTTGCGTGGCGAACGCGTATGGCCTGCCCCGGGCAGCCGGGGCGGAATCGACGTTGCGCTTGTACCCGCGAGGATGGCGAAAGTCAAAAGCCCGGCTCCCGGCGTTGCGCCCGGCGGGCGCTTGCCGTAGGGTGGGGACGGCAAACGCCGGACGGGGGGTCGGGCGGTTGTCGCAGGGAGCCTTCATGCCATTTCGTCCATGTGTCCCAGGGGGGCCGGCCCGGCAGGGTGCGGCCGGCTACGGGCCGTTTGCGCGCATAGCCGCGCGAGCGGCCATATCTTGTCGCGTGCTGGCGCCAACCCGTGCCGGCCGGCGCTGATCCTTCCATGGCCGACACCCACGATTTCCCCGACATCCAGGAACGCCTCCTCGCCCTGGAGGAGGCCTTTGCCGACCGCAACGGCTACCGGTTCAAAAAAGCCCTGTCCGAGCTGCGCCGCTCCATCAAGATGCGGGCCAACGCCGTGGCCCTGGCCCAGGCCGAGATTCTCGACAGCCGCAAGGAAAACGAGCGCAACCGCAAGCAATGCGTGGATCTGCAGGCCAAGCTCAAGACCGTGGTGGACCGCTTCGAGGGCAGTTTCACGGCCTTTGAGAAGTTCCGCAAGGCCATCCGGGTGGTGGAGCTCATGCGCGGCCACGAGGATCTGCCGGCCGTGCTGGAGCGCATCAAGGACCTTTTTGGCCTGCGGGCCGTGAGCCTGCTGCTCGACGCCGGGGAGTACGCCCCCTTCGAGCCGCCCGCGGCGCGCCTGGCCGAAGCCGGGGCTCTTCGGGCCAAGCTGGCCGAGCTCATGCCCAAAGGTTCCGGACCAGGGCCGTTCATGGGCTCCATCCGGGCCGTGCCCGACCCGGAATTCTTTTTCGGCCAGGGCTTTTGCGCCGAGCGCAAGGTGCTGCTTCTGGGCTCCTGCTTCATCTATCCCCTGCGCGACAAGTTCAGCCCCCAAAAGCTCGTCGGCATCCTGAGCTTTTTCGACTCCAACCCCGACCGCTACACCAGCGAGAAGGGGTCGGAGTTCGCCACCCACTTCGCCGACATCCTGGGCTACACCATCGTTGACGTCACGGACCGCAAAAAGGCCGAACGGCTGCGCGAAGACGTGGAGCGCATGACCCGCCACGACCTCAAGTCGCCGCTCACCGCCGTCCTGACCCTGCCCCAGCTCCTGCGCCGCGACGGCAACCTGACCGAGCGCCAAAACGACATGCTCAGCCTCATGCAGCACGCCGGCTACCGCATGCTCAACATGATCAACCAGTCGCTGGATCTCTACCGC
This sequence comes from Solidesulfovibrio magneticus, assembly GCA_002482565.1. Lineage (GTDB taxonomy): Bacteria > Desulfobacterota > Desulfovibrionia > Desulfovibrionales > Desulfovibrionaceae > Solidesulfovibrio > Solidesulfovibrio magneticus_B. Next base: position 4,257 of record DLGG01000011.1, read on the forward strand.
ATGGAGCGCGGCGTCTACGAACTCTCCCCCCAGATGGTCGATATCCTGCCCATCCTCGACAACATCTCCGGCGAACTGCGCGGGGTCATCGAGGCCAGCGACCTGGCCCTGGACGTCGTCGTGCGGGGCCGCCCCCGCCAGGACGGCGACGCCTTTGCCGTGCGCGGCGAGGAAATGCTCCTCTACACCATGCTCTCCAATCTCATCAAAAACGCCCTGGAAGCCTCGCCGCCCGGCCAGCGCGTGGCTGTGACCCTCACCGACGGCAAAACCCTGGACGTGGCCGTGCACAACGCCGGAGCCGTGCCGGCGGCGGTGCGCCAGCGCTTTTTCACCAAGTTCGCCACGGCCGGCAAAAAAGACGGCACCGGCCTTGGCGCTTACGGGGCCAAGCTCATCGCCGAAACCCACGGGGCCAAGATCGCCATGGCCACCTCCGAACAGAAAGGCACCACCGTCACGGTGTCGTTTCCCAAGCCGCGCACGACGGTTACTGGGCAAACGAGTACGAATATCAAGACGAATACGAAGATGCCTCCGGCGGCCGGGAGGGGGTAACCCCCTCCCGGACCCTCCCTGTCAGGGGGAAGGGGCTTTGCCTGGGGGCTGCGTAGTATGGTTGCCGCGTGACGCGGCCGGGAGGGGGCTATGCTTGCACGGTTTGTCTTGGCGTTGGCGTTGACGTTGGCGGCCCCGGCCCTGCCGGCTCTGGCCCAGTCCCAGGCGGCCTACAACGCCGCCGCCTGCGCGGCCCTCAAAAAGGCCGACGCCGAACTCAACGCCGTCTACGCGGCCGTCCTCAAGAAAAACGCCGACGACAAGAATTTCATCGACAAGCTGAAGATCGCCCAGCGGGCCTGGGTGGCCTTCCGCGACGCCGAAATGGCCGCCCGTTACCCGGCCAGGGACAAAGGGGAGTACGGCACGGCCTTTGACCTGTGCTGGTGCAACGGTTTGGCCGCGCTGACCCAACAGCGCGTCGAGCAGCTCAAGCCCTGGCGCGACGGCATCCCCGAAGGCGACGTCTGCACGGGCAGCTATCCGGTACGGTAGCTGTTTTTCACGGGAAAGTGATGATGAGGTCTCAGGCCCGGGCCGTGAACATGGCCCCTGAGGCCACTGTGGGGCTGGTGGACGCGCCGGCCCGGTCATAAGCCCGAAGCGTCCGGGAATTGGCGGCGGCGTTGCCGGCCAAAGCGCCGTCGGCTGTTGCCGCCCCGGTCGTCGAAACGGGCGACGCCGCGCCGGCCAGGGAGGCCAGCACCGCCGTCTGGCGGGACTGGGCAAAACCGCTGTCGCCGAATTCGCGGCCTGAAGTGGCCGAACCGTCCGCGCCGGACTGCGTCCCGGGCAACGGCCCGCTTCCCTGGCCCTGGATCGGCAGGCTTGCCTGGGAGGCGCGGACGGGTTCGGCATCGAGGCTGACAGTTCGCGGCGGCGGCGTCGGATCAGGCACGGCGGGAGCCTGGGCCGCGTACAGCCCGAGCGTCCCGTATCCGCCGCTGTCCACCGCATCGATCATGGCTCTCTCCTGTCCGGGACTCGTCCCGTTCGCAATGCTTATCGGCTCCTGGCCGGCTCGTCTTTAGTCCCGGGGCGAAATGGCCTATGCTTTTTTCATGAACGCATCCACGCCCGGCGACGTCGCCATCTATGCCGTCACGGCCAAGGGGCTGGCCCTGGGCCGGACCCTGGCCCGGGAACTGCCGGCAACGCTTTACGCCCCGGCCCGGCTGGCCGACGGCGGGGCCGTGCCCTTTGCTTCCTTGTCCGAGCTGGTGGCCAAAACCTTCCACCAGCGCCGCGCCCATATCTTTCTGTGCGCCTGCGGCATCGCCGTGCGGGCCGTCGCGCCGCACCTTCGCGGCAAGGCGGTCGATCCGGCCGTGGTCTGCCTGGACGACGCCGCGACCTTTGCCGTAAGCCTGTTGTCCGGCCATCTGGGCGGGGCCAACGACTTGGCCAGGCGTTTGGCCGGCCTGACCGGGGCCGTGGCCGTGGTCACCACCGCCACCGACGCGGCAGGCGCGCCGGCTATCGAGCTGCTGGCCCGGGACGCCGGCCTGGCCCTGGACAACCCCGTCGCCACCCGCCGCGTCAACGCCGCCCTGGCCGCCGGGGAGAAGGTCGCCGTGTTCGATCCCCTGGGCGCATTCACGCCGCCCGAGGCCGTTGCCCGGCATTTCGTCTGGCTGGCCGATCCGGCCGGCGCGGGGCCGGACGACCCCCTGGTGGTGGTGGATTGGCGGGCCGGGCCGCAAACGCCCACACGGCTTTACCTGCGCCCGCGCGTCCTGGCCGCCGGCGTCGGCTGCCGCAAGGGCGCTTCGGTCGAGTCCATCCTGGAGCTCGTTGACGCGGCCTGCCGCCAGTACCGGCTGGCTCCGGCCAGCATCGGCCTTGTGGCCAGCATTGAGGCCAAGCGCCAGGAGCCGGGCCTGCTGGAAGCGGCCCGGCGGCTTGGGGCCGGGACCGTGTTTTTTTCCGCCGACGAACTGTCCGGCATAAGCGTGCCCCATCCCTCGGCGATGGCGGCCAAACATATGGGAGTGGAAAGCGTATGCGAAGCGGCGGCCATCCTGGCGACGAACCGGGGCAGGCTCGTGGCCCCGAAGACCAAAAACGCCGTGGCGACGCTGGCCCTGGCCCTGGCGCGCTGACCGTGGTCGGCCTTGGCCCGGGCGACGCCGCGCTGTTGGCCCCCATGGCCGAGGCGGCCCTGGCCGAGGCCGGCTGCATCGTCGGCTACGGCCCCTATGTCGATCTCGTGTCCCCGGATCTGCTCGCCGGCAAGGACGTGGTGGCTACGGGCATGACCGGCGAGGTGGCCCGTTGCCGGACCGCCCTGAAGGCCGCCGCCGTCGGCCGGCGGGTGGTGCTTGTCTCCAGCGGCGACGCCGGGGTCTACGGCATGGCCGGGCTGGCCCTGGAAATGCTCGACGCCATGGGCTTGGCCGAGGCCCTCGATTTTTCCGTGGTCCCGGGCATTCCGGCCGTGTGCGCGGCGGCGGCGCTTTTAGGCGCGCCGCTGACCCACGACTTCGCCGTCATTTCGCTCTCCGACCTGCTCACGCCCTTGCCGGTCATCGAAGCGCGCTTGGAGGCGGCCTTTGCCGCCGATTTCGTGGTCGCCATCTACAATCCCCGCTCCCGCAAGCGCTCGGGCCATCTGGCCGAGGCCCTGGCCCGGGCCGCCCGGCATCGTGATCCCGGGACGCCGGTCGGCATGGTCAAAAACGCCTTCCGCCCGGCCCAGGAGATTCGCCTGACCAGCCTGGCCGAGGCCGATCCCGCCTGGGCCGACATGCTCACCCTGGTGGTGGTCGGCGCCGGCTCCAGCCGGCTGGCCGCCGGCCGTTTCCTCACCCCGCGCGGCTACGCCGGCAAGTACGCCCTGGAGGGCTGATTTCCGACCGCCGGGAGGGTAAATCCTTCGTCTTTTCCGGGGCGTATGCCTTGACAGGCTGTCCGGGCTGGCCGTACACCCTCTAAGTGAAAAATTATTCTTGGAAGGAGGTGTGAGGGATGAGAAAAGCATTGGTTTCGTGTCTGATGTGCGCCTCGTTGGTGGGCTTTGTCGGCCTGCCCATGGTCCACGCCGTGGACGCTCCGGCTGACGGAGAGATCAAAGCCCCCGAGGGCATGCCTGCCACCCAGTCGCCGGTGAAGTTCTCCCACAAGGGACACGCCAAGATTGACTGCAAGGCCTGCCATCACAAGGGCGAAGCCACCCAGAAGTGCTCCTCGGCCGGCTGCCACGACAGCCTTGATCCCAAGGACAAGACCAGCGACAAGTCGTTCTATCGTGCCTTCCACGACATGAAGAGCGAAAAGAGCTGCATGGGCTGCCACAAGAAGGAAGCCAAGGGCCCCACCAAGTGCCCTGAGTGCCACCCCAAGAAGGGCGCCTAACCCCACTGCGCATGTCGCGGGGCCGGGAGCCTATCCCCCGGTCCCGCGACGGCGCGATGCAACCCGGCCGAGGTATTCCATGGCAAGCGACAAGCCCCTTCCCGATGCCGACGACGACATCATCGATCTCACCGACCTCGTGGAAGAGGGCGGCGCCGGGAATGGCGCGGCCGACGACGGTGTCGACATGAGCTTCGAACAAGAGCTCGACGATCTTTTCGGCGACGCCGAACCCCTGCCGGCCAAAGCGCCGCCGGCCGCCGCCGCCCCGGCGGATGCCGCAGGCGAGGATGATCTTTTCGACCTGGCCGGTTTCGAGGTCGATGACGAACCCAAGGCCGCCGCGGCTTCGGACGGCGAGGACGACCTCATCGATCTGGCCGGTTTCGAGGCCGAAGACGCCGCTCCCAAGGCAACCGCCGCCGCTGCGGACGACGCCGCCGTTGATCTTTCCAATTTCGGCCTGGATGACGACGCCGACGATCCCCTGGCCGGCCTGGGATTGGGCGACGACAACCCCGCGTCTTCCCCTGCGGCGGCCGTCGCCGCCGACGATGACGACGCCCTGGCTCTCACCGGCCTGGGCCTGGACGACGACGCGGCCCCGGAACACGCCGTTTCCCCTGATATTTCCAATGTCTCCTTCGAGGATCTCGGCCCCGGCGACGCCGTCAAGGACGCGGACGCCGCCGGCAGCCTGGATGACCTCGACTTCGGCGACCTCGACGTCGCGCCCGACAACGCCGCCGCATCTGTCCCGAACGGCGACGAGCCCATGGATCTGGCCGATCTCGACTTCGAAACCGCCACGCCCGAAGCGGCCGCCGCCGGCGAACCCGAAGCCGTGGCCGCCGTCCTGGCCGACATCGACGACGACGAGGCCCCCAAGGCCGTCAGCGACGCCGACATCGACGCGCTTTTGGCCGAACCCGGCGACGATGAACCCCTGCCCGACCTGCTCGGCACGCTGCCCGACGCCCCCGAGGACGCCGCCGTCCTGGCCGCCTTCGATGCCGCCCCGGACCAGCCCGCTCCGCGGGACTCCCTGCCCGAGGCCGACGATCTGACCGATTTCGCCGCCCTGCCCGATACCGACGAGCTGCCGGCCGAGGCCATTCCCCTGGCCGCCGCCGCTGCGGCCGGCGTCGCCGTGGGCGCGGCCGCCAT
>DLGG01000181.1:0-7950 GCA_002482565.1 Solidesulfovibrio magneticus
GCCGGCCCCTGAACGACGCCCCGGCCCGTCGGGCGCTCACCCGGGAACTGGCCCGGCGGCTGGTCCGTCCGGCAAACGCCCATATCCTGGCCCCTCTGGCCCAGGCCCCGGACCCCGGCCCGGCCCTGGCTTTTCTGGCTCCCGCCATGGACGATCCCCGGCACGGCCTCTACTGGCGCGGCAAGGCCTTTGCCCTGGCCCTGTCCCGCAGGCTGCCGGAGCTTGCCCGGCAGGCCGTTGCCCCGCTTCTGGCCGATCCCGTCTTGACGTCCCTTGGCGCGCGTCTGGCCCTGGAAGCCGCCCTGGCCTGGGACGGCCCGGCCGCCTGGCAGGCGACCCTTTCCCGCCTGGACCGGGACTGCTTCCCGCGCTACGCCGCCCTGGCCCAGGCCCATCTGCTGGCCGAGGCCGGCCAGCGCGAGGCCGCGGCCGAGGTCCTGGCGACGCTGTGGCGCGAGGAGAACTGGCATCCCGATCTCACGGCCCGGCTGGCCGCCCTCCTGGCGCCGCCGCCGGCCGCCGATCTGAGCGCCCTGCCCGGGGCGCTCCACGTCTTCGTCTACACCTGGAACCGGGCCGCCCTGCTGCGCCCGACCCTGGAACGGCTGGCGGAAAGCCGGCTCGGGCCGGCCCGGGTCACGGTGCTGGACAACGGCGCAACCGACGACACGGCGGCGGTGTGCCGGGCCATGGCCGAGCACTTCGCCCCGGGCCGGTTTGCCTGCTTGTCCCTGCCCATAAACGTCGGCGCGCCGGCCGCCCGCAACTGGCTGGCCCGCGTCGCCGGCCTGGGGTCCGACGATCTGGCCGCCTACCTCGACGACGACGCCCTGGTCGCTCCGGACTGGCTGGAACAACTCGCCGGGGCCTTGGCCGCCGACCCCGAGGCCGACGTGGCCGGAGCCCGGGTGGTCGCCGACGCCCCGGGCGCGGCCCGGATCGCCCAGTCCGCCGACGTGCGGCTTTTGCCCCCGGACGAGACCCATGTCGTGCGGCCGCTGGTCAATGTCGGCCCCGGGCCGGACCTCGGCCTCCTGGCGGTCGTTCGTCCCTGCGCCTCGGTTTCCGGCTGTTGCCATCTGCTGCGTTCCCGCGCCCTCACCGGGCTGGCCCCTCCCTTTGACATCCGCTTCTCCCCAAGCCAATTCGACGATCTGGCCCGGGACCTGGCCGGATTCATCGCCGGTCGCCGAGCCGTCTACGTCGGGACCGCCGCCGTGGCCCACCGCCAGCACGCCGGACCGGCCCAGGCCAAAAGCGCCGCCGCCGTGGGCCAGCTCCTTGGCGCGCGAGCCAAGCTCGACGGGCTTTTCTCCCGGCAGGCCATGGAACAGGCCGCCGCCCGCGACCTGGACCTGGCCTGGGCCGCCCTGGCCGAGGCCTTCGCGACGGTGGGCCAGCGGCTTCGCGATTAATCGAGGAGATACTGCCGGGGATTGACCGGCGTGCCGCCGGCCCGGACTTCGTAGTGCAGGTGCGCGCCGGTGCTGCGGCCGGAGTTGCCGGACTGGGCGATCAACTGGCCGCGCTTGACTTCCTGGCCGACCTTGACGTCGAACTTCTTGAGGTGGGCGTAGACCGTCTCCAGGCCGTAGTCGTGGGCGATGATGACGATGAACCCGTAGCCGGCCATGGTCCCGGCCTCGACCACGCGCCCGGCCCCGGCGGCATAGACCGGGCTGCCGGTGGGCACCTTGATGTCCACGCCGTTATGAAAATCGCCGCCCCGGCCAAAAGGCGAACGCCTCGAGCCAAACCCGGAGGTGACGTAGCCCCGGGCCGGCCACAGGGTGGGCTTGGCCAGAAACTCCAGCTTACGGTCCACCAGGCTTCGGGCCAGCAGCTGCTGGGCCGCCTCCTCCCGGGCCATGCGCCCGCTTAAGGCGTCCAGGAAATCAAAAAGCCGCCGCCCCAGGGCTTCGCCCATGGCCGCGCCCGGCATCCGGGGGGCCCGGGCCTCGCCCATGGTGCCGGGGTCGGCCGCCGGCTGGTCGAGCATGATCCCGAGCTTGGCGTTAAACGAGGCAATGCGCCCGGCCTCCTCCCCCAAAAGGCGCAGGCGCTCGCGCAGGCGCATGGCCGCCGCCTTCTGGGCCACAAGCCGCCCCAAGGCGGCCTGACGCCGGGCGGCCAGGGTCTCGTAGCCGGCCTCGAACCGCCACAGCCAGGCCCCGGCCGAGGCCAGGGCCAAAAGGACCAGGGCCGGGGCGAGAAACATCCAGCGTCGATAGATGAACAACCGACGGATGCCGCCCGGGCCGTGGAGGAATATTTCGAGTTCGCGTTCGAGCATGGGGCGAAAGAGAAAAGACGAAGATGCCTCCGGCGGCCGGGGGGCTAAGCCCCCCGGACCCCCTGGATGGGGGAGCGAGGGGACGGCAAGGACGGGGCGCGTCTAGCCAAAGAGCCAGGCGAACAGGTCGCTCCAGTCAAAGGAACCGGAATAGGCCTGGCCGTTGACCGTGGCCGACCCGGACAGGCTGGTGGTGGGCTTGTCCAAGGTAAAGCTCCAATCCAGCAACGTGGAGGACACGGACAGACTGCCGGAGCTGCTGACGGTCACGGCATTGGGGTCCAGGGAACCCGAAGTCGAGCCGTAGGGGGTGGAAAAGCTCCACGAGGCGGCCATGACCGGGGCCGGAAGCAGGGACATGGCCAGGATAAGGGCGCAAAGACGCATGACGACTCCTCCTTGCCGCCGGGCTTTGCCGCGCCCGGGGCCGCTGCGGCATATGCCGGCTCTTACTTTGGCTATAAGAAGCCCTCAGCCGCTGTCAACCAAGGGCGGCCCTGCCCGGGGCGGATTTAATTTACAGGCTGCCGCCTCTTGTCTATCGTCGAAAGATAGCCGCCAACCTCTTGCCTACGCCGGGAGCCGCCATGGCCCAGTCCGATATTTTGCTCGAAGCCGGAACCAACGAACTTGAAATCATCGAATTCTTCATTGACGAAGGCCCCGAGCGCGGCGTCACCAACTACGGCGTCAACGTGGCCAAGGTGCTGGAAGTCATCGAATCGCCGGGCCTGGAACCGCTCCCGGGCGCGCCGCATCCCTGCTTCATGGGGGCCATACCGCTGCGCGACATCGTGCTGCCGGTGCTGGATCTGGCCGTATGGCTGGGGCTGCCCCGGGTGCGCCGCCCCCACGAGGTCATCCTGGTCACCCGGTTCAACAGCCGCACCACCGGCTTTCTGGCCACCGGCGTCACCAACATCCACCGCTTCCACTGGCGCGACGTCGAACCGCCCCATCAAGCCATCGCCGGACTGGCCGCCAACGCCGTCACGGGGCTCGTGCGCCACGAAGGCCGCTTCATCCTGCTTTTGGACCTCGAAAAGATCATCTTCGAACTCGACGCCGGCCTGCCCCAGGACGACGACGCCCCGCCGCCCTCGGCAAAACGCCTGCGGGCCCTGGTGGCCGAGGATTCCGGCATCATGCGCCATATGCTCCGCGAGCGCCTGGAAGCCGCCAATTTCGAGATCGTGCTGGCCGGCGACGGCCAGCAGGCCCTGGACCTGCTCCTGAACCCGGAGGGCCTGCGCCCGGACATCGTCATCTCGGACATCGAAATGCCGCGCCTGGACGGCTATACCCTGACCCGGCGCATCCGCGAGAACCCGGCCCTGGCCCGGCTGCCGGTCATCCTGTTCTCCTCGCTTATTACCGACGAGCTGCGCCACAAGGGGCTGTCCGTGGGCGCCGACGAACAGATCTCCAAGCCCCAGTTCGGCGACCTGGCCCGGTTGGCCATGGATTTGATCGAAAAGCGCCGCAGCCTGGCCGACTAGATTGCCTTCGCCGGCAAACCGGGGCACAGTCCTTCAAATATCCGAGCCAAGGCGGACCGTCGCATGAAGCTGCGCCCCGACATTCCAGACGCCCTGTACAAACGGTCGCTGTTCTCCTGGGTCTGGACCAGCAATTTGAAGCTCCAGGGCATCCTGCTCATCATCATCGTGGTCACCGTGGCCGTGCGGGTGCTGCCGCTGGAGATGCAAAAGAAGATCATCAACCAGGCCATCTCGCTCAAGCGCCTGGATCTGCTCCTCATGTACTGCGGCTACTATCTCGCCTGCGTGGTGGCCGCCTCGGGGCTTAAGCTCGCCATAAACGCCCTGCAGAACTACATCGGCCAGCAGTCGCTCACCGACCTGCGCAAGCAGCTCTACGCCCACATCTTAAAGCTCCCCATGTCGTTTTTCCGCAAGGCCTCGCCCGGCATGGTGGTCTCCTCGCTCATCGCCGAGGTGGCCAACACCGGCGAATTCGTGGGCCAGGCCATTGCCGTGCCCGTCACCAACATCCTCACGCTGTTCGCTTTCGCCGGCTATCTCTTTTATTTGAATCCGCTCATGGCCGTCATCAGCATGGCGCTTTATCCCATCGCCATCCTGGTCATCCCGGCCCTGCAAAAACGGGCCAACGCCGCCAACAAGCAGCGGGTGGACACCGGCCGCCAGCTCTCCACGCTTATAAGCGAAACCGTTTCCGGCATCCACGAAGTCCATGCCAACGCCAGTTTCCGCCTGGAAAACAAACGCTTCGGGGCCATGGCCGACAAGCTCTTCAAGGTGCGCGTGGTCTGGAACCTGTACAAGTTCGCCATCAAGGTCTCCAACAACTTCTTCCAGAACCTCGGCCCATTCGTGCTGTTTCTCGTGGGCGGCTATCTGGCGATAAACGGCCGCTTCGACCTGGGCGCGCTGGTGGCCTTTCTCTCGGCCAACGAGAAGCTCTACGATCCCTGGAAGGAGCTGATGGATTTCTACCAGACCTACCAGGACGCCACGGTCAGCTACGACCGCATCATGGAATATTTCCAGGGCGACCCGGAATTTACCGAAGAGCCGGCCGATCCGCGCCCGCCCCTGGCCCTGGCCGGGGGGCTGTCGGCCAAGGACGTGGTGCTGGAGGTGCCGGGCGGCATCCAGCTCCTTAAGGGCGTGTCCCTGGACATCGCGCCGGGCGAACTCACGGCCCTGGTCGGCTTTTCCGGCTCGGGCAAGTCCACCCTGGCCCTTTGCCTGTGCCAGATCCTCAAATACACTGCCGGCCAGGCCACCTTTGACGGCAACGACATCGACGCCCTGCCCAAGTCCGACATCGCCGACAACATGGGCGTGGTGTCCCAGCATCCCTTCATCTTCGAAGGCACCATCCGGGCCAATCTGCTCTATTCCATCAACGCCCGGCGCGAGGCCCACGGCGTCACGGGCGAGGACGGCCTGCCCACGGTGGACGAAATCATCGCCGTGGTGCAGCAGGTCGGGCTTTTCGCCGACATCCTGCGCTTTGCCCTCAACTCCGTGTTCAAGGAGGGCAAGAAGGAAAATCTGGTCAAGAAGGTGGTGCGGGTGCGCGAGGCCTACCACGCCGGCCACGCCGAAAGCCTGGCCGACTGGGTCGAATTCTTCGACCCCACCCAATACCTCTACTACAGCAGCGTGGCCGAGAACATTGTCTTCGGCACGCCCAACCGGGACGATCTGGCCCCGGAGAATCTGCCTTCCAATCCGTTTTTCATCAGCTTCCTTCACGACGCGGGCCTCAAAATGCTGCTGGTCCAGACCGGGGCCGAACTGGCCGCCCGCACCGTGGACATCTTGAAAGACGTGCCCTCCCCGGACGCCAGCTTCTTCGAACAGTCGCCCATTGTCGTGGACGAGTTCGAGACCTACCGCGATCTGGCCGGGCGGCTGGGCCGGGTGCGGCTGCACAAGCTCTCCCCCGAGGACGAACGGCTGCTTCTCACCCTGGCCCTGCGCTTCACCCCGGGCAAGCACACCATCGTCGGGCTGTCCCACATTCTGGAGGGCCTGCTGCTCCAGGGCCGGGCCATGTTCGCCGAGCGCGTGACCTCCGACCTGCCCGGCGCGGTGACGTTCCTGCGCCGCGAGGACTATCTCTATTCCATGACCGTCATGGACAACATCCTGTTTGGCCGCTTAAAAACCACCAGTGCCAAGGTGGTGGACCAGATTCAGAAGACCATCGTCAGCCTGCTCATCGAAGAGGACATGCTGGAGCGGGTGCTGGAGATCGGCCTGGACTTCCAGGTGGGTTCCATGGGCGACCGCCTGTCCGGCGGCCAGCGCCAGAAGGTGGCCCTGGCCCGGGCGTTTCTCAAGGAACCGCCGGTGCTCATCCTTGACGAGGCCACGGCGGCCCTGGACAACGCCTCCCAGGCCCGCATCCAGAACCTGCTGGAAAACAAGTGGCGGGGGCGCTCCACGGTCATCGCCGTGGTGCACCGGCTGGACACCATCAAGAACTACGACAAGGTGGCGGTCATGAAGGCCGGCCGCATCGTCGAGGTCGGTTCCTACGCCGACCTCATGGACAAAAAGGGGATGCTCTATGAGCTCGTCTACGGAGCGGCCGCAAGGGCCTAACCTGTCGGCCTGCGGGTTCAACGACCATCTGGACCTGTTGCGGGAGTTGCCGATTTATAACGGCGTGCCCCTGGACGTGGTGAAGGTGCTGGCCTACCTGTCCACGGTGGAGCACTTCTCGGCCGGCGAATCGCTGTGCGACCAGGGCGAGGCCCTGGACCGGTCGTTTTACCTGCTGTGCGGCGAGGTGCACGTGCTGCGCCACGTCGAGGGCTGCGACGCGCCCATGCTGACGCGCGGCCCGGGCTTTTTCTTCGGGGGCCTGGGGCTTCTGGCCTCGGCCAAGGCGCTCTACACCGTGCGCGCGGTCGCGCCGGTGCAGTGCCTGACCCTGTCCAAGGAGAAGTTCCTCAAAACGGCCGAGCGTTTCCCGGACATCCTGCCGAAGATCCTGCACAACGTGGTGGCCCACGTGTTCCGCTGGGAAGAGGCGTTTCTGACCGCCCACGCCGAGGAATGCGCCGCCCGGGGCAACGAGATGGGGCTGAGTCTGTTTTAAGCTTCGGCTAATCGCTTCATTTTCTGAAGCGATTAGCGCGCGCAATCGCTTCACGAGCCGGTCCGACAGCGGATAAACGCCGCGTGTCAGGCCGGCTTTTGCGTCAGCAGCACCACGGAATTGTAGCGCAGAAAGCCGCCCTTTTCGCCGGCTTTCCAGGCCGCTTCGTAGAGGGCGTGGAGGTCGCCGTCGATGATGCCCGGCATCTCGGAGGGCTTGTAGAAGGCCACGTGGCTGGCCACGATGGTGGGCTGGCCGCGTCCGGTCAGCAATTGCGGCAGGTCGTCGCCGAAATCCGTCACCACCAGCGACCCGCCCTGGCGCACCGGATCGCCGTGGTGCACCGGCGGCAGCACGTCCACCCGGCCCGACGCGCCGTAACGCACCCGGGCGGTGGTGGGATGGCCTTCGTTTAAGGGCACGGTGAAGACATGGCGGCCGCCCGGGGCCAGCACCCGCCAGACCTCGGCGAAGGCCCGCCAGGGGTCGGCCACGTGCTCGAACACGTCCTGGGTGACGACCAGATCGAAAGACGCGTCGGGAAAGCTCAGGCGTTCCAGGTCCTCGCAGCGCAGTCCCGACTGGGCGCAGGCCCCGGGCCTGGCCAGCTCGGGCACGTATTCCGAGCAGACGTAGCCCGGCAGGCAGCGCAAGCGGTCATGGAGCGGCCCGGCCGCCTGGGCCTCGAACACCCGCCAGCCCGTCATGGCCGGCAGGGCCTCGGGCAGCCGCCGGACCGGCTCGCCGGCGGCCAACTGGGCCACCACCCGGGCCAGATCGCGGGTGCGGCGGCTGGCCCGGCAGGACGAGCAACGCGTCTCGCGCAGGCTGAAACCGGGCTTGATCGGCGAAAAAACCGCCTTCTGGCCGCAGACCGAGCACAGCCCATCGGTCTCGAAGACGTTCCATTCCCGGCATTTCGCTTCCGCGTCCATGGCGTTTCTCCCTTTCGCCGGCTTGGGCCGACGCATTCCCTCGCCTGATCTCCTCACCCCCCACCCGCTTGTGGCTCTCCCGCCCGCCGCAGACGGCCAGGGGGTCCGGGGGGATTATCC
>DLGG01000181.1:7966-20906 GCA_002482565.1 Solidesulfovibrio magneticus
GGGCAGCGCCCGTGCGGGTGCAGGGCAGCGCCCTGCCGGGTGCAGGGCAGAGCCCTGCTTAAATAGCCGGGTCGAGGAGCAGGTTGTCGCGGTGCACGGCTTCTTCGTAGGCGGCCTCGCCGAGCACCTGGGCGATGCGCGTGCTTTTGAGGCCCATGATCTTGCGCAGGTCGCCGGAAGCGTAGTTGCAAAGCCCCAGAGCCACGACCTCGCCGGACACCGCCGCCACCCGCACCATGGAGCCGACCGGGAACTCCCCGGCCACGTCCACGATGCCGGCCGGCAGCAGGCTTTTGCCCTTGTCCTTAAGCGCCCGCACCGCGCCGTCATCGACAGTCAGCGTGCCTTGGGGCTCGTGGTGGTAGGCCAGCCAGAACTTGCGCCGGGTGATGGGCTTGCAGCCCGAGACGATAAACGTGCCCACCCCTTCGTCGCCAAAGGCCTGGGTGAGCGCCCCGTCCTCGCGGCCGGCCAGGATCAGGGTCGGCACGCCGAGCTGGGCCACGCGCCGGGCCGAGAGCAGCTTGGAATACATGCCGCCGGTGCCCAGCGTAGTCTTGGCCCCGCACATGGCGTCCAGGTCGAGATCGGCGATGTTGTCGATGCATTCCATGGGCTTGGCGACCGGATTCTCGTCCGGGTTTTCGGCGAACACGCCCCGGGCCGAGGTCAGGTTGACGAACAGGTCGGCGCCCACCGTGCCCACGAGCAGGCCGGCCAGGCAGTCGTTGTCGCCGTAGACCAGCTCGGAGATGGCCACCGAGTCGTTTTCGTTGATGACCGGCACCGCGCCGAGGTCGAACAGCGTGGACAGGGTGTTGCGCAGGTTGAGGTAGCGCTCACGGTTGTCCAGGTCGTCGCGGGTTAAAAGCACCTGGGCGGCGATGCGGCCGTGGCGGGAGAATTCCTGGTCATAGGCGTGCATGATGCGGCTTTGGCCGATGGCCGAGGCGGCCTGCCGGTGGGGCAGAAACGACGGATCGTAGCGCCCGGCCAGCACGGCCCGGCCGGCGGCCACCGCGCCGCTGGAAACCAGCAGCACCTCGCGCCCCGAGGCCACCAGTTCGGCGATCTGCCGGGCCAGGGAGGCGATGACCAGGGATTCCACGCCGTCCGGGCCGGCCAGCACGGCGCTGCCGACCTTGATGACCACCCGGCGGGCCTGGGACATGACTTGCCGGCGCTTTTCGCGCCAGTCGCTCTGGGCCATGGGCCCTCCTTCTCGCTTGGCTGGCGGGGCCTGCCCGCCGAGGAATGACGACGCGTCGCGTCGCCTTGTTGGTTACGACTTTTAGGCCTTTTCATCGGCAATGACGCCGCGCGCCAGTTCGACCTGGGCATCCACCCGCGCCCGGGCCGCGCCCTCAGGGCCGCTGGCCGGCCCGTGGCGGGCGGCGAAAGCGGCGTCGGCCGCGCCGGCGTCGGCGGCGGTCTCCTTGATCACCCGGTCAAGCCAGGGCTTGTACTCGGGGATCACGGGCAAAAGGGGCGGCAACGGCTTGGGCGTGTCGGCCATGGGGCGGCTCCCTGCCTTGAGGCGTTGCCCCCTTCTACAACCTCGCCCGCCCCCCGGCAAGGCGGGGCCGGGCCGCTTTTCAAACCGGGCCGGCGCTGCTAGTGTGGCGTTCGCAAATAAACATTTATGTTTTTTTTGCGAATAAAAATAATGATTACGGATTATCATCGCACCCAGCAGGGGGATGGCATTTCCCGAACGCGACACTAGAGCTTGGGGCCGGGAGGATATGTCGTGCGCATACGGATGTTGGAGCTATTGACGGGCGCGGCCGAGGCTTCGGGCCTGGCCGTGGTCATTGACGTGTTTCGGGCCTGTACCGTGGCTTGCCACGCCCTGGGCGGCGGCGCGACGCGCATCTTACCCGTGGACAGCATCGAAGAAGCCCTGGCGCTAAAAGCCGCCCATCCCGAGGCCATCCTGGCCGGGGAGCGGCAATGCCTTAAGCCCGCCGGCTTTGACTGCGGCAACTCGCCCAGCGAACTGGCCACCTTGGACCTGGCCGGGCGCACGGTCATCCACGCCACCAGCGCCGGCACGCGCGGCATTGTCGCGGCCATGGACAGCGCGGAGAGGGTCATCACCTGTTCGTTCGCCAACATGGGAGCCACGGCCCGGGCCATCGCGGCGGCCAGCCCCGAGGTCGTCTCCATCGTGGCCATGGGCAAGGCCGGCCTGGCCCCGGCCCCGGAAGACAAGCTGTGCGGCATGTACCTGGCCAACCTGCTCCAGGACGTGCCCAACGCCTTTGCCGCCATCCCCAAATTTTTGCGCGGCACGGCCAGCGCCGAGATCTTTTTTGGCGACACGGCCATCGTGCCCGAAGCCGACTTCGACCTGTGCCTGACCCTTGACGCCTTCGACTTTTTCATCGAAGCCGTGCGCGACGACGACGGCCGGCCGACCCTTGTCCGCCGCGACGCGCCGCCCGCCCCGGACCAATCCGACATGCCGGCCCAAGCCTAAGCCGCATCGGTCGAGACAAGCAGTACGGTCGCCGTCACGGACCAGACCGGGCACACAGGAGCACTCACGGCATGTTGCGCAAGGCGTCGATGCAGGAAGAGCAGTTTTTCGCTGTCTCGCCCATGATGATCTTCCCCCAGACCCTGGGCCGGTTTCGGGTTTACATCCGCCAGGCCGGCCGGTTCGTGCTCTACGCCGCCGAAAACGAACAATTCACCCCGCGCCACCGCCAAAAGCTCCACGACGCCGGCGTCACCGAGGTCTTCATCCGGGGTGAGCAACGCCCGGATTTCAACCAGTACATCGAAAAGCACCTGCCGCAAATCCTCACCGACGAAAAGATCCCGGTGCCCGAACGGGCCAAGGTGCTCTACGGCACGGCCGAATCCGTGGTGCGCGACGTGTTCGAAACCCGACTGCCCAAGGGCCTGGGCAAGCGCGAATATTCCCGGGTCGTCAGCCTGGTGGAACGCTCGCTTGAATTTCTGGCCTCCAACGAATCCCTGCGGGCCATCGCCGCCCTGACCTCCCACGATTATTCGGTGCACACCCACAACGTGCAGGTCTTTGTCTACACCGCCGCCATGCTGCAAACCATGAAGGTCGACGAGTACACCATGGTCCAGGCCGGCATCGGCGCGCTGCTCCACGACATCGGCAAGACCCGGGTGCCCAATGAAATCCTGTCCAAACCCGGGCCGCTGACCCCGGACGAACGGCTGGTCATCAACACCCATCCGGTCAAGGGCGTGGCCCTGTGCCAGGACGCCGGGCTGACCCCCACGGCCATGCAGGGCATCCTCCTGCACCACGAGCGCGTAGACGGCTCGGGCTACCCGGGCGGCCTCACCGACACGCTTATCCCCGACCACGTCAAGGTGTTGACCGTGGCCGACGTCTACGACGCGCTCACCAGCAAACGCCCCTACGCCGAGGCCCTGCCGCCCTTCCAGGCGCTGCGCCTCATGCGCGAGGAGATGGCCAACCACTTCGACATGGACGCCTTCAAGCGGCTGGTCCTCATTTTAAGCGACGCCAAGATGGTGTAACGCCGTTTTCCTTTTTCAAGCAAAAGTACACCACAAACAACACATTGCTCTAATTTATATTTATAAAACATAACGGTCGTTATGTTTTACAAGAGGCACAAGGAGACGGCATGGCCTTTTTCTCGCGCATCAAATTCGAGGCCGCCCCGGTCAAGGGCGTCGCCTGCCCGGACTGCGGCGGCGTCCTGGTCTTCGAACGCTCCTGCCTGGCCGTCATGCTGGCCTGCCGGGGCTGCGGCAAACGCCACGATCCGGCCCGCTTCGCCGCCCAGCTCGGCGACGACATGGACGAGGTGTACGCCAATGTGCCGATGGATCGGATGTAGCTGGGATATTTAAGATAAAGGCAGAATATGCCTCCGGCGGCCAAAGGGGCTGAGCCCCTTTGGAAACCCCGTATGGGGTGAAGGGCGGCCGGAGGGTTTCAAGCGGGCGAAGGGGCCGGCAAGGAGAACGAGATGGCGGCAGGCGTGTGGGACGGCCTCGACAAGGACCGGGTGGCCAAGGCCATGGTCACGGCCTTTTTGAGCGACGAATATCTGGAAGCCCTGGCAGCGGTCAACAACGCCGAAAATCCGGCCGATCTGGCGGCGGCGCGGGCGCTGATCAAAGACCTCATGGCCCTTTGGCGCGAGGAAGCGCCGGAATATGCCTTCGTCATCGACGCGCTGTATATTTTCTCCGAGAAAATCCAGCTGCAGCTGACCGGAGAGACGGGCTAGCGTCACGTCCTCGGACAACGCCTATGGCGTCTGGCGGACAACAGACGAAAACCACTCCTTTTCTTAAAAAATACTCTCGTATTTGTTAAGGGCCGCGACACTACCGCACCAGCCGGCGCAGGTCTTTCATCACCAGAAACAGCTGATGCGGGTCGGCCGGACTGGGGTCGAAATCGAACCGCTCATAAAAAGCCCGGGCCGCGTCGTCCTTGGCCACGACAAAAAGCGCCCGGATGCCGGCGATGTCCGCCGCCCGGGCCGTGCGCAACAGCGCGTCCTTCAAAAGCCCCTTGCCGATGCCCTTGCCCTGCTCGGCCACGTCCACGGCCAGCCGCGCCAGCACCATCACCGGCACGCGGTGGCGGGCCAGGCCCTTGACCACCCGCGACGGCGCGGCCACATGCTCCACCGCCCCCACGGCCAGACTGTAATACCCGACCACCACCGTCCCCCGGGCCGCCACATACGTCCGGGCGCTCTCGGCCCGGGCGCTGGCCAGGGCGTGGCGCGTCAGGAACCGGTTAAGCGCCTCCTGGCCGCAGTCGAAGGACGACAGGTCGTGGCCCGCCTCAAGCCGGACCACGGGCGAAAGCGGCAAGGCGCGAAAATCGTTCACTCGAAAACGCTCGGGGCGCTAAGCAGCGCGGCCAGCCCCGGGCGGGCCTTTTCCGGTCCGTCCAGGGCCGCCTCGAAAGCCGCCCACTGGGCGTCGTCCATGGGGAAAAGCCGCTTTTCGGCCAGCACCTCGGCCGCTTCGGCCAAGGCCACGTCCAGCACGAACTGCGTCACCGTCTTGGACTGGGCCGTGGCCGCCTCCTGGAGCAGACGCTTGGCCCCGGTGGTGGTGCGGATGTCGATACGTTCGTTTTTTGCCTGGGTTCCCGGCTGCATGGCTGTGTGCTCCTGTGGGCGGACGCCGTGGTCGGCCTGCCGCCATCCGGACATTGTCCGTACAGACAGATATGCGACAGCGTCCGCCGTCGTCAATGGTCCCTGGCGATGGTCCCTTGACGCCTCCCGGCTCCCGTGGCTATGGTGGCCTTCCCAAAGGGGAGTAGCTGTTTCGGGCAGGGTCAACATCACTGCGGCACGTCAGCCGCCTGGCCCTGTCGTCGGTCCCTCGGAACCGATCGGCGAGACCTTTGGCATGCCTACGCGTGCCAAGGTCTTTTTTTTGGCCGCGTCAACACCGAGGAGATTCCATGAAAAAACTGCTTCCTCTCTACATTGCCGTGGCCGCCACCCTGCCGGGGCTTGTCTGCTTCCTTTTTTCCGTCCACCCCTCGCCGCCGGCCACCGCCGCCATCGCCGGCGCGGCCATCCTGGGCGCGTCGTTTCTGCTGCTGTGGGCCTGCGACGTGGCCCAAAACGACATTCCCCAGGCGCTCGCCCTGGCCGTGGTCGCGCTCATCGCCGTTTTGCCCGAATACGCCGTGGACATGTACTTCACCTGGATGGCCGGGCAGCACCCGGGCTCCAGCTACTCCCACTTCGCCATCGCCAACATGACCGGGGCCAATCGCCTCCTTATCGGCGTGGCCTGGACCCTGGTCGCCTTCCTGGTCTGGTGGCGCACCAAAAAGCCCGTCATCTTAGAGGGCGAGCGCCGCACCGAAGTGCTGTTCCTGGGCCTGGCCACGGCCTACGCCATCTCCATTCCCCTGTCCGGGTCGCTGACCTGGGTGGACGGCGCGGTGCTCATTGCCTTGTACGTCGCCTACATCGTCATCGCCGCCCGGCGCGAATGCGAGGAACCCGAGCTTGAAGGCGTGGCCTGCGTCATCGGCGCGCTGCCCAAGGGCCTTCGCCGCCTGTCCACCCTGGGCCTGTTTCTTTTTGCCGCCGGCGTCATCGTGGCCAATGCCGAGGCGTTTAGCGAAGGCCTCGTCGCCACCGGCCGCATCTTCGGGGTCAACGAATTTTTACTCGTCCAGTGGCTGGCCCCCATCGCCTCGGAAGCCCCGGAAGTCATCGTCTCGGTCATGTTCGCCCTGCGCGGCATGGGCGGTCTGGCCCTGGGGAGCCTGATTTCCTCCAAGCTCAACCAGTGGACGCTGCTGGTCGGCATGATCCCCGGCGTCTACGGCGTGTCGTCGGGCAGCTTTGCCGTGCCCATTCCCCTGGACGGCGTGCAGATGCACGAAATCATGCTGACCGCCGCCCAGTCGCTTCTGGCCGTGGGCTTGCTCGCCGGCCTGCGCCTGGACATCCGGGGCGCGCTGCTGCTGTTCGGCCTGTTCCTCGGCCAGTTCCTGGCCCCGGCCGTGCCCGAGAGCTTCTGGAACCTCTTCCCGGGCCACCTCGACGGCAACGAGGTGCACTTCCTCTTCACCTTCCTGTATATCGGGGTCTTCGCCCTCATGCTGCCGCGCACCGGCCGCCAGCTGCTGGCGCTCATCCGCCCCGAGCGCCGCAGCGCCTCTTGACGCCGGGCCGGCCCGGCCCTATGGAACCCGCCCGCCCCGGAGCAGCCCTCCGGGGCGGGAACCGCCGCCAGGAGGTCCGCCGCCATGGACCAGACGTTCGCCCTTCCCCTGTACCTTGATTTGTTCGCCGTGTTCCTCATGGCCGCCACCGGGGCCATCGAGGCCATCCGCCGCGAGTTCGACCTCGTGGGCCTGCTTGGCCTGTCCTTTGCCACGGGCGTGGGCGGGGCGCTTATACGCGACGGCATCTTCCTCCAGGCCGGCGTGCCGGCCGTGGTGCGCAATCAGGACTATCTCTACGCCGTGGCTGCTGCTGCCGTGGCCTGCCTGATCTTCGGCCGCCGGGCCGTGCTGTCCGAGCGGTTCGTGGCCCTGGTCGACGCCGCCGCCCTGGGGGCCTACGCCGTGGTCGGCATGGAGAAATCCCTGGCCTTTGGCCTGGACTTCGCCCCGGCCGTGCTGGTGGGCACGGTCAACGCCTGCGGCGGCGGCATCCTGCGCGACGTGCTCATGCGCGAGGAGCCCATGGTGTTTCGCCCGGGCCAGTTCTACGGCCTGGCCGCGCTGCTGGGCTGCCTGACCTATCCCTTTTTGCGCCAGACCTTCGGCCTGCCGCCGCTCACCTCGGCGTTTATCACCATCGCCTTCACCTTTTTGCTGCGCGTCCTGGCCATCACCCGCAACTGGCGCACCGTGCCCGTGCGCGACCACGGCCTGTTTCGCCGCCGCAATCCGCCCGTGGCTTGACGCCGCCTCCCCGGCCGCGTCTATAGTGGGTGAGGGTCCGCAACCGGCGGCCCCATCCGCAAGCCAGGGGGAATGTCCGTGAAGCGACCCATCACCACGCTTTTGTGCGACGTCGGCGGCGTCATGCTCACCAACGGCTGGGACCGGCAGGCCCGGGCCGAGGCGGCCAAGCGGTTCGGCCTGGACGCGGCCGAGACCGACGAGCGCCACCACCTCACCTTCGACGCCTACGAAGAGGGCAAGCTCTCCCTGGACGAGTATCTCGACCGCACGGTGTTTTACGCGCCGCGTTCCTTTGACAAGGCGACCTTTCGGGATTTCATGCTGTCGCGCAGCGCCCCGCTGTCCGACATGCTGGCCTACGTGCGCGGCCTCAAGGCCCGGCACAGCATCCGCATTGTCATCGTCAACAACGAAGGCCGCGAACTCAACGAGTACCGCATCCGGGCCTTCGGCCTGGGCTGTTTTGTCGATGCCTTCGTGTCCTCGTGCTTCGTGGGCATGCGCAAGCCCGACGCCGGCATCTTCCGCCTGGCCCTGGACGTGGCCCAGTGCGACCCGGCCGACGCGGTCTACATCGACGACCGGGCGCTTTTCGTGGAAGTGGCCGCCACCCTTGGCGTACGCGGCGTGGTCCACCGCGACGCGGCCTCCACGGCCCGGGAACTGGAGGCCATGGGCGGTTTCGGGGCCGTCTGCGCCGGCGGCGAGGGCTGAGGCCTGCGCACCTTAAAAATACGATAGTATTTTTATATAAAAAAAACAGTTTGTTAGCGTCCTGCCTCAGGAATGCTCCGTACGCGCTTCGGAGGCGTGACCGGCTGGCCGGGGCTTCCCAGGCCGTCCCAATTCCGGTACGAGGCGGGGGTAAATTCCTGCGGCCCTGGGCCGGAGTTTCCCAAGGAGTCACGAACATGACCAAAATCGCCATTCCCTCCCGCGACGGGCAGGTGGACGAGCATTTCGGCCACTGCGGCTATTTCACGGTGCTGACCATCGGCCCGGACAAGGCCGTCGTCGCCGAGGAGACCTTTTCCCCGCCGGCCGAGTGCGGCTGCAAGTCCAATCTGGTCAACGACCTGCTCGCCATGGGCGTCACGGCGCTCATTGCCGGCAACATGGGCCAGGGCGCGGTCAACAAGCTGCGCCAGTCCGGCATGACCGTGGTGCGCGGCGCGTCCGGCCCGGTCCACGAGGCGGCGGCGGCGTTTCTCGCCGGCACGCTGAAAGACCGCGACGAACTGTGCACGGCCCACGGGCACGAGTGTTTGCACTAGGCGCGCCTTGTGCCTGCAAATATCTAAAGAATGCGCCCCGGAGCAAGATTTATTGTTCCGGGGGCAATCAACAGCAAGCCGCAAAACAATCAGCGGATATATTCTACTTGATAAACACAAAACAACAAACACTACCAACGTCTACGGCTTTATTTATCCACAATATAACTGCAATAATGGCGCACCCTACCACAAAAAAAGTTGCAGATAACACAAACAAGAGTGCAGAAAAATAATGCCACTTCTCGCCACGACTCTTATGCCTCACAATGTATTTAGTAACTTTATACTTTTTCAAACCTTTGAAGTCAGCCAACAATTGCCATCTTTGACTAAAGTGATACAATGCCTGTCTTTCGCACCAGTGCATCAATACTCCACACAATACACCTAAAGAAAAAAACATTAGCGCACAGGCTACCGATTTATTTTCCACCGTTAATATTTTCTTAACTATTTCCGACTGTGAAGCAAACATTGCCGTCACGGCACCACCGTTCACCAATATCATTGCTTGTGCAGCATTCTTTGAAAAATTATGCGTTGATTCTACATCGACCATCCTCCTTTCTTGAAAGTCTCCAGGCATAGCAGATGTCCTCCTGAGTTTTAATCTAATGATCGATATTTGATTTCAGTCCAATGTCAATAAAGAACAAAAACAAATGGAATTGAGCACCCCTTCTTCTGGAGAATATGCCTTTTAATTTCAGCATATTATAATAAATCAACTCCCTCCTTATTGTAGAAAACCGAGCTAACCCACTTGAATTTCACCAGGTTGACTCTTCGGCCGCATCCTCTCATATATGCTGGCGACGTTGGCGTTGGCCCGCCCCGCCCCAGGCGGCGGCGGGCAGCCGTAAGAGGGAATCCGGTGCGAGTCCGGAACTGCCCCGCAGCGGTAAGCGAAAACGAACCCCGCAACAACGCACTGGGCGAACCCGCCCGGGAAGCCGCGGGCACTAGGAAACCGGCCCACACCGGGCCGACGCGTTCGCAAGTCCGAACACCTGCCGACGCCCGCCGGACACCACCGTCCGGCGCATGAACCAGGGAGCCTCGCGGGAGGGCTGCCCGGCCTGCCGTTTCGCGCCATGCGTTTTGCGGCCGCCGTCGCCCCTCCCCTGCCCGACGACCGTCCTGCCCAGGGAGAAACGCATGTCCGAGCCGATGGAACACGGCAATTTGGCCCTCACCCCCACCTCCGACCGCCACGACGCCGTCGACGCCTCTGTCGACCAGCCCGTGGTGGCCGCCATCCCCTCGCGCATCCGCAAGCGCGACGGCCAGATCGTCACCTTTGACGCCGACAAGATCCTTTCCGCCGTGCGCCGCGCCGGAGCCGCCACCGGCGAATTCGGCGAGGACGAGGCTTGGCTTCTGACCGCCCAGGTGGTCAAGGTCCTCTCCCACCGCTTCATCGGCCAGATCCCGGACATCGAACGCATCCAGGACATCGTCGAGCAGGCTTTCGTCTCGGCCAACCATTTCCGCACCCTTCGCGCCTACTCCGTCTACCGCGAACAGCGCGCCCGCCTTCGCGAAGACAAGAAGACCGTGGTCGACGTGGCCGCCTCCATAAATGAATATCTCGACCGCCAGGACTGGCGCGTGGCCGCCAACGCCAACCAGGGCTATTCCCTGGGCGGGCTGATCTTAAACGTCTCGGGCAAGGTCGTGGCCAACTACTGGCTCTCCCACGTCTACCCGCCCGAAGCCGGCGCGGCCCACCGCGACGGCGATCTCCATATCCACGACCTCGACATGCTTTCGGGCTACTGCGCCGGCTGGTCCTTGCGGATGCTTTTAAGCGAAGGCTTAAACGGCGTGCCCGGCAAGGTGGAAGCCAAGCCGCCCAAGCACCTCTCCAGCGCCGTGGGCCAGATCGTCAATTTCCTCGGCACGCTGCAAAACGAATGGGCCGGCGCTCAGGCCTTTTCCTCGTTCGACACCTACATGGCCCCGTTTATCCGCAAGGACAACCTGGGCTACGAAGAGGTGCGCCAGTGCATCCAGGAACTGATCTATAACTTAAACGTCCCGTCGCGCTGGGGCACCCAGACGCCGTTCACCAACCTCACCTTCGACTGGACCTGCCCCGAGGATCTGGCCGGCGACCATCCGGTCATCGGCGGCGAGGAGATGCCCTTTACCTACGGCGAGCTCCAGGCCGAAATGGACATGATCAACCGGGCCTACATCGAGGTCATGACCGCCGGCGACGCCAAGGGCCGCGTTTTCACCTTCCCCATCCCGACCTACAACATCACCAAGGATTTCCCCTGGGAATCGCCCAACGTGGACATCCTGTTCGAGATGACGGCCAAGTACGGGCTGCCCTACTTCCAGAACTTCCTCAATTCCGACCTGACCCCGGGCATGGTGCGCTCCATGTGCTGCCGGCTCCAGCTCGACCTGCGCGAGCTGCTCAAACGCGGCAACGGCCTTTTCGGCAGCGCCGAGCAGACCGGGTCCGTGGGCGTTGTCACCATCAACTGCGCCCGCTTGGGCCACACCCATCGCGGCGACGAGGCAAGCCTTCTCGCCCGCCTCGACGCCCTGCTGGAGATTGCCCGCACGACGCTTGAGATCAAGCGCAAGGAGATCACCCGCCGCATGGACGCCGGGCTTTTCCCCTACACCAAGCGCTACCTCGGGTCGCTGCGCAACCACTTCTCCACCATCGGCGTCAACGGCGTGAACGAAATGATCCGCAATTTCACGAACGACGCCGAAAACATCGCCACCGAGGCCGGCCACGCCATGGCCGTGCGCCTGCTCGACCACGTGCGCGCCCGCATGACCGAGTTCCAGGAGCAGACCGGCCACCTCTACAACCTCGAAGCCACCCCGGCCGAAGGCACCACCTACCGCTTCGCCCGCGAGGACAAAAAGCGCTACCCGCGCATCCTCCAGGCCGGCCCGGCGCAAAAGCCCTACTACACCAACTCCTCCCAGCTGCCCGTGGGCTTCACCGACGATCCCTTCGAGGCCCTTTCGCGCCAGGAAGAGCTCCAGCGCAAATACACCGGCGGCACGGTGCTGCACCTCTACCTCGGCGAGCGCGTCACCAGCGCCGAGGCCTGCAAAAAGCTGGTCAAACGGTCGCTGTCCGGCTTCGCCCTGCCCTACGTCACCGTGACGCCGACGTTTTCCATCTGCGACATCCACGGTTACCTGACCGGCGAACATGAGACCTGCCCGACCTGCGCCGCCGAAGGCCGCACCCAGGCCTGCGAAATCTGGACCCGCGTCATGGGCTACTACCGGCCCAAGTCGGCGTTCAACGTCGGCAAGCAGGGCGAGTACGACGAGCGGGTTTGTTTCAAGGAACCGAAGGATCATTAAGAATAAGAGAAAGATGCCTCCGGCGGCCGGGAGGGGGTCACCCCCTCCCGGACCCTCCCGACACGGGGGATCACGGGACGGCGCGGTTGTGGCGATGGGCCACGGCCGCGCCGTTTGCGGTGGGCGGCCTTGCGCGCCGTCGCCGAGAGGGCTAAGGGACGCGACATGAACGGTCTTATCATCGGCGGCGTGACGCCGCTTTCCACCCTCGACTTTCCCGACGCCCTGGCCGCGGTCATCTACTGCCAAGGCTGCCCCTGGGGCTGCCCCTACTGCCACAACGAACCGCTGCGCGAAATGACCGACGCCGTGGAGCACGACAGCGCCTCGGTGCTGGCTTGGCTCGAAGGCCGCAAGGGCCTGCTCGACGCCGTCGTCTTCTCCGGCGGCGAACCCACCCTGCAAGACGGGTTGGCCGACATGCTCGCCGCCGTGCGCGCCATGGGCTTCCACACCGGCCTGCACACCACCGGCATGTTCCCCAAGGCGCTGGCCGCCGTGCTGCCCCTGTGCGACTGGGTGGGCCTGGACGTCAAAGCCCCCCGTGCCGCCTACGACCGCATCGCCGGAGTGGCCGGCGGCGGCGAGGCCGCTTTCGAAAGCCTGGCCCTTATCCTCAAAAGCCGCGTGCCCTTCGAGACCCGCACCACCTGGCACCCCGGACTGCTGACCGAGGAAGAACTGGCGACCCTGGCCGGGGAGCTGGCCGCCGCCGACGCCGGCCGCTGGGTCATCCAGGCCTTCCGCCCCGACGGCTGCGCCGATGCCGACCTGGCCGCCGCCGGGCCGGCCGTGTTCCCCCCCGACCTCGTCGCCCGCCTCCAGACCGCCGCGCCGCGATTGATCATAACGACAAGAGTTTAGGAGAAGGGGATGCCTCCGGCGG
>DLGG01000170.1 GCA_002482565.1 Solidesulfovibrio magneticus
CCCGCCGGGGGGATAATCCCCCCGGACCCCCTGGCCGTCTGTGGCGGGCGGGGGAGCCACAAGCGGGACAGGCAGGCGCGGGCGCGAGAGGCTTGCTGCGTCTCAGGGGCAAAGAACGGCTGGCGACGCTTATTGCCTCGCCGGACTCCCTGGCGGTCCGCGGCGGACACGCCGCCGCGGACCGGCTGGAGCGCGGAATTGGCAGATTCCGCCCGGCTGCCGCCAGGAAGCGAAATTTATCCGAAGTCCCCGGCAGCCCGCGACGGCTGGAGGTGTTTACCGTCGCGGGCCAACCAGGGCAGCGGCAATCATCAAGGAACAATCCCCCCCCTTCGAGGGGGTCCGGGGGGGATCATCCCCCCCGGCGGAGAGGTCTGGAGAGGCAGCGCCTCTCCAGTCTTCGTCTTTCTTATTCTCCCGCGACTACAGGCGCTGGCGCTTGAAGTAGTGGGTGTGCAGCAGGTGGTGCGACTTCTCGGACAGCGGCTTGCCCAGGAACTTTTCGTACAGCTCGATGATGTACGGGTTCTGGTGCGACTTGCGCAGCGGCTTGCCGGCGTCCTCGGCGTACAGCACCTTGGTGCGCAGCTTGAGCAGCTCGATGTCGCCGTGGTGGTAAGGCTGTCCGCCGCCGCCGATGCAGCCGCCCGGGCAGGCCATGACCTCGATGGCGTGGAAGGTTTCGCCTTCGCGCACCCGGTTAAGGAGCTTTCGGGCGTTGCCCAGGCCGTGGGCGATGCCGATGCGCAGCTCGTGGGGGCCGACCTTGACCGTGGCCACCTTGACGCCGTCCATGCCGCGCACGTCCTCGAAGTCGACCTTCTGGAGCGTTTCGCCGGTGGCCAGCTCGTAAGCGGTGCGCAGGGCGGCCTCGATGACGCCGCCGGTGACGCCGAATATCGGGGCCGCGCCGGTGGACTCGCCCAGGGGCGCGTCGAAGTCCTCGTCGGGCAGGCTGGCGAAGTCGATGTTCATGCGCTTTATAAGCCGGGCCAGCTCACGGGTGGAGATGACGATGTCCACGTCCGGGTTGCCGTCCACGGAGAACTCCGGCCGGGCGCGTTCGTACTTCTTGGCCAGACACGGCATGACCGAGACCACGACCAGCTTGTCGCGGGGAATGCCCAGCATGTCGGCGTAGTAGGTCTTGGCGATGGCTCCGAACATCTGCTGGGGCGACTTGGCGGTCGAAGGCACGTCGAGCATGTCCTGGAAGTTGTGCTCGAAGAACTTGACCCAGCCCGGGCAGCAGGAGGTCAGGATGGGCAGCTTGGCCGTCTGGTCGCCGTTTAAGTAGCGGGTCAGGCGGTCGAGGAACTCCGAGCCTTCTTCCATGATGGTCAGGTCGGCGGCGAAGTCGGTGTCGAAGATGTGGTCAAAGCCCAGGCGGCGCAGGGCGGCGGCCATCTTGCCGGTGACCGAAGTCCCGGGGGCGATGCCGAGGTCTTCGCCCAGGGCGGCGCGCACGGCCGGGGCGGTCTGGACGATGACGACCTTGTCCGGGTCAGCCAGGGCGTCGACGACATCCCAGCTGTTGTCGTTTTCCACCAGCGCGCCCACCGGGCACACGGCCACGCACTGGCCGCAGTTGGTGCACACGGTGTCGGACAGGTTCATCTCGAAGGCCGGGGCGACCACGGCGGTGAAGCCCCGGTTGACGCCCGACAGCACGCCGCAGGTCTGGACGTCGTTGCACATGGTCTCGCAACGGCGGCACATGATGCACTTGTCCATGTCGCGGATGATGGAGGGCGAGACGTCCTTGCGGTAGTGGGACATTTCGCCGCCGTCATAGGGCGACTCGCGGATGCCGAACTTCTCGGCCAGGTTTTGCAGCTCGCATTCGCCGGACTTGGCGCACACGAGGCAGTCCTTGGGGTGGTCGGAGAGCAGCAGCTCCAGCACGGTCTTGCGGGCGTTTAAAACGCGCAGGGTGTTGGTCTTGACCACCATGCCGTCGCTGGCCGGAGTGGCGCAGGCCGGGGCGAGGTTGCGCCGGCCCTCGACCTCCACGACGCAGATGCGGCAGGAGGCGGCCTTGTTGTTGACCTTGAGATCCTCAAGATTGAGGTAGCACAGGGTCGGGATGTCGATATCCAGTTTGCGGGCGGCGTCCAGGATGGTGCCGCCGGCCGGGATGGTGGTGGTCTTGCCGTCTATATGCACTGTCAGCATGGACATGTGGGGCCTCCTTGATCCTTACATCTTGATGATGGAGTCGAACTTGCACTTGTCGTAGCAGGCCCCGCACTTGATGCACTTGGAGGCGTCGATGACATGGGGCTGCTTCTTCGTGCCGGAGATGCACTCCACCGGGCAGACCTTGGTGCACAGCGTACAGCCGGTGCACTTGGCCGGATTGATGGTGTAGGTCAGCATGGCCGTACAGACGTGGGCCGGACACTTCTTCTGGGTGACGTGGGCCTCGTATTCGTGCCCGAAGGTGTCCATGGTGGACAGGATCGGGTTGGGCATGGTCTGGCCCAGGCCGCACAGGGCGGTGTCCTTGATGCTGTCCGACAGCGACTTGAGCCGGGCCAGATCGGCCTTGGTGCCGTGGCCCTTGGTGATCTTGTCGAGGATCTCGTAGAGGCGCTTGGAGCCGATGCGGCACGGCGTGCACTTGCCGCAGGTCTCGTCCATGGTGAAGTCGAGGAAGAACTTGGCCACCGAGACCATGCAGTCGTCCTCGTCCATGACCACCATGCCGCCGGAGCCCATCATGGACTTGCGGGCAATAAGCGACTCGTAGTCGATGGCCACGTCGAGGTCCTTGTTGGCCAGGGCGCCGCCGGAGGGGCCGCCGGTCTGGACGGCCTTGAACTCCTTGCCGTCCGGGCAGCCGCCGCCGATGTCGAAGATGACTTCGCGCAACGTGGTGCCCATGGGCACTTCGATAAGGCCCACGTTGACGATCTTGCCGGCCAGGGCGAACACCTTGGTGCCCTTGGAGGTGGCGGTGCCGATGGAGGAAAACCAGTCCGCGCCCTTGATGATGATGGCCGGGATGTTGGCAAACGTTTCGACGTTGTTGACGATGGTGGGCTTTGCCCAATAGCCGGACTGGGCCGGGAAGGGCGGCTTGCTCACCGGCTCGCCGCGATGGCCTTCCATGGACTTGATCAGCGCGGTTTCCTCGCCGCACACGAACGCGCCGGCCCCGTACTTGATCTCGATGTCGAAATCGAAGCCCGAACCGAAGATGTTCTTGCCCAGAAGCCCCATGGCCCGGGCGTCGTCGATGGCCTTGCGCAGGCGCTTGATGGCCAGGGGATACTCGGCCCGGATGTAGACCGCGCCCAGGGTGGCCCCGATGGCGTAGCCGCCAATGGCCATGGCCTCGACCACGGAGTGGGGGTCGCCTTCCAGGACGGCGCGGTCCATGAACGCGCCCGGGTCGCCTTCGTCGGCGTTGCACACGATGTATTTCTGGTCGGCCGCGTTGGACAGCGCGATGCCCCATTTGACGCCGGTGGGGAAGCCGCCGCCGCCGCGACCGCGCAGGCCGGCGACTTTGATGATTTCCACGACTTCGGCCGGGGTCATGGTCAGGGCCTTGGCCAGGGCCTCGTAGCCGCGCACGGCGATGTAGTCGTCGAGGCTCTCGGGATCGATGAAACCGCAGTTGCGGGTGGCTATCCGAAGCTGCTTGATGTCGGTTGTGGCTGCCATGTCTGCGTCTCCTGGCGTCTTAAAGGACCACGCGTTCGTAGGTCACGGGAATGATGCCTTCCACCGGTTCGCCCTTCATGACGTACTCGGTGACGAGCTCGCGGGCCTTGGCCTCGTCCACGCCGCCAAACACCACCGGGGCCTTGCCCGGCAGGGTGATCTCCACGGTGGGTTCGGCGTAGCAGAAGGTCATGCAGCCGGACTGCATGAATTCGACGTTGGCGATGCCGTTTAAGGCGACTTCGTCCTGCATGGCCTCCAGGGCGACCTTGCCGCCGGCGGCGATGGAACAGGTGGCCAGGGACACGTTGATGACGATCTTGCCGTTGCGCGCCTTTTGGCGGGCGAGGATGTCCTCGCGCCGGGCCCGCAGGGCGTCGAGACTGGCGATGGTGCTCATATGGGGCGCTCCTTGCGTGTGTGGGTGAGGATCGGGGCTAGAAGTCGGCCAGGATCTTTTTCACCTGTCCCGGGGTGACGTTGCCGTAGACCTTCTCGCCGACCATGACGATGGGGGCCAGGGCGCAGCCGCCGACGCAACGCAGGGTGTCGATGGAGAACTTGCCGTCCGGGGTGACGTCGCCGATGTCGATCTTGAGCTGTTCCTTGAAGGCGTGGACCACCTTGTCGGCCCCCTTCACGAAGCAGGCCGTGCCCATGCAGATGGAAATGGGATGCTTGCCCTTGGGCACCATGGTGAAGAAGGTGTAAAAGCTCACCACGCCGTAGACCTGGGCCAGGGGCACTTCCATGTGGTCGGCCACGAACTGCTGCACTTCGATGGGCAGATAGCCGAAGACGCTTTGGGCCTTGTGCAGCACGGTGACAAGATGGCCCTCTTTCTGGGGCAGCGCGTCGATGAATTGGACGACTTCCCGGTAGAGCGGCTGGGGCAACACGGCGTGCTCCGGCATCCGGCATTCGCCAATCGCCTGACATGTTGAAGTTTGCATACGCGAGCACCTCTCCTTAACGGGTTTTACGGGTCGAGTGCCTGTGGGCCTGCTTGCGGCGCCGGGACGTCGTCCGGCAGCCGGGGCGGCCCCCTTGTGTTTCGTTGCCTTAATTTGTGATTATTTTCACAAATTAAGGGGGTTTGCGACAGCCGGCCATGCTCCTGGGGCGTCCCCCCGCGAAGGTCGGCTGCACGCGCAGTCGGCCTCTATTTAGCAAAAAGCAGACCACTTTAAAAAATGTTTTAATTTCAACATGTTGAGAAAAAACCTCTCCCGCGAGGCTGACGCAGGTGGGAAGCCCTGGGGGAACCGGGAGAGGAGGAAATACGGGACAGGCGTTGTAAAAAATGTCAAAAACAAAACAAACCGGACGGTTATGTCCAGAAAGACAAAGTGCGCTAGCCTTCGGCGAAAAATGGGTCAAAATGTCACCCCTGCACGCCTGCCGCTGGCCCGCTCGACTATGGGCCGCTTTTTGGGAGATTGGGTCAAACGTAGCACGTTTTCAAAGAGAGTGCACCCCCCTTTCCGCCGTGGCGGTCTGGACGGCCGGCCGATCATTCTACAGCGGCGGCAGCAAGCCCTGGCATACGCCAAAGGCGGCAGACTCTCGGCCTTGCTCCCGACGCCAGGAAGAGGCAGGTTGGCCGAGACGAATCGGCTGCGGCGCATGGCCGCCAGCATATGTTGGCCGTCTGGCCGAGCAGGGAGAACGCCATGAAAGCCATCGACGCTTCGGTCGTCGTGCCCACCTGCGACCGACCGGCGGAGCTGCGGGAAGCCCTGTCCAGCCTGGCCAGACAGACCCAGGCGAATTTCGAGGTCGTGGTGGTCAACGACGGGGAGATCGACGTATCGGGCCTCGTGGCCGAGGCTGCTTCGTCCCTGGGCGGCCGGCCTGTGCGCCTTGCCCCCCGGGGAAGGCGCACAGGCCCGGCCGCCGCCCGCAACCGGGGACTGGCTATCGCCCGCGGCGCGGTCGTGTTTTATCTGGACGACGACGACATCTACCTTCCCAACCACATCGCCGTGCACATGGCCGCCCATGCCGCCGCCCCCGAAGCCGGCGCGGTCTACAGCGACGCCCGGCGCGGCATCGTCGGCCAAGACCCCAGCGGCCGGAAGTCCGTGGCCTGGTCCGTGCCCTACTCCCAGGACTTCGACCCCGACGCCCTGCTGGTGGCCAACTACATCCCGGTGCTGTGCCTGAGCCACCGCCTGGAGCGTCTGGCCCAGGCCGGAACCTTCGAAGAGTCCCTGCCCTGCCTGGAGGATTGGGACCTGTTTATCCGACTGGCCCGCCTCGCCCCCTTTGTGCATCTGCCCGAGGCGACGGCGGCGTATTTCGAACGGGGCTTGGGGACCAGCGTCCAGGAGCGCTCCGGGACGGTGTTTATCGAGACGCTGCTTCGGGTCTACGCCCGGGCCGATGCCTTGTACCCCCACGACAAAGCCCGACGGGACCGCGTTTGGCAGGGACGCCTGGCCCACATCGCCGCCATGGCCGAAGCCACGGCCAGACGTTGCGAGGCGGCCGGCGATTGGTCCGGCGCGGCCACGGCCTGGGACAACGCCGCCCGGCACGCCCCAACCCCCGAGCGCTACCTGGCCCTGGCCCGGGTCCGCAAACGCCTGGGACAAGGCCCAAAGGC
The DNA here is from genome assembly GCA_002482565.1 of Solidesulfovibrio magneticus. GTDB lineage: Bacteria > Desulfobacterota > Desulfovibrionia > Desulfovibrionales > Desulfovibrionaceae > Solidesulfovibrio > Solidesulfovibrio magneticus_B. Next base: position 6,281 of record DLGG01000170.1, read on the forward strand.
CCTGGTCGCCATGCAGCTCGCCGCCGCCTGCCGCGACCTGGCCGACGGGACATGAGGGATGAGAAAAGAGGGGAAGAGCCTCCGGCGGCCAAAGGGGCTGAGCCCCTTTGGAAACCCCACCAGGGAGAAAGGGGCAAGGGGCCGCGGGGAACGGTGGGTTCCGTTACCCGAAGTCGCGGCCGGAGCAGGTTCCCGGGGCGGTTAACGCAGCCGGCGTTTCCTCGGCCAGCATGTCGTCGGTCAGGCGCGTGAGGCGCTCGGCCTGGTCGGACAGACGGCTTACCGCCGCGTCGGCCGTGGCCATGGCCTCGGCCGTCTCCTGGGAGATGGAGCTTATCCCTTCCAGCGCCCGGCCGATCTCATCGATGATGCCCGACTGCTCCTCGCAGGAGTCGGCAATGGCCTTCACCTGATGCGTGGCGTCGGCCACCAGCCCCACGATCCCGGAAAGCGCCTCGCCCGAACGCTGGGCCAGTTCCGAAGCCGCGCCAATGGCGGCCACGGCTTGCTGCACGCTGCCCACATGGTCCCTGGCTCCGGCCTGGATGCCGGTGACGGCCCGTTCCACGTCCTTGGTGGCGGTCATGGTCTT
>DLGG01000169.1 GCA_002482565.1 Solidesulfovibrio magneticus
GAGGCCACGGCTTCGATCTTGGAGCGGTAGACCACGCCGCCGGGGGGCAGGTCGGCCAGGGCCACGCCAAGCGCCTCCTGGAGCTGCGCCGTAAACAGCGCCAACGTGGTCACCGTGGCGTCCAGGCGCACCGCCACCTTGACCGCGACATTGACCGGCGTCGGCGACAGCACCCAAGCGTCCATGCAAGCGGCCGGGCGCTTTTCATCCACCACGGCCTGGGCGGCGGCCAGCACCGACGGCGGGCACGGCCCGTCCGGCCCCAGCACGGCCACGTCCACCGACCCCAGCCCCCGGCGATGCGGATAGGTCCAGGCCCGGGACACGCCGGCCACGGACAGCGCCCAATGCTTGTAATCGTAGGCATTGCCGCCGCCGGGCGGGTGCTGCATGTAGTCCAGCAGCCGGGCCAACAGCTCGGCGTCGGTCTCGGCAGCCACGCCGCCGGCCAGGGTCAGGCCGGCCTGGGACAGCACGCCCTCCGGGGCCTGGACAAACAGCACCGGCTCGCCTGTAAAAGCGGGCATGATGCCGCCTCGGGCGGCCGCGACCGGCGCGACCGTCCGGCCGTCGGTGCCCACGATGCCCTGGGCGGTGGTCACAAAGAGCAGCCCCGTGGCCACGTGGCGCACGGTTTCGCCGGCCGGGATAACCGCGCCGGGGGTGCCCTGGACGACCAGGTCGCCGCTGGCCACGATGGCCGGTTTGCGGCTGATGCCGCGCAAGGCGGCGTGGCGCTCCAGATATTCCGGGTCCGACGTGTCGGGCAGCACCTGCCGGGCAATCCACAGCTGATGGTGATACAAGCCCTCCACGGCAGCGGCCACGGCCGTGGCGCGGATGTAATGATCGCTGTCCGGGTCCGTTGCGGCGTCGGGCAGCAGGTTTTTCACGTCGCGCAGATAGGCGGCGCGGATGGCTTCAAAGGTCGGGATCGTATACATGGCTAGGCCACCTGCACCGGATGCTGGAAGGTGGCCACACGGCCCAGGGCGTCCACAACGGTGATAAGGAGCAGACAACGGCCGTCGTGGGGCTGTTCGGAAGCCACGTCGATAGAGCGCGCCCGGCCGTCGTCAATGAGCGGTTGCAGCGCGGCGGCGGCATACTGCCGGACCAGCTTGCCGATGCGGGGCAGGTCCTTGGAGCGGGCCAGCTCATGCAGGCGCGAGCCAATGGAGGTGTCCGCCCACCACGAACCCAAAGGCGTGGCGAGACGGATGTAGACGGCGTTGCCCAGGTGGTTTATGCGGGAAGGCAAATATTCGCCGGTGTATGGATCAATGCCTTTGTCGATGCCCATGCCCGCCACCTTAGTGGCGGTTAGGGGTGGTGGGATAGGTGAAGGGGTTCAGGAGCAAATGCCTGGTTCCGAGACGCTGTTATGCTAACAAAAAGTGTTATGTAATCATGGAAACACAGACCACCAAAGAGAAAACACTCGAGGATCATGTTGCATGGTTCAAATATGCCGAAACAATTGGAGAAACAAGACTATACAACTATCTAATGTCGTCGTCTATATTGCTTTTGGCGTGCGCAACGATTATTGCGTGCGACAAGGACATGCCTGGAAAGCATCTGCTTATTACCATATTTACGCTTGTCGGTTGCTTTTTAAGCTATTCCTGCCTGATTCATGGGAGCAGGCAAGTTAAATTCCACAAGATATTCTACAGAAAGATTAAAGAAATAATTAAAAGCGATAAATCCTTCCAGAGTCATAGCTTCAGTCTTATTATTGACATGAATGAGAACCAAGATCGCGTTGACCAAGCGTGTCAGCTTGGCAAGAGCGAGCATAAATATAGATCTAGTTATTTTTTAGTTTTCATACCAACAGTAATGGGAGTAGCTTTTTCCGGGATATTGTTATGGTCGTTGTATCATGTTTCATTCTCTCTATTTTGCATCGGCGTATTCGCATTTACTGCAATCACTGCGAGGCACCGGGAACTCTGGTTGCGACATGAATAATAGCAACAATAATGTCTGTATTATCACAGGAGGCGGTTCGGGAATAGGTCGCTCGACAGCTGTTTTGTTTGCAAAATTGGGCGCAACAGCTATTATCGTTGATGTTGACGACTCGGCAGGCCAAGAGACCGTGCGCATGGCAAATGAATGTGGAGGGTCAAGTGTTTTTTTTCACGCTGACATTTCTCAAGAACAAGATGTTTCCAGGCTAAAAGACGAAGTTATTGCCAGATATTCTTGCATTAATACGCTCGTAAATAACGCTGCTATCATGAGATTTTCTAAGGTAGTTGATCTTAGTGTCGAAGATTGGGATGCAGTTATGGCCGTTAATATTCGCGGAACATTTTTGATGTGCAAACACTTTATCCCGCTCATTAAAAAAGGGTCAATTATCAATGTCAGTTCAGTACACAGCAGAAGCACAGCGGCAAATGTGTCTGCTTACGCAGCATCAAAAGGAGCAGTTGAATCTTTTAGCAGGGCTTTGAGCATTGAATGCGAAGCCATAGATGTCCGAGTCAACTGTGTCATTCCAGGCTCTGTAGACACTAAAATGCTTTGGGATAATCCAAATTTGAAATCTGGCGACGAAGTTGTTTCAGGAAAAATTGCATCTCCTGAGGATATTGCTGAAATTATTTATTTTATTTCTTCTGACAAGGCAAAGGCTGTCACAGGCAGCAGCATTGTCGTAGACAATGGACTTCTTTCCCGATTGGGTTAGTTTCTTTTTGAAGGTTTATCCGTCGGCCCACTCCCATCATTCTCACAGTGGACGTGATGCACCAGCGAAACCCCGCCACTCACATGATCCACGTCCGCCCTCGACGTCCCGGTGATATGTTGATTCCCGCGCCACACGCCTTCGCACTCGCCGCCGTCCTCGTCGCCGCCCATTTCCCATTCCGGGGCGTATAGCCCCATCCGCTCACTGGCCACGGCGCGGATGCGCTTGGCGGTCATGATGATGTCTTCTTCAACCGCGATCTCAAGCCGCTTGCATTCGACAGCTATCAGCTTGTCTTCCTTCAGGGTGATCTTGGCCCCGGATTGGTTGTAGACGCAGACTTCGCCGCTTTTAAGCGCGGCGACGCGGTAGCTGCCGTGCTCGGTGGCCACGATGACGCCGTGGGAGCTTTTGCCGCCGAGCGGCAGCACGATGCATTGCGTCCCAGCCGGCGGGGCCGAGGTAAAGCCGAAGTGCTGGAAGACTTCCGAGGCTTGCAACTGTTCGCCGGACAAGCCGTCGGCTTGCAGCAGCTGCACGCTGGGCGAGGTGTCCAAGGCCGTCAACACGGCCCGAAACCCCAGGCGCACCCGGGACAGGGCGCGCGCGATCTTGGTGTCCATGCGGCGCAAGAAGTCATTACTCATGATAGGTCCACCACCTTGCCGGCGCTTTTCGCCGCCTTGCCTTTGCCGCCGCTGGTCTTGGCTAGCTCGGGCAGCCAGACGCCGTCCTCTTTCAAGGTCAGCTCGGTGATGCTGCCTTTGTCGCGGCCGCCCAAAAACGTGCGGGCCATGAGGAAATAGGTGGCGTCCAGGCCGTGGGGCTCGCTGACCACCTGGATGCGCTGGCCCGGCGTCCAGGGCTTGCCGCCTTCGCTGACGCGATGGCCGCGCACCCGGGCGGTGATGGTAAAGCCTTCCAGGCGCGAATCCATGAGCGTCTTTTGCGCCCGGCGCTTGGCCTCGGCCGCGCCGTCGCAGTCGCCGGCAACCAGGATCAGCGGCCGATAGCCGGGCACGTCCGCGTCGGTTTCCTGGTGCTTGATGTTGTGCTGGCCGTCGGTCGTCTCGGTGCCGTGGGCCTGGCCCAAGACCGTCACCTCGCTGTAGCGGCCGGAAACGTCTTCGGTGACGGCAAGCGATAGGACGTTGTTGCCCTGGCCGGACAGCCGCATGACCAGGGTGGCCACGGGCGCGGCGGCGTAGTCCGGGCCACCCACAACCAACGTGCCGTCCGGCTCGAACCAGGCCCAACAGCCGTTGGCTTCGCAGGCTTGAGCCAAGGCGTCCCAAGCGGTCATGCCCGGTTCGATCTCCACCTTTTCCTTGGCTCCCGTGGCCTCCACCCGCACCTGCGACACGCCCAGGGGCCGCACGGCCAGGTCCACCACTTCCTGGAGCGTGGCCTTGCGCCGCGTAAAAATGGGAGCCGAGCAATCCACCAACACGGCCGCCCCGTCGCGGCCGGAAATGGCCAGGGAATTGGTGCCCTTGGCCACCTCGCGCTCGATGCGGTCAATGCGGCCGGTCAGCACCACGTCCTGCCCCAGGCAGACGTCCACGGCGGCCCAGGGCTTGACCGTGTCGGGCAAGGCGTCGGCCGGGATGCCGAGCGTCACCTGCCAGGCGTCGGCCGGGGTGATAAGGTGGGAGTCGATGCGGTAGGTGGTCCAGTCCCGGTGCTCCCGGCCGGCCACGCGCACGGTGATGCGGTCGGTGTCGTCAGTTTGCGAAGCCATGGATGATCTGGCCTTGGGCCACGAAGTTGGGGTTGCGAAGGCCGGGATTGAGGCGCGCCAGCTCGGCCGCCCGGGTGTGGTCGCGGTAGAGCCAATGGGCCAGCAAGCGCAGGTTGCACAGGCCCGGGGCGGCGTGGCTGACCAGCGGCGGGTGCAAGTGGATGACGGTGGCCCCCAGCTCCTGGATGGCCAGGGCGGCCCCGCGCACCTGTTCGATGACCGGGTAGGCCTGGTGGGTGGGCAGCACCAGCCGGTGTTCTTCGATGCAGTCCCGCAGCCGCTCCCGCGTGCTGCCGACGACGGTTTCCACCTCGGCCGGGGTCAGGCTTGGGGCGGCGGCCTCGGCGGCCAGGGCCTGCCCGGCGGCATTGGCCATGGCCGTGGCCCGCTCCAGGTTGCAGACAGCGGCGGCGATGGCCCGGGCCTG
>DLGG01000119.1:0-1339 GCA_002482565.1 Solidesulfovibrio magneticus
GTCAAGCCGAGCTCCGGCAAGGGGGCCGACATCTGGACCGTGCGCCCCACCGGCCGCGGGCTTAACCGCGTGACCAACTACAACGAGCTCGGCATGGCCGTGAGCCCCAGCTGGTCCTTTGACGGCCGGCGCATCGTGTTCACGCTTATCGGCTCGCGCGGTCATTACCTGGGCGTGTGGTCCGGCGGCGGCAAGCCGCAGGTCTACACCCTGCCGTCCACCAACGTGGTCAGCCCCCACTTCCTGCCCGACGGCCAAGTGGCGGTAAGCCTGACCATGCACGGCAAGGCCGACATCTATTTGCTCAATTCCGCCTACCAGCCGGGCCAACCCCTGGTTTCCGGCAGCGGCATCGAGGTCTCGCCCACCTTTGCCGCCTCGGGCGGGGCCATGGCCTACGTCTCCGACGGCACCGGCAGCCCCAACATCTACGTCACCACGGTGCACGGCGGCGCGGGCCGGCGGGTGACCACCTCGGGCTACAACACCAACCCGAGCATGAGCCCGGACGGCAAGCTCATCGCGTTCACCAAACAGCTTGGCGGCGCCCAGAAGGTGTTCGTCATGGATCTGGCCACCGGCCAGGAGACCCAGGTCACCTCGGGCGGCGGCTCGGACGAGAACCCGTCGTTTTCGCCCGACGGCTACTTCATCGCCTTTTCGTCCACTCGAAGCGGCCAGAAGAAGATCTTCGTGACCACGCGCCACGGCGCGCCGCCGGTGATGATCCCCACCGGCGACGGCGCGGCCTACATGCCGAGCTGGGGGCCGCTGCCCCAGTAGCGCGGGGAGCTGGCGGCAGCCGGCCGGCCCCGACTTGGACAATGCTGCATGCGTGTTGGCGAAATGTGCGCAACACCCCGGAACCCCCGCCAATTGCCTGTTGCAATTTATAGCGGGAGGCGTAATTGGAGGCCGGTTCCGGCGGCGCTTCGCCAGCCCGCGGAAACGCCCCGGGGCAAAGCCCTGAGGATATTTTCAATGCCCTGGCGGGCAATGTGAGGAGGAAGGAAAAATGATGCGTTCGAAAATGTTGCTGATGGCCATGTTGGTCCTGATGCTGTCCCTGGCTGGTTTTGGTTGCGCCAAAAAGGCCGGCGGTCCCGGCGACGGTTCCGGCACGAGCTGGGAAGAGCAGGAGCGCGCTCGCCTGGAGCAGGAGCGTCTGCTGCGCGAGAAGCTGGGCGCCGCTTCCAACGAGTTGGCCCAGATGGTCCACTTCGCCCTGGACAGCTCCAACCTGAGCGCCGAAGCCCGGCAGAACCTGACCCGCAAGGCCGAGATCCTGCGCCAGTACCCGCAGATCAAGCTGATCGTCGAAGGCAACTGCGACCAGCGC
>DLGG01000119.1:1489-2032 GCA_002482565.1 Solidesulfovibrio magneticus
ACGAATTCCGCGCCACCTACTAGTTTCCGACTGCCTCGCGCAGACAAACGGCCGTCCGGGCAACCGGGCGGCCGTTTTGCTTTTGTGTGGCGCGGGCAGCGGCCGGCCGGGGCAGGGCGCGTCTGCCGAGGCGGACGGTAGTCAACTCCGAACGGGCAGGGCTGCATGCCGATCGGCTGGATCAGCGGATGTTTGGCCTTTTGACGTCAACCTTTCGGCGCGTCATTGGCGGCGTTTCTCGCCGTATCCGGTCACCCCTTCGTGAAAACAGCTTTGTTGCTCCATTGGGCAAACGGCAACGCCAAAAGGCCCGGGCAACGACGCTCTCGCGCTGCCCGGGCTTCATGCTGCCGCATCCGTCCTTCGTCGCGCTGCCCCCTTTACCCCTTTTCGGGAGGGTCCGGGAGGGGNNGCCCCTCCCGGCCGCCGGAGGCAATTCTTCCCTCTTCGCCCCTACGGCCGTTTCTCGGCCGTGCGCAGGCGTTTGACGGTGAGTTCGTAGTTTTCCTTGAACAGGTTGTCCTGGGGATTGCAGCGCAGGGC
>DLGG01000119.1:2152-2774 GCA_002482565.1 Solidesulfovibrio magneticus
CCAGATCGCCGCCGCCGCGCCGGGTTTCGGCCGTCTCGAAGGCGGCGGCGCAGCTGGGGCCGGCCTCGCCGGGCTTGGGGGCCTGGGGCGCGGCCAGACGGGTGCGGGTGAGCGCCGCGTTTTCCCGGTAGAGCGGCTCCTTGGGCGCGCATTTGACCGCTTCGTCGAACCAAGGCAGGGACTCGGCGGCGTAGCCCAGGGAATACAGCGAGGTGCCGACGTTGTTGTAGGCCTGGCAGGTGTCCGGGCACAGGGTGAGCAGGGCCTGGTAGTCGCGGATGGCCCCGGCGTGGTCGCCGGCGGCCCGCTTGGCCGTGGCTTGTTTGCCGAGTTCCAGGCAGCGGCCGGAGCGGTCGGCCTCGGCCGTGGACATGGCCGCCTTGCCGCGATTGTCCTGTTCGCGCCGGGCCGCGTCCTGGGTCTGGCGGCCGGCGGCCACCCGGCGTTCCAGTTCCTTGGCCTTGGCGGCAAGGGGCGGCGGCATGGGGCCGGCGTCGCGGGCCGCGTCCAGGAGCCGGCGCGCGCCGTCGAAATCCTTGGCTTCGGCGAGCTTGGCCGCTTGGCCCAGGGTGGCGGTCAGGTCGGCCTCGGCCCGGTTTTTGTCAGCCTGCACTTTTTGCCC
>DLGG01000119.1:2817-27571 GCA_002482565.1 Solidesulfovibrio magneticus
GGCGGCCAGGGCCAGGTCGAAACGCCGGGCGGCCAAAAAGTCCCTGGCCCGAGTGAGCGCGTCCTGCACGGCGTCGCGGGCGCGGGCAAGCTTGGCCCGCTCGGCGGCCACGGCCTGATCGGCCGGGGCCAGGGCCTGCATGTCGCTGACGGCCAAGAGCGCGCCGTCGAGGTCGCCGGCGGCGTTGCGTTTGGCCGCCTCGGCGGCCAGGGCGGCCAGGCGTTGGTCGCGGCCGGCCCGGTGGGCCACGGAGGTTTGCAGCTCGGCGATGCGCGGATGGCGCGGGTTGATCTTGGCGGCGTCGGCCAGGGCGGACCGGGCCTCGTCGAGCTTGCCCTTGCCCAGGGCGGTCTCGGCGCGTTCCTCGGCCTTGGCCAGATTGTCCCGGGCCAGGGCCAGGTTTTTGCGGGCATGGGCCGCGCCCGGGTGTTCGGGGTCCAGGGCGGCGGCTTCGCTGACCGTGGCCAGGGCGGCGTCGGCGTCGCCGGCGTTCCACTGATCCCTGGCCCGGGCCAGGCGTTCGTCCAGGCTCCAGGCACGCTGCTTGCGGGCGGCAATGGCCGCGTCCATTTCGGCCACGGCCTTGAACTTGGGGCTGACAGCCCGGGCGTCGTCCAGGGCCTTGGCGGCGCTGTCGAAACGCTTGGCGGCCAGATAGGCGGCGGATTGCTTGAGCGCGGCGATGAGCCGGTCCCGGGCGGCCACATACCGTTCCCGGGCGGCCTTGGCCTCGCTGTGGGCCGGATCGAGCTCCTGGGCCCGGCCAGCCAGACTTAGGGCCGTCTCCACTTCGCCGGCTTCCCACTTGTCCCGGGCCTGGGCCAGGAATTTGCCGATGCGGCCAAGGGTTTCCTTGCGGGCTTCGATGGCCTGGCGGGCGGCCGGGATGGCCGCGGCCTTGGCATTGACCTTGGCCGCCTCGTCGAGCATGGCCGAGGCCTCGTCGAAATCGTCGGCGGCAAGCGCCGAGGCGGCCCGGCCAAGGTAGCTGTCCAGGCGTCCCTTGTCCCGGGCGATGCGGTCCAGGGCGGCCACGGCGGCGGCGTCCTTGGGACTTAAGCGCACGGCTTGCCCGGCCTCGGCGGCGGCCCGGTCGGGATCGCCCTCGGCCCAGGCCCTGGCGCAGTCGCGCACGAGCCGGTCCACTTCCCGGGCGCGCTCGGCGGCGGCGTCGAGCTCGGCCTGGGAGACGTCCACGGAAAATTCGCCCTTGCCGCGACCCAGCAGCAGTCCCCGGGCGTCGCGCACTTCGACCGTGGCCAGACAGGGGCCGGTTTCCCGGCGCGAGGCCGCGATTTCCCGGGTGTCCTCGCCGCCGGCCGCCTTGGCTCCCGGACACAAGCCCCAGGCGTAGGCCAGGGGCGGATTGGGCGGCGTTGGCGTCACGGAGGCCCGCAGCCCCACGCGCTGGCCCACGGCCACGCCCGAGGCGGCAACCGGCCCCTCGCCGTCGCGCCAAACCGTGGCCGGCGTGTCGATGAGTCCCCGGTTGTCCACGGTAACCTGATAGTTGCGGGCCACGACGTCGATGTTGGCCTTGCCCAACGGCGCGGCCTGCTTGCCGCCGCCGGCCGCCATGGCCGCCACCTTGACGGCCACCGGCTTGGCTTCGGTGGGGTAAAACGTCAGGCTGCGCTCGCCCACCCGCACCAGCTTGGCATGGGCGGGCAGCGGGTCCCAGCGGAATTCCACACCGTCATGGACCGGAAAATCGCGGATGGCGACGGTGGTTTCTTCGCCGACCAGGGGTGCTGCCGGCGAGGCGGTCAGGCCGAAATTGGGTTGAGCCACGTCCAAGGCCACCGGCTCGGACACGGCGGCCAGCCCGGCCGAGGGACCCGAGCGCGGCACCACCTCCACCCAGACGCGTTCGCGGCCCGGGCGCAGGAAAATGGCGGTGTTGGTAAAAGGGCCGGCCGGATCGAGGAATCTGGCCCCGCCGTCGCTGCGCCAACGGCATTCGTAGGCGTCTGGCGAAAGTTCGGTCTCGCCCCGATAGAGCCTGGCCTCAAAGGAAGCCGCGCCGCCCACCCGGGGCGTGCCTTCGGCCGGAGCGCTTTTTTTGAGCACGATGCGCAAATCGCCCGAGGCCGCGCCAGCCGACAAGGGCTGTGCGGCGGGAGTTTCACGGGGCGCCTTGCCCGGTTCGCCGGGCTGGCGCACGGCGGCCTGGGCCGGTTCCACGGCCAGGGACGGCGCTGGCCGAGCCATGGTCCCGCCCAGGAGGACGGCCAGGAGCCAGCAGACGGCCCATGGGGCCAGGCGCGGTGCAAATGGTGTCGATTTCTTTTTCACGGTGTCGCTTCCCTGCGTTTGCCGTGGACAAAGCAGCAATCGTGCCAGGAAAAAATGGCCGTCTCCCCTAACGCCCTGGCGGCTATGGCCGAAAAGTCCGGCATGGAGGCCGTCATGAAACCGTCAAACGCCGCTTCGCTGCATACCTTGCCGCCCGTACTGGACGTACGCAGCCCTGAACAGGCCGCCATCCTCGGCGAGGCCTACGCCAACGAACGCCAGGGCGTCCTGGCCGCCCTGCGGGAACTGTCCGGCATGGGCTTCGACGACCGCCGCAAACGCGAAGCCACGGCCCTGGCCGCCATGGCCGTCCTGCCCGGCCACGAACTCATGGAACGCGCCCCCCGCGAAGTGCTGCGCCTGCGGGCCGCCTTGTTCCTGACGTCGTGTCACGAGCACCGGCGTAATTAGGCAGAGAGAAGAGGGAAGAGGCCTCCGGCGGCTGGGGGCCTGAGGCCTCAGACCCCCCACATGGGAAAAAAAGGAGGGGCCGAGAGTGACGCCGCCGTTATCCGGCGCGGTGTTGGCGCGGCGTCAGGCCGTGGACGCTGCGGTACCGGCGGGCGAAATGGGACCGCGAGGCATAGCCGGCGGCCGAGGCGGCATCCGAAACATTGCCGTCGCCCGAGACGAGCAGCCGGCGAGCCACCTCCATGCGCACCCCGGCCAGAATTTCACGTAGCGACGTTCCCTCGGCGGCCAATTTGCGCCGTAGCGTCGAACACCCCATATGCAGGCCTTGGCCGATTTCCCCGGCCGTCCACGGATGATCCGGCGCGCCACGGACAATCCAGGCCACGCGTTCGCCCAGGCTGACGGCGAAAAGCGGCCGGGCCGCCGGGTCGTCGCGCAACAGCAGCAACACCTCGGCCAGCCGGCGCAAGCGCAACTCCCCGGCCAGGGTCGAGGGGCGAAGCCCCAGGGCGGCATGAGCCAGGGCCTCCACGAGTTCCTCGCCAAGCTCCACCCGCAGGTCGAGGGTCGCGGCCTTTGCCCGAGGCGGCGGCGCTCCGGCGTCCCGGCACAACTCCCGCGGCGGCGCGACCAGGAGCGATTCGTACAAGCCGCTTCGCGTCTCGGGCCTGTTGACCACGTCAAAAGAAGGGCCGGCGGGAAAGACGAACACCGTCCCCGGGCCGTAGCGCCGGCTGTCGTCGCCGGACCAGAATTCCTTTTCCCCCCGCAAGATGACGCCGATAAGCGCCTCGGGCAGGCGTACCCTGGCAATGCGCTCGGCCTGGAAACAGCAATAGCTGAACAGCTGGGGAGCGTGGCTGAAAAGGCCCAGCTTTTGACGGGCCAAGGCGAGTTCGTCGGCCAGGGGGCGCAGGCGTTCAAGCAGCGCCGCGCCAAGGCGTTGCTGGTCATCGGCCCCAGGGGCCGGTGGGCGGCTTTGCAGGCTGCGCATGGCCCTTCCTAGCAAGGGCCGGGACCTCCAGGCAAACGCCGTCCGAGCGTTTCGGGTCCATTGTTGGCGGTTTGCGGCCCACGGATTAAGCGCCTGGCGCGTATTTCCCCAGGTGCCGCCCGCCGACCGGCGGCGCGGCCACCCTGAACCCGGGAGACGCCATGCCCCTGCTCATCCTTGCCGTAACGCTCCTTGTTTGCCTGCTGCCCCTGCGCGACGTCGCCGCCGCCGAACTGACGCTTTGGCGGCTGGACTGCGGTGCCATCCAGGTCAACGACCTCGACCTGTTTTCGGACACGTTCCACTTCGCGGGCCGGCAAAAACGGCTGGCCAACAGCTGCTATCTCTTGCGCCACGACGACGCCTGGATGCTTTGGGACGCCGGGCTTCCCGAAAACCTGCTCGGCGCGCCCCTGGGCGGCCAGCCCATGTCGGCCAGCCTGGATAAGACCATCGCGGAGCAACTGCGGGCCGTGGGCGTCGCGCCCGAGGATATCGTCATCCTGGGCGCAAGCCACAACCACTTCGACCACGTCGGCCAGGCCGCGCGTTTCACCACTGCGCGCCTGCTCATGGGCCAGGCGGATTTCGCGGCCCTCTCGGCCGCCCCGCTCCCCTTTGCCGTCGATCCCCGACCCCTGGAAGCCTGGCTGCGGGGGGAGCGTCCCGTGGAGACGTTGACCGGCGACAAGGATGTTTTCGAGGACGGCTCCGTGTTGATGCTGGCCGTGCCGGGGCACACGCCGGGCAGCTACGCCCTGCTCGTGCGCCTGCCCCGGACCGGCCCGGTGCTGCTCAGCGGCGACGCGGCCATTTTCGGCGAACAGCTGGCCGGCGGAGACGTGCCGTCGTTTAACGCCGACCGGGCGCGGTCCGTGGCCTCGATGCAACGCCTGCAAGCCATCGCCGAAAGGCTTGGCGCACGGTTCGTGCTCCAGCACGACCCCGACGGCATTGGCCTTTTGCCGGCTTTCCCCGCTGGCGCGAAGTAGTGGGCCGCCCTCTTTACAAGGGGCGCGCGATGCTTATCTTGAAAGTGTAAGGGGAGCGGTTCCCCTGAAGATATGACGCCAACGCCAACGGAGGGGTGGGCGAAATAAAAGCCAATCACCATACCGGACGCAATGAGGCGTCGCGAACAGAGATTCGCCAGGCGTACTAGGAAGAGTTCCCGAAGCACAGCTTCGGAACCGGGTGTATAAGCACCTCCTGCGCCAACGGCGAATCTCTTTTTTGTGGGTCTGAGGCGGGAAGCAGCCCGCAAGCGCCTCCCGTCACGGAGAGGCTGCCCGCCATCACGACGTGAGATCCCTTACAGACCAAGCCACAAGGCCAGGCTGCGACTGACCTGAACCATGGTCGCCTCGTCCAGATGGCCGACGACCTGACGCAACCGGTCCCTTTTCACCGCCGAAATCTTGTCGATCATGATTTGTGACGTTTTATCCAGACCGTTTCGCGGCGTCGGCTCCAGGTCGATGCGAAAAAGCGGCGCGTCGATGCAGTGCGAGGATAGCGGACAGACCACGACGCTGGCATGTTCGGCGTTGGCCAAATTATGCTGGACCACCACGGCCGGGCGTATCTTGCCGTAGTCGCCCGAAAGGGACACAATGACGACGTCCCCTCGCTTCATTCTTCGTCCCAATCGCGGACATCATCCAGAAAAGCCATGACCTCCTGCTCGTCCGGGGCGCGGCTGGCCAGTCGCGACTGGCGGGCCAGCTCACGGGCGATGGCCGGGGAACGGGTGTCCGGCACCCATATCTGCACCGGACGCAGCCCCTTTTGCCGCATCCGGCAACGGTACTGGCGCATCTTCTGGCTGGCGGCTATCGGGGTTTGCATGGCTGGTCTCCTTGATTGGTAACGTAGTTACCACGGCAAAGGGTGTCAAGAATCCCTGCCAGGAAAGGCGCGCGGGCGGCCGGCGACGACGGGAACAGCGTCAAGGAATCGGAAAATGACGGGCAGCAAGGCCCAGCCCAAGCCAGGCTTTAGGCCAAAGGGACGATCGCCCCTCAGGAAACCATCGGCCCGGGATCGGGCTTCCAGTTGCGGCGCATGAGCTCGCCCAGTTCCTCGCCGGGCACGGCGCGGGAGAAGAAAAAGCCCTGGGCGCTTTCGCAGCGCAGCTCGGACAGGGCCGCCTTGTGCTCGGCCAGCTCCACGCCCTCGGCCACCACCTCCAGGCCCAGCTTGTGGGCCATGGCGATGATCGCCCGCACGATCTCCATGTTCTGCTCGGCTTCGTTCATGTTGCCGACGAACGAGCGATCGACCTTGAGGCTGTCGAAGGGGAAGCGCTGGATGTAGGACAGCGACGAATACCCGGTGCCGAAGTCGTCGATGACGACCTTGACGCCCAGGGCCTTGAGGTTTTTTATCGCTCGAACGGCCTCGTCGGCGTCGTCCATGAGCACGGATTCGGTCAGTTCGAGCTTGACCCGGGAAGCGTCGATGCCGGTCTCGGCCAGGATGCCGGCCACCTCCTGGACAAAGTCGGGCCGCTTGAACTGACGGCCGGAAATGTTGACCGACACGGAAAGTTTTTCGCCCTCGGGGGTCTCCCGGCCAAGCTCCACCAGCCGGCGGCAGGACTGGCGCAGAATCAGTGCGCCAAGCTCGTTTATAAGGCCCGATTCCTCGGCGATGGGGATGAATTCCGATGGCGGTATGAACCCCTGGCGCGGATGCTGCCAGCGAGCCAGGGCCTCAAGCCCCGTGACGTCGCCCGTGGCCAGGGACACGATGGGCTGGTAGTGCACGGTGATCTCGCCGGATTCCATGGCCTGGCGCAAGGCCAGTTCCATTTCCATGCGGCGTTGGGTCAGCACGCGCATGCCGGCGTCGAACACGGTGTAGTGGTCGCCGCCGTGCTCTTTGGAGCTGTACATGGCGTTGTCGGCGTCGCGCAGCACCTGGTCGGGGTGCTCGTAGGCGGCCGAGCCCACCACCACGCCGAGGCTGCAGGTGACAAAAATTTCCTGTTTTTTGAGACGAAACGGCTGGGCCAGCTGGCGCAGCACGTTTTCGGCCATGGTGCTGGCCTCCTCCAGGCCGGAGATGTCCTCGATGAGGATGGCGAACTCGTCGCCGCCGAAACGGGCCAAGGTGTCGAGCTCGCGCAACTGCTTTTGCAGCCGGTTGGCAATGACCATGAGCAGCCGGTCGCCGGTGACGTGGCCAAAGGTTTTGTTGACGAGCTTGAAACGGTCCATGTCAAGGTAGAGGACCGCGTAGAGGGCGTCGGGATTGCGCCGCAGGCGTTTGATGGCCTGGTCCAGGCGGTTGATGAAAAGCGCCCGGTTGAAAAGCCCGGTGAGGGTATCATGGAAGGCGTCGTGGAGGATGTGCTCTTCGAGCTGCTTTTGCCGGGAAATGTCGGTCAGCGTGGCCACGGCCCCGGGCGTGGAGCCGCGAAGGGGCGTGAAGCACAGGGCGCGCCAGACCTGGCTGCCCGTCGGCCCGCAGGGGAGATCCATCTCGTAGCGGGGCAACCGGCCGTCCAGCACGGCGGCCAGGCCTTCACGCACGGCGGCGGACACGGTCTCGGGCAAAAGCTTGACGCAGGAGTCGGCAAAATGTCGGCCGACCCCGGCCTGGGGGTCGAGTTCGCGCAAGAGTTCCAGGCAGGACGCGTTGGCGATGCGGATACGGCCGACCCCGTCGAGCAGGGCGGCATGGGAGGGCAAGGATTCGAGCAGGCTCTGGATGTCTGGCAACATGGCCCTCAGCGACGTCTTGGCAAAAGGCTTGACAAAAAAAACGCTGCCGGTTCGATACTTATACGGATTTTGCCGCTTGGCGTCAAAGCCCAAATCCGCCGCCCGTCCGATCCTGGCCGGCGAGGCGGGGAGAGTCTTGCAGGATTGGAAAATGCCGAAGAATTGTCAACTTCGGGCTTTTCCCCCCGTCCTTGACTTTTCGAAAGCGCCCCGTCATAGACGAATTCCCGGGCGGACGCCGCGCCGGGGGGAAAATTCCAGGCGCGAAACGGACGCCAGTCCGGCCTGCGCCAGCCATCACGCTGCGGATCGCGAAGGCATTTTCCGGGATGCGCGGGCATCCCTGGAGCGGCTGAGGTTTTTGGGCGACAGTGAGACTGCACAACGTGTTAACGGAAGTCGGGCGTTGTCGCGGGGGTTTTCCAGCCGGAAAATCCGGGCATGGCGACGCTTGGCTAAACTCAAGGAGGACGGAGACATGGCCATTGTTATCGATGATGATGCCTGCATGGGTTGCGAAGCTTGCGTTGAGACCTGCCCCGACGCCTTTGAAATGAACGGCGACGGCGACAAGGCCATCGTGAAAGATTCTGACACCGAAGCCGACTGCGTGGATGAAGCCATCGACGCCTGCCCGGCCGAAGCCATCACCAAATCCTGACGATTCCTGTCCCCCACGGGACACCCCGCGCCGGTCCGCCGGCGCGGGTTTTTTTATGCCCGACTCCCGTAAGGCTTTGGCGGTAATCGCCGATAAGAAGAGCGAGGCCGCCGCTGCCGGGGCAAGGACGCACCTGGAACGGATATTGCTACTTACTCGCTGTGTTCCACGGGGGCCAAGGACTGCCCCCAAGCGAGGCAACGCCATGAACATCATCCGCAACTACCTGCAACACCGACTCAATCCCATGCACATGTACTGCCGGCTCATGGATTTCGGGCTGGCTCGCCGCAACGCCAGACGGCTGTGCTCCGTGTACGAACGCTTCATCTACCGGGGGCTGTTGTTTCATTAGTCGCCACCCGGTCGCGAAACCGGGCGGCGACTTCGCGCGGCCTTCTGCTTGCCGCAGGCCAGACTCCCGCAATTATTGACTTCATCAAAAAATAACGGCGCGAACCTCAGGCCGCGCCCAGGCAACCCCGCAAGTACGTTTTTTTCCCACCGCGCGGCGTCGTCGCGCAAAAAACGTCATCGCCCCGGCCAAGCCGTCAAAGCTCGGACCGGGGCGACCCTCTTTCATCCACTTTATCACAAAGACACACGCCCGACGCCGGGGCGGTCGGACCATGGCGTCCCAGCCGGCCCAGCGCCGGCAGGCGGCTCCCAGGCCGCCTCCCGGCCTTATTTCAATTCCATTGCTATAGCGAAACTCCATGGCCAATGACATGCCGATATAATTTTATATTATAAAACATAACTGTCGTTATGTTTTATAATAGGCATTACGCGCCGCGCAGCCAGGCCAGAATGACCAGGCACAGGCAGGCGTAGACGCCGGCCAGCACGTCATCGATCATGACGCCGTAGCCGCCCGGCAGCCAGCGCTCGGAGGCCCGCACCGGCGGCGGCTTTAAGATGTCGAAGGCCCGAAACAGAAAAAAGCCGGCGATGAGCTCGAACGGCCCGGGCGCGGCAAAAGGCAACAACGTAAGCCACTGGCCGACCAGCTCGTCGATGACCACATGGCCCGGGTCCTTGCGGCCAAGAATCTTCTCGGTGCGGTCGGCCGCCTTGGCTCCGACGAAAAAGACCGCCACGAGGAGCACGATACGCGCCCAGATGGGCAGCGGAAAAAACACCAGCGGCGCGACCAGCACCGCCGCCGCCGAGCCCCAGGTGCCCTGGGCGTAGGACATCCGGCCCAAGGGGCCAAGGCCCGACACGAGCAGGGCCAAACGGTCGTTTATGGCAAACATGAGGGTCCCTCCCGAAATGGTCGCGGCAGGCTACACCCGGGGGAGCGCGCGGGCAAGGGCCGCGTCATCGGCACGGCGGCGGCACGGCCAGCCTTGGCAAAGGGCCAGCTCTCGTGGCGGCGGCCGGCCCGGCGACCTCGCCGCATCGCGTCTTGAAGTCGGGGCCAAAGTGTGGGAGAAACAAAACTCAACGACTCATTGTCGCCAGGCCCCAAAAGGAAGGAATCGATGCTGAGCCTCACCTATGCCGTCACGGTCTTTGCCCTGTATTTCCTGGTCTTCGTCCTGTTCTACAGCCTGTATTTCCGCAAACGCATCTATCTGCTCCTGCTGTCCGAACACGCCTACATGGACCACTACATCGACAAATTGCCGCACATTCGCGACCGTCCCGACGAGCGCCTGGGCATGATCGAGTTCATGCTGTGCAAGCGCAAGGCCTTCGTTTGCCGGGCCCGCCAGTTCGTGGCCGCCTCCACCGCCGCCTATCTCCTGGCCCTGGTCGGCCGGGCCGCGCTCTAATCCCCGCCTCGCGTCCCGGCCCAGGACCGTCGCAGCGCGTCCCGGGCCGGGCCAAGTCCGCCGCTGCCCAGGCTATTTTCAAGTGATGCCGGGCTTTCTCCATCAAGACAAGGAGTTGCGTCTTGAAGCATCTTCCCATCGCCACCCGTTTGCTGATCCTGTTTTTCGTCTCGGCCCTGTCCGCCGGCGTCATCTTCGCCGTTGGCGCGTATTCGTCCTATAGCCTGGCCAAGGCCGGGGCTAACGAAGCCCGAAGCGACATGCTCCACGGCCAGCGCGCCAAGATCAAGGTCGCCACCGACGTCATGGCCGCCGCACTGTCCAAGGCCCTGGCCGGCCTGCCCGACGAGGCCGCCAAAGTGTCGCATCTGCGCGAAGCCATCAAGGACGCCATCTTCGAAACCGACCGCTCGGGCTATTTTTTCATCTATTCCGGCACCACCAGCGTGGCCCATGCCGTCAATCCGGCCCTGCACGGCAAGGACCTGGGCGACCTCAAGGGCGCGGACGGCGTCTATTCCGTGCGCGAACTGGCCCGGGCCGCCGCTGCCGGCGGCGGATTCGTCAATTTTTCCTGGGCCAAGCCCGGCAAGGGCGAAATGCCCAAGATCGGCTATGCCGCGCCCATCCCGGGCACGTCCTACTGGATCGGCACCGGCGTCTATGTGGACAATGTGGACGAAGCCGCCGCGGCCATGGCCGCGCGGATGCGGGAAACGGCCAACCGGGCCACGCTCATTGATTCCCTTGTCTTTGGCGTCATGTTCCTGGCCGTGCTGTTGCCCTTGAGCCTAGTCGTTTCCCGGGGGATCGTGCGGCCCATCCGCGAAACCACCGAGGCCGCCCGGCGTATCGCCGCCGGCGACCTCGACGTTCACCTCGAAGCCTCGGGCCGCGACGAAGCCAGCCAGCTCCAGCAGGCCCTGGAAACCATGGCCGTGTCCTTGCGGGCCAACCTCGCCGCCCTGGCCGACAAGGAGCACGAGGCCCGCGCCCAGGCCCAGCGTTCCGAGCAGGCTGCCGAGGAGGCCCGCCAGGCCATGCGCCAGGCCGAGGCCGCCGGCGCGGCCATGCTGGCCACGGTCCAGGGGCTCACCGGGGTCGTCGGCGAACTCGGCAGCGCCACCCGCGACCTGACCGCCATCGGCGACGGCATCCGCTCCGGCGCGTCCGGCCAGCGCCAACGCCTGGAATCCACAGCCGAGGCCATGGGCCAGATGCGCGACGCCGTGGGCGAAGTGGCCCAAAACGCCGCCGAAGCCTCCCGCTCCACGGCGCTGACCCGCGAAACCGCCACCGAGGGCGCGACGCTGGTCAGCCAGGCCAAAACCGCCACCGTCAGCCTCAAGGCCATGGCCGATACCCTCAAGGCCGACATGGGGCGGCTTGGCAGCCAGTCCGAAGGCATCGGCGCGGTCATCCAGGTCATCTCCGACATCGCCGACCAGACCAACCTCCTGGCGCTCAATGCCGCCATCGAGGCTGCCCGGGCCGGCGACGCCGGGCGCGGGTTTGCCGTGGTGGCCGACGAGGTGCGAAAGCTCGCCGAAAAAACCATGGCCGCAACAGGCGAAGTGGGACAGTCCATCCAGGCCATCCAGGCCATGACCCGCGACAACCGCGACAGCGTGGACAAGACCCTGGCCGCCGTGGACCAGGTGGCCGGGCTGGCCGAGGCCTCGGGCGACAAGCTGCGCCAGATCCAGACCGTGGCCGAACAGGCCGCCGCCCAGGTCCGGGCCATCGCCGCCGCCGCCGACCAGCAGGCCGTGTCCGCCCGTTCCATCATGGACAGCATGGGCGACGTCAGCGAAATCGCCCGCGAAAACGCCGACCGGGCCAGCGACGCCTCGCGTCACTTCGACAACCTCGCCAACCAGGCCGACGCGTTGACGGGACTCATCAGACAATTGGATTCGCGACAGGGATGAGGCAGAGAGGAAGAGGCCTCCGGCGGCCGGGGGCCTGAGGCCCCCGGACCCCCCGAAAGGGTTTATAAGGGGCAGCGGGACAGTTGCGTTGTCGCCAGCTCCGGCAAAAAATTCCAGCGGGCAACCGCTCACCATGAGGAACCGCCATGACCCACGATACTGACCATCCCAAGCATTCAGGGGGTCCGGGGGGGATGATCCCCCCCGGCGGAGAGGTCCCGGAGAGGCAGCGCCTCTCTGGGCCGCCGGAGGCCGCCTTGGCGCGCCAGGTAGTGCAGGCGGCGCGGCAAATCGGGGTGCATTACGGCTTGTGGCTGGCCGAGGCGGCCCACCAGTTCGGCCCGGAAGCGGCTTGCCGGATGGAGTCGAAAGTGGGCGAGGCCTATTTGCCGCTGCTGGCGCGGCGCATCGAGCGGGCGCTCAAGCTCCCTGGCACGGTGGAGGAACAATTGGCCGGGCTGGGGCGGGAACGCCTGGAAGCCCTGGCCGACGCCTTGTCGGTGTCGTGGCTGGCCGCCGACGGGGTGTGGTTTCGCACGGTGGAGGACGAGCGCGGGATGCACGACGCCAAGCGCGTCAATGACACGTGCTGGTCGCGGCTGGGCTATTACGAGGCGCTGCGGGCCAAGGAAATCCTGGGCCTTGGCGAGGGCGGCGGCTTGGCGGCGGCCCGGGCCTGCCTGGAGGCGCGCTTGGTCGCGCGCATCAACAAATTCGATTTCGTGGACGAGACGCCGGAAGGGTTCACCTTGCGGATGGTCGAGTGTCGGGTGCAGTCGGCCCGGGCGCGCCAGGGCTTGCCGCCCTATCCGTGCGTGTCCGGGGGCACGGTGGAATTCACGGCCTTTGCCGCCGGCGTGGACCCGCGCCTCAAAATGGCCTGCGTGAGTTGTCCGCCCCAGACGACCCGGGACGATTGCGCCTGCGCCTGGCGCTTCACCCTCGCCTAAAAACCACCCTTTTCCCACCTTTGGGGGGTCCGGGGGCCTCAGGCCCCCGGCCGCCNNGCCGGAGGCATCTTCCTCTTCCTTCTCCTCTCTCTACTCTTTCGTAATCCCAAGCTTTCGCAGCCTTGAATCGAAGGTGGAGCGGTTGACGCCGGCGGCGCGGGCGGCCTTGGTCACGTTCCATTTGCATTTTTCGAGCAGGGCCAGGGCGTAGGCGTGCTCCAGCTCTTCCCAGGTGTAGGCGGTGAGGTCGTGGGTCAGGCCGGGCGCGGCCAGGGGCGGCGCGGCCGGCGCGGGCCGGGCTTCGCCGTGTTCGCTGGGCGAGGGGATGTCCTCGGCCTCGATGGTTTCGCCGGGCACGGTGGCTAAAAGGAAGCGCACGAGGTTTTCGAGTTCGCGCACGTTGCCCTTGTAGGCCCGCTGGCCCAGGGCGCGCCGGGCCGAGGCCGAGAAGCCCTTTTGGGGCAGGCCCAGGCGGGCGGCGTCGCGGGCCAGGAAATAGTCGAGCAGCTCCGGGATGTCCTCGGTGCGTTCGCGCAGGGCCGGCAGGCGCAGGGGCAGGACGTTTATGCGGTAGAACAGGTCCTCGCGAAAGGTTCCCTCGGCGATGGCCCGGGGGAGGTCGCGGTTGGTGGCGGCAATGACGCGCACGTCCACCTGGCGGGTTTGCGTGCCGCCCAGCGGCTTGACCTCGTTTTCCTGGAGCACGCGCAGGATGCGGGCCTGCAGGCCAAGGGGCATGTCGCCGATCTCGTCGAGAAAGACCGTGCCGCCGTTTGCCGCCTCGAAAAGCCCGACCTTGTCGCGGTCGGCTCCGGTAAAGGCGCCTTTTTTGTAGCCGAAGAGTTCGGATTCCAGCAGCGTATCCGGGATGGCCGAAACGTTTTGCACCAGAAACGGCTTGTCCTTGCGGGCGCTTAAACGGTGGATCTCGCGGGCGAAGAGTTCCTTGCCGGTGCCGGATTCGCCGGTCACCAGAACCGGAAAATCGGTGCGGGCGTAGTTGCCGGCGGCCTCCAGGGCGGCGCGAAAGGCCGGGCTTTTGCCGACCAGCGGCGTTTCGCCGCGAAATTCGCCGAGGATGCGCTTGAGTTTCTGGGTTTCTTTTTTCTGGTCGGCAAAGGCCAGGGCGTTGCCCAGGGCGATGGAGCCGATGGCCACGAATTCTTCCAGCAGCTCCAGGTATTCCTTGGTGAGATTGAGCCGGCTGCCGGCGTGGGCGGTATCAATGATCTCCACCGCGCCGTAGACCTCGCCGGACTTGAGCACCAGCGGATAACACAGAATCAGCGTGGACTTGACGTCCATGCCCGATTCCGCTTCCTTGAAATGCCGCTTGTCCTTGCCGGGTTCGGCGATGGTCATCTGGCCGTTTTCAATGACCCAGCCGACGATGCTCGGCTTGCCCTTGGGCACGACGAACCCCACGAGCCGGTCGGCCTCGTCGCCGGTGGCTTCGATGCACTGGTAGCCGTCGGGGCGCTTGATCCACAGCGACCCGCGCTCGACGTTTTGGAATTCCACCAACGCCTCCAGGAAGCGGCGTTGGAGTTTGTCGGTGTCGAGAACTTCGAAGAGCGCCTTGGGAAAATCGGAAATACTTGGCGACATGGCTTTATCCCGGTGAATTTGCCGGACCATGCCGCAAAAGCGCAAGCGGGGCAAGGCTTGGGGCCGGCCGGCGGTCCATGGCTTGGGCCGCCGGCCGGGAGAAAAGGCCAGGGGGTCAATGAATGGCGTAGGAGCGTTCCCGGATACGCCACAAGTCCTCGGGGACTTCCAGGTACAGGTCTTTTTCCGGCAGGGGGATGACGCACACGAGCTTGCCCGTGTCGGCCACCCAGTACATGTGGCCGGCCAGTTCGTGCATGACTTCGTCGAAGGCGACGCCCGTCTGGGAGGCGACTTCCTTCATGGCCCGACGCATGGTGGCCATGGCCGCATTGCCGAATTCCACTTCGAGCACGGAGACATGATGCAGGACGAGGGAATCGTCGTTGAGTTCCGGCGGAACTGTCGTTCGCAGCGTCAGGGCAGTTTCCATGGCGACCTCCTCGAGTGGTTTGGGCGTTGCCCGACAGAGCCGGGCACGCTGTCTGTCACTATAAGCAATCATCGTGCAAAGTACACCGCGATTGTGGAGAATTTGCGCTTCTTTTTTATGACGCTGGAATTCCAGAGGAAATATGGAATCAGGCCTGGGCCGCGTCAGGTCTTCCCGGGGAGCGGGCGATCAGGAGGTGCAAAAATGCAGGTCCGGCACACGAAAATGTCGTTTTACGGGATCCGTCGCAGGCGCTTTATCGCGTGATTGTGGAGCAATGGCTCGGGCTTGTTGTCCGGGACCGGCCGCCGGCCGGCGTCAAGGCTCTGCCGCCAGGGCCGCGGCCGGCGTCGGGATTATGCCTCCGGGACCGCGGCCCAAGCGGCCACGGCCGGATGGGGGTGGTCGAGGTACGCCAAGGCGGCAAGAAGGGGAGCCAGGGCGGCGTCGGGGAGCTTTCCCTTGTCGGGCCTCATGGGGCGTCGGGCGTCGTGCCCAGGCCGGCGGCCCGGGCCAGGTCGGTGTAGGCCTCGGCGCATTCCTCGGTCAGTCCCAGGCTCGCGGCCAGGGCGCGGATAGCCGGCAGGGCGGCCAGGGCTTGCTCCCTTGTCGCGGCCAGGTGTTCGATTTCCACGAAAAGGCGGGGGTCGAAATCCACCGTCACGGCGGTCAGTTCGACATCAAGGCCGTCGGCGCGCAGCCGCGCCCGGCGGCAGCGCTTGGCAAAGGCCAGGACCGGCTGAAACCCGAGCACGCCGAGCAGGGCGGCGGCGGCCTCGGGGTCGGCCACGGCCGTTTCGTGTTCGGGCTTGGAGGCGGTGCCCGCGTCAAAGGGCGGGGCCTTGGCCGTAAGCCGTGTCCGGCCGCCCTCCCGGCGCAGGCGCAGCTCCCGGCCCGAGACGGCCAGGCGGCCGTCCGGGGCGTCGTAGTAGACGTCCTTAACGAGTACGACCGCGCCCGTGCCTTCGGGCAGCCGGAAGCCCGGCCCGGCCACGAACTTGATTTCGGCCTCAAACATGGTTTTCCCCCTGGGCGGGATTGCCTGCGCCGTCCGATTGGTTCATGGTCCCGGGCTGTTACGATGGCTTGTCGGCTATGGCAAGCACGGCTGGCCCGCGAGCGCCGGCCGCCTGGACCGTATAGACGACGCTTCAGGAGAAGAAATGCGCGAAAACGCCCGGGCCGCCTGGGGCATGGCGGCGACGGCGGTGCTGTGGAGCACCGGGGGCCTGGCCATCAAGCTCGTGCCGCTATCCCCCATGGCCGTGGCCGGCTGGCGCAGCCTGCTTTCGGCGGCGACGCTGCTGCTCCTTTTCCGGGGCAGCCTCGATTTCCGCCCGACCCGGGCCAGGTGCGGCGCGGCCGTGGCCTACGCGGCGCTGCTCGTCACCAACGTGGCCGCCACCAAGCTCACCACCGCCGCCAACGCCATCCTCCTGGCCTACACCGCCCCGGTCTACGTGGCCCTTTTCGCGCCGATGGTTCTGGGAGAAAAAACCAAACGGGCCGACTGGCTGTTCGTGGCGGCCAGCCTGGCCGGCATGGCGCTGTTTTTTCTGGACAGGCTTTCGGCCGAGGGCTTTTGGGGCAACATCCTGGCCGTGGGCACGGGGATGAGTTACGCCGCGTTTACCTTGTGCATGCGGGCCGGGCGCGAGGATTCGCCGGCGTCGGCGGTCATCGCCGGCCATGGGCTGACGGTGCTGGCCGCGCTGCCGTTTTTGTTTTCCGGCCCGCCGGACACCCTGGACGCGGTCCTGGGGTTGGCCTATCTCGGCGTCGTGCAGCAAGGGCTGTCGCTTTGGCTCTACGTCTGGTGCATCACGCGGTTGCCGGCGCTGTCGGCCATGCTGCTCATGACCCTGGAGCCCATCGTCAATCCGCTGCTGGTGGCCGTGGGTTACGGCGAATGGCCGGGCGGCTGGTCGGTCCTTGGCGGAACGGTGGTGGTGGCGGCCGTGACCTTGCGGGGGATTTTCGGGCGCGGCGGTTCGGGGTCGGACGCCTCGCGCCCTTGAAGCAGACCGCCCTGGCGAACATTGGCAACGGCGAATGGCCGCCGTGCTGGAGATGAGTATGCATGTCCTGTGCGTTTCCACCCTCACCAACGTCGGCTCGCTGCATCACAAGCGCGAGATGACGCTTCTTCAGGCGTTGCGGGAGCGGGGCGCGCGCATTGATTACGTCTACTGCGGGGGGATGGATGGCGTATGCGACGGGCTGCGCGACATATCCCCCAAGGATTGCCGCCTGTGCCGTGACAGAGCCGAGCAACAGGCCCTGGAGGCCGGGCTTGCGCCGCGCATCCTTTTGGCCGACGAGACGGCGGACGAGCGTCGTCGGGCCGCGCAGTGGGCGGCCTCCCTGCCCGACGACGCCCTTACGCAGGCCGAATACAACGGCTACCCCCTTGGGCGCTGGTGTCTGTCTTCGGTCTACACGTATTGGCGCGTGCCCAACCTTTCCCCCCAGGACACCCAGGCCAAGGCCTGGTATCGCGCCCTGCTGGAGCAGGGGCTGCGGCTTGTGCTGGGCATGGAAAAGCTGCTGGACGCCGGGCGCTACGATCGCGTCGTTATCTACAACGCCCGCATGGCGTATGTGAAAATCCCCTTTGAGCTGGCCCGGGGCCGTGGCCTTGCCGTGTACACCCACGAACGGGCCAGCCAGCCGGGCCATTGCTGGGTTGCCTTAAACGGCCTTCCGTTCAATCAGGCGAATTGGGACCGGTTGTGGAGCGCCTGGAAGGATGTGCCGCTTTCGACGGCGCAACTTGGCCGCATGGCCCGCTATCTGGACGGCCGGCGGCAGGGGGACGTCAACGCCCTCAATTGGTTCGCCTACACCACCAAGCCGGGACACAGCGGAGCGTTGCGCCAACGGCTGGGCATCCCCGAGGACAAGGCCGTTTGGGCGCTTTTTTCGTCGTCCAACCACGAACTGCTTGGCCGGGACGATATCGCGCATGAAGGGTTTGCCACGCAGCAGGACTGGATCGAGGCGGCCATGGCCAAGGCGGCGGCCTATCCCGGCGTCAAGCTCGTGATCCGGGCTCACCCGAACCTGTCCAACCTGGTGTTTCCGCGCCGATCCGAACGCGAAATGCGCTATTTCGCCGAGCTCAAACGTGCCGTGGGCGACGCCGCCGTGGTCATCGAGCCCGAGGAGGACGTCTCCTCCTACGATCTGATGGATATCGCCAGCGTATCGCTGTGCTACGTATCGACCTGCGGGTTGGAAAGCGCCATGCTGGGCAAACCCGTGGCCATCGCCGCCAACCCGTTCTACAAGGAACTGCCCGGTCTGGACAAAACCTACGACGCAGCGGCAATGGATCGGGTGTTTGCCCGTTACGCCGCCCTGGCTCCCGGATGGCGGGACCAGGAATTGCGGCGCATGGCTTACCGGATTTGGTATACGCTGTTATTCCGTTACGGGTTTGAATTTCCCTTTGTCCATGCCCCCAATCTTCTGGAAGGCCGTTACGCCTGGTTTAGCCCGGACGCCCTGAAGCCGGGCGTCCACAAGCATCTGGACCTGCTGTGCGAGGCCATGTTCGCGGGCCGCCGGCCCCAGCTCTTGCCCGAACCGGACGATCTGGCCCAAAGTCCGGCCGATGAGGAGCGGTTTTTGCGTCGTGACGCCGTAGCGGCCTGCAAGGAGGCGGGCGTCGTCACGCAAGAAGCGCCCGGACCCCGATATCTGCCTGTCCCCCTGATTTTCGTGGCCTTGGGCCCGGCCCGGCAGTCGGCCTGGGCCCTTGAGGCGTTGTCGCAAAACGTCATGGCGGCCGAGACGGACCTGCACGTCGTTTGCGCCGACGGGCACGCCTGGCGGGAGATTGCCGATCTGCCCGGCTCCGCCGGGGCCTTCCGGTCGGTTCGCCTGGATACGGCTCCCGCCGGGCTGGGCCTTTGCGCCATGACGGTCCGGGCCATGTCGTCGGTCTTGCAGACCCATGAATCGGCGATTGCCCTGGACGATGCCCTCTACTGCGCCCCGCATACCCTGGCGTTTTACAACAACGCCCTGCACCGCTACCGCTATCGCCGCCTGGTCGGCTGCGTCAGCGCCGGGCCGTCCGGCCCCGTCGCGGCGGCTTTGTCGCAGCAGCCCGGGGGCGCGGTGTTCGCGCCTCGGGCAAACGCCTTGGGCCTGGGCGTGTGGCGCGACCGGTGGGCCGCGCTGGCCCCGGCGGTCCTGGCCGAGTTGGGCGGAGGGGCGGAGGGCGATGCCCGCCGCCCCGGCCTGCAACGCCTTATTGCCGCCCTTTGCGCCGAACGGGGCGCTTTGTGCGTGGCGCCCAAGCAGGCCGGCGCCTGTCTGTCCGGTCCGGAAGGCGCTGCGCGCCGCCAAGGCTTCGCGCCGCCGTCGGTCGAACCTGTCCTGCCGTTTGCTCCGCACGAGGCCGCTTCCCCAAGCCTTGAGCCTGGGGCCGAGGAACGTGCCACCGCCGTGCGCCGCCGTCTGGCCGAACGCGTCGCCGGTCTGGCGCGGCAGGGCCGGCCCGTGCTGGTCAAGCTGGATTGCGCCGGCCAGGGCCTGGCCGAGTCGATGACCGTGGCCCTGGCCGGCGGCGCGCCCGAGGCCGTGGATTCGGATAGCCTTGGCGGCCTCGGCTTGCCGGAGCGGAGCTGCGACGCGCTGTACGTCTGTCGTTGCCTGGAGCATCTCTCTGGGGATGAAGCACGCCGGTTCCTGGCGCAATGCTGTCGGGCCCTGCGCCCGGGCGGCGTGTTGCGGCTGGCCGTGGCCGATGGGGAGGGGCAGGCCCGGGCCTATCTGGACAGCCTGGAGGCGGCGCGTCGCGACCCGGACGACGCCGAAGCCGTGGCCCGCCACGAACGGCTCGGCGGCCGGGNNTCTGGTGGAACAGGTCGTCGCAGGTGTAGGCCGACAGGCCGAGTTCGGGAAACGCCACCAGCACGGCGCCGCCCTGGGCCGCCTGCTGCGCCAGTGCGGCTTTGCGTCCGTGCTGCGCCAAAGCGCCGGGCGTTCCGCGATACGGGATTTTGTCCGCCAGCAAGGCGATCTTGCGGCCGAGGAGGCGGCGGCATGTCCCGGGCTGCTCTATATGGAGGGCATCACGTGAACATCGCCTTTGTCTCCACCCTGGCCGCGGGCGGCGCGGCCCAGGGCGCGGAGAACACCTTTCGGGCCTTTCTGGCGGCCGGGCATGAGGCGACGTTCCTGACCCTGGAAGGCCAGGCCGCCAAGGGTTTCCTGCCCTTGGCCGACGCGTTTCCCTCAAGCCAGGGCCTGCGGCCGGTCGGGCGGTTGTTTCGTCATTGGAAGACGTTAAGCGATCCCCAGTCCCTGGATGCAGGGGCGTCGGAGCTGTTCAGCGACGCCGCCACGGGGCTGTTTCGCCTTGGCGACGCGGCCCGGCAAGCCCTGTCCGAGGCGGAGGTCGTCAACATCCACTGGAACGCCGGCATCCTGTTGTCGCCGGATTTCTTGGCCGCCCTGGCCGGCAGGAAAGTTGTGCTGACCTTGGCCGATCTCGGACCACTGACCGGCGGCTGCCATTATCATCTCGCCTGCCGCCGGTTCGAGGCGGCCTGCGGCCGCTGCCCGGTTCTGCGGCGGTCCGGCGCGCTGGACGCCAGTCGGCGCAACCATGGGCTGAAACGACGCGTGTACGGGCTGCTGCGGCCAAGGGTGGTCGCCCTGAGCCGCTGGCTGGCCAACGAAGCCCGGGCCAGCAGCCTGCTTGGCCATCGACCCATCACATCGCTTCGTTACACCTATCCGTTGGACGTCTTCAGGCCGCTTACCCCTGACGAACGGCAAGCCGTGTTGCGGCGATTGGGCATCCCGCCCCAGGCCCTGGTCATCCTGGCCGGGGCCTATGGCCTGGACTGCGGCCGCAAGAACATCGCCGCCCTGGTCCGGGCCGTGGAGCGCCTGCGCGCCGCCTGGCCGGAGACGGCCGTGGAACTGGTGACCTACGGCTACGGCTCGGCTCCGCCGGCGGCGTTCCCCATCCGGCATGTCGGCTTTGTCGAGAACAGCGCCATGGGCGAGCTCTACGGCGCGGCCGATCTGTTCGTGCATCCGGCTGTGGCCGAGGCCTTGGGCAACACCTTGTGCGAGGCCCAGTGTTGCGGCACGCCGGTGGTCAGCTTCAATGTGGGCGGCTGTCCCGAGGCCTACCGGCCCGGCGTCACCGGATTTTGCGTGGAACCCGCCAGCGAGGACGCCCTGTACGCGACCCTTGCCGACATTGTGGCCAACTCCGCGCAACTGGCCCCCATGCGGCGGGCCGCCCGGGAGTTCGCCCTGGCGGCCTTTTCGGCGCAAGGCCATGTCGAGGCCTACGCCGCCTGGATGGCCGCCGCCGAAACGGCCCGTTCCCTGGCGGAAGACCCCGGGCTGGCGGCTGAGCTGGCCGACAATGCGCGGCAAAGCCGGAGCCTGTTCGCGGCGTCGGCCCATTGTTCATGATCACCAAAAAAGTTTGATTGGGGCTGCCCTGGAAAAACCAGGCAAGCCGCGATCCGCGCCTCGGTCTGCGCCAGCAGGGTTTCAAAGAGCTCGCGGCCGGCGCCGACCGCTCGCGTAGCCAGTGGGGTGAAAAACGGCAGGAGCGTCACGAGGACGGCGTCGCCGGTTTTCCTGCATCCACGGCGATCTTACTTGGCGGCAAGTTCCGGCGCGCCCCAGGCCGGAGCCAACCGGACCAGTTCCTCGCGCGGCAATTGCACCAATACCGGATTTTTTGTGGCGTCGAGCCAGCGCAATACAGCGAGCATGTCCGCTTCGGCCATGGCCGTGCAGCCGGCCGTGGGCGACCCCGGCCCCCGCCACAAGTGCAGGAAAATGCACGAACCGGCCCCCGGCTGGACGCTTGGGGCGTTGTGGTCCACGAACAACCCGTAGCGGTACAGCCCGTCGGGCCGCAACATCCGCTCGTCGCTGTCCCAGTCCTTGGCGACGGCGTTTTCCTCGAACATCTGATTGTAATGCTGCGACGCCACGGTATCCACGCAAACGGTTTGCGCGGTGACCTGATGCACGGGGAAGTGGGGCGAGGCGCTGACGGACTCGTTCGGGCCGATAAAGGCGCGCGGCAGGCTGAAGACGCCGGCCGGCGCGCGTCCGTCCCCTTCCTTCTTGACCGGCGCGTTGGAGAGCCCCTCGCCATGCAGACCCCTGCCCCAGGCCAGGCCGTTTCGGCCCAAGGTCACGGGCACGGCGTCGCCCACAGGATGCCAGGCGGCATTGGGGCCGGAGCGCTCGAACCGGCGCAGACGGGCTTGGTTCGTGTTCCAGTCCTCGGCCGTCACCAGCACGATTTGGCTGGCTCCTGCCACAGGAGACGCCTGTTTGAGGGCCGCATCGGCTTGCGCCGGCGAATTCTTGGCGGCCTGGCACCCCAGGCCCAGGACAAGGACAAGGACCACAAGGAACGACAACGCGGTAAGGTGTCTCATCTCTCGCTCTCTCTCCCCGCCTGACGTCAGGGTTGCTTTGTTGGGCGACCGCGCCGGTATAGCCACATATTTCCAAACCGGGAAGGGGCGTTGGCGGCTATTGGCTGGAGAGCGTTCGGACGTGGCCGCTCCTGGCGGCCATGGCCTTGGTCCGATGGGGGAAGGACAGATGCCTACGGAAAAAAGGCCTGCGACGCTCTCGCAAGCCGGACTGCTCCTCCCTGCCGCGCCCCTGTCCGGGAAATCCCGGACAGACAAAGCCGCCAAGCCTTCGTACATGGCCGGCGTCCAGTCCGCTCCTGCCCAACGTGGAGCAAGGGCCAGGGCAATATAATAGAGAGTGTTCCCATGAAACGACTGCTCGCGCTGCCGGCGTTTTGTGCCGCGCTGTTGCCGAGCCTGGCCCGGTCCCTGTCGGCTTCGGCGCTGGAGCCGGATGCCCGCAAGGAACTTAGCGAGTTCTTCAGCCCCGTTGCCGCCGTTAACATGGCGATCTTCGACCAGCTCACGCGCGCCGACCAGCACCTGCCGCACTTCGCCCTCCGGCCGGCCCTGAACGGATCAACGGCGGCAACAACATCGTCATTCCGTCCAGGGCCATCGACAACATCGCCAGGGAAGAATTGTGTTCCTGGCCGGGCGACAATTTCTATGGCCAGGACGGCAACTTCGAAGGAGTGCCGCTGACCTGCCAGGTGAGCGGCGAGACGGCTACGGACACGGCAACCGGGCTCATCTGGCAACAGGCCGACGACGGGACGAGCCGCACTTGGGACGATGCCGTGAGTTACTGTCAGGCGTTGCCTCTGGGAGGGCATTCGGATTGGCGGCTGCCTTCCCGCAAGGAACTCGTGACCCTGGTGGATGCGGGCAGAACCCATCCTGCCCTTGACCCCGCGTTCAGCGCGGCCAGCAAGCCGTATTGGACCGCCGCGGACGGCGCTGCCGACGCAAGTGCCGCCTGGTTCGTGAATTTCGGCAGCGGCGTCTCGGACTAGCGCAACAAGACGTTGGCGGTTTCCGTCCGGTGCGTGCGCGGCGGCCCGCTCCCGACGTCCACGTATGCGGACAACGGCGACGGCACGGTCAGTGATCAGGTCACGGGCCTGATGTGGGAAAAAGCCCCGACGAGCGCCGCCAAGTACTGGCAGCCGGCGCTGGCGTACTGCGGGACCCTCGGGACAGGAGGGTATACGGACTGGCGTCTTCCCAACAAGCGGGAATTGGAGATCCTTGTGGACGACTCGCGGCAGTGGCCGGCTATTGCTCCACTCTTTGTCGAATCAGGAAACGACTATTGGTCCGGTACAACCTTTGTTGATGATAACACGCAAGCCTGGAGAGTGAACTTCGCCTACGGTTATTCCATGTCCGCCGGAAAAACGTCTTCGAGTTTCATTCGATGCGTTCGCGGCGGACTGCCGCATTAAGCCCGTTGTCCACCTTGACCGCCTGACCTTAGCGCTTTCGAAGCCAGGACGGCTAGGCGGCAGGAAACACAACGAAGGAGAGGAAAATATGTCCCGGTCGACAAAGCTCGCTCTATTTTTGCTGCAATTTTTCCGAAGCCAATCTGCCACGCTTCACGCAATTTCAGCCCTCAGACGCGGGCGGTGTTCCATCTCGGAGGAGCTATGAAAACGATTCTTCTGGCGTGTTCCAGCCTGGCCCTGGCCTTGGTTATGTCGGGAGCCGCGGCGGCTAGGCAGGGCGACGTCTTCGAGCCGATTCCCCGGGCCGAGTGCCAGCACCTTCAGGGACTCGCCGAGAAGGCTCTCAAGACCCGATTCTCCCTCACTCCCAACGCCCCCTTTCTCTACATGACGGGAGACGCCGAAAACGAGAGGGACGAAACCGGGCGGGGATGCATCCTGATCGCAAAGGGTACTGGGCGCGATTTCCCCGAAAGCCCTGCCGCGTTGGATCTCAAGCTGCGCCAGGCCTTTCAGGGGTGGACGGCGACTGACAGTGGCTTCTATGGCAATTATGGAACCTCGGGAGGACGCTCCGCCTTGACCCAGGGAGACCGATTGCTCGTGATCGAAGCTGGTTGGGAACCGACCACCGAGGCGGAAGCCCTTGCCCAGAAGAAATGTCCTCAAAGCCCTGTCGATGCCTGTGTCAAATACTTCAAGCCGACGCAACTGCTTTACACGGTCAAGGTTCATGTCGCCCGGAGAATGGAGGCCCGTCAATAGTGATCAAGGACGTGGCCGAAACGGCCAATGGCACCGAGATGGCCGGTACGACCACCTGCTCGGCGATGAAAAACGCAGGACTATCGATAAGTTGCCGCGACTGGAACAAGATGCCCGCAGACCCCGTCTCACATGGGACGCAGTGGGGCAAACAGCATCCTGTCAAAATTTAGCAGCATCTCTGCCAAATGTTATCTCACTTTTCACGAGGAAAATCGGGAGGTTGGCCAAAAGGTTATCCAGCCAGGTCATCCAAAAGCGAAAGGGGACAGGAGCCAATGTCCTATCCCCTTGAAATCTATTGGTCGGGGCGAGGTGATTTGAA
>DLGG01000092.1 GCA_002482565.1 Solidesulfovibrio magneticus
CGGCAGCCGCCTCGGCCGGCGGGAGGGCCGGAGCCGGGGGCGGGGTCGCGGGCTCCCGCCGGCGCAGGATGAGGAAACCGCCCTGGTCGTAGAGGGTCTCGAACTCCTGGCGGGCGCGGATGACGAAGACGTTGAACTCCCGGGCCACGTCCTCGTCGCGGCAGGCTCCCTGTATGAACTCGCAGCCCCGATCCAGGACGAACCAGGGCCGGGTGAGGTCGAGCAGCACGTACTGGGCCTGCCAGGAACGCACCGGCAGGTTCGGGGTTTGCCGGGTGCGGGCGAAGGTCCAGAAATCGGCCCAGGTCGCGCCGGACAGGTCGCGCACGGGATGAGGCTCGAACACGCCCAGGGGAAAGCTGTTGTAATCCAGCCGTTCGGCCAGGGCCCCCCAGTTCAGCGTATTTTGGGAGACCACGGCCACGCGCGGGTCCTGGGGCACGACTTTGAGGATCTCGGCCAGGATGGCGGCGTCGCGGGCGGTGGGTTCGTAGGCGTCGCTGGAAAAGGCAAAGCTGTCGGTGGTCCAGAAAAGGCGCGACACCGGCGAGGGGGCCAGCATGACGTGGGCGATGGCCAGCCAGCCCATGACCGCGAAAACCACCCGCCCGGCCCCGGCCCCGGACTGGCGGGCCAGGACGCGCACCGGCCCGAGCACCTGGCAAAAGGCGAAAAAGAGCACCCCGGCCGCGCCGGCGGTGTAGTGGTTGGCCCAGCCGTAATAGCTCGGGTTGGTGGATAATAGCGACAGGGCGATGGTCGGCAGGGCCGGCAGCAGGAGCTTGGGCCGCAGCAGCGGAAAGAAGATCAGGGAGCCAAACAGGAAAAAGAGGTATTTCCACTTGCCCGGCACGCCGAGCACCACGGCAAGCACCTTGCCCGGCTGGGTGATCAGGGTGGCCAGGGCCGCGCCCGGGCTGCCGCCAAGCCAGGAAAACGCCCCGCTTTGAACCCCAAGCCCGGCGTCCACGGTGCAAAAGGGCACGACGAGATTTGTCGCCACGTAGAAATACAGCGCCCCGAAGGCGGCCAGGAACAGCCCCGGGCCGCGCCGGCCCTCGCACAGCCACAGATAGGCTCCGCAGCAGATCGTGGTCAGGGCGTAAGGTTCCTTGACCAGGGACGGAGCCAGCCCCAGAACCACGGCCCAGCCGATGCGGCCGGTGGTGGCGGCGGCCAGGAAGCCGTAGAGGATGGGCACGAGCAGATGGTCGAGATGGAAATCGAACAGCGCGTTGGTCCAGACCGGGAAAAACAGGGCATAGGCCACGGCGGCCAGGGTGCCGTGGCGGCGGCCGGCGAAAAAGGCCGGCAGGGCCAGGACAAAGGCCTGGGACACCAGCAGCACAAGGGGCGCGGCCTGATCCGGCACCAGCCGGTAGACCTGGGCGTAGACCGGCAACAGCGGCTGGGCATGGCCGAGAAACGCCCGCCACCACTGGCCGGCCACATGGAGCGAATGGAGATTGGAGAGAAAGACGCCAAGGTCGAAGACCGTGGAATGCAGGGCCAGGTATTTCAGGCACGACATCACGGCCAGGACGCCGAACAGTCCGGCGAAGACCGCGCCGCCGACCTTTCGGGCGGGCGGTTCGGGCAAAAGGGCCGGGGCGTGGTCCTTAAGCATGGCCGTCCTCCCGGCGGCGCGGGACGAAAATCCCGGACGCCATCACGGCCAGACAGAAGATATAGGCGGCGGCGCTTCCCATCAGCCCGATGAGGTACGAGGTTTGGGGCGCGAAGAAAAGGAGCAGTTCGTAGTCGATGCCGCCGTCGGCCCGGGCGGCGAAATAGCCGGGCGTATCGGGCGCGGCCTCGGGCAACAGGCGCACCAATCCCGGCGGCAGCCACCAGGCGTTGGCGAAGCCATACGCCTCGACATGCAGGGCCTCGGGCAAGGCCACCGGGCCGCCCGGGGCCGGGGCGCTCCAGCCGGCCGGGTCCTGGGGCCTGGAGACGGCTTGGGGCGTGGCCGGGGCAAAGGCCGACGGGAAAAAGGCCTCGGTTAAACCCAGGGCCGGCAGGTTGTCGTTCTGGATGGCGCCGGCGGTCAGGGGCGAGACGTAGTCCACGGCGAACCGGGACTCGGTTTCGCCGGTCACCTTGCCGCCCGAGCCGTAGAAAAAGGCCTCGCGCGCCTTGTTCGCGCCGTCGCCCAGGGTGGAGACCAACCCTTTTTTGACGTAGCCGGCCAGTTCGACCTGGCCGGCCTGGTCCAGGCCTTGGACCGGGAAAGGATGGTAGGCGGCGGTGAGCGCGGCCATGTCGCGGCCCTGGCCGGTCAGTTCGCCTAAGGTTCGCGGCACGAGAAGCGCTTTCCAGCCGGTGTGGAAGGTTTCCTGGAAGACCAGGGGAAAGCCGGCCCTGGCCCCGTGGACGCGCACCCGCACGGCCGTTGGCCCCAGGCGGCGAAATTCCACCGTGGGCGCGTCCAGGCGGGTTTTG
The DNA here is from genome assembly GCA_002482565.1 of Solidesulfovibrio magneticus. Classification (GTDB taxonomy): domain Bacteria; phylum Desulfobacterota; class Desulfovibrionia; order Desulfovibrionales; family Desulfovibrionaceae; genus Solidesulfovibrio; species Solidesulfovibrio magneticus_B. Next base: position 2,446 of record DLGG01000092.1, read on the forward strand.
GGGCGCATCACGGCCAGCTTTTTGTCGCCCGTGCGGTCGGCCAACAGCCGGGTGGCGGCCGGGCCGCCGCCTTGCATGGCGGCCACGAACTCCAGGAAGACCGGATCGGACCCGGCCCGCAGATAAACCGTGCCCGGATCGTAGTCCGGCAGCTCGATCTCCTGGGCCAGGGCGGCGGCCACGGCGTTGCCGCGATACGTGCCGCCAACGGCCTCCACGGCGGCCACCCGGTCGCCGGGACGCACCAGGGGCAGGAAGTCTTCGTTTTTATACAGGGCCACGTCGCGGAAAAGCGGCATGGCGACCAGTCCTTCCTGGCGGGCCAGGTTGGCGTCGAACACCGGCTTGTAGTCCTTGTAGCCGTCCACCATGGCCGGGGCCGCGTAGGCCGGCTGGAAATCGTCGTAGGTGTAGGCGTGGGCGTAGCGCGGGTAGACCAGGAAACGGCAGGAGCCCAGGCCGAGCAGCCGGCTGATTTTCGTGCTCGGGCGTTCGGCGTAGAAGCCCGAAAAGACCGGCTCGGCCAGGGGATGGGTCTTAAAGGCCATGAAAAAGGGCTTGGGCGAATAGGCCGAGGTCCACTCGAAGGTGTAGTCGGTGTCGCCGGGCCAGGTGATGCCGATGGGCGGCAGGTAGCTCACCCGAAAGGCGTCGCGGCGGTCGCGCAAAAAGCCGTAGACCGAGGCCACCTCGGGGTTGATGGGCGTCTGGTGCAGGGTCAGTGGCTGGGGGTCGCGCTCGGGATCGAAGGGGCGGGTGAGGCCGCCGGCCAAAAAAGGCGAGACGAATAGGCCCACGGCTACGGCGCAAGCCCCGGCGGCGAGCCTGGGGCGCGGCGCGGCTCCGGCCAGCTGCGCTCCGGCCCGGGCCAGGAGCAGGGCATAGGGCAGGATCACCAGGGGCAGCCAGCGGGTGGTGTTGGAAAAGGCGGCGAAAAGAATGGGCAGGGTCTTTTTGAGGGCCAGTTGGTAAAAGACCAGCCCCGGCAGGGTGCGCGAGCCGGCAACCAGCAGCACGCCGCACAGGGCGGTGACGAAAAGGCCGGTCAGCTCCGGGCTTTTGCGGCGGGAAAAGGGATAGGCGAAGACGCCCAGCGTCAGGGCCAGGGCGGCCAGGTTCCAGGGAATCCCCAGGCCCCGGGGGATGGGGTAGACGTATTCGGTGTCCATGCCCGGGCGCAGGCGCAGGAAAAACGAGGCGTCGGCCGGCTGGCTGGTGGACTCGTGGTAGGCCTCGCGCCGGGGCAGCTCGGAATCCACGGTCACGTCGCCGTCGGCCGAAACCGACAGGCCCCAGCCGTGGCGGATGGCCCCCTTGCCGAAATAGTCGCCGAAAAACGGGGCCATGAAATGGATGTTCATGGCCACGGCCACCGCGCCAAGGCCAATAAACGCCGCCACAAGCGCCTTGCGGCGCGGGCAGGACACGAACCGGCAGGCAAAGGCGATAAAGAGCATGGCCGCCGCGCTCATGCCGACGCCCGGATGCAGCGAGGTCAGGCCCAGGACGAAGCCCGTGGCGACCGTGGCCCGAAATACCCCGGGACGGCCGGCGGCGATGCGCTCCAGAAGCGACAAAGCGGCCAGCATGACCACCGGCAGCAGGGCGTAGCCCACCAGCATGGGCATGTGGCCGGCCACCACGCGGCTTAGGGCATAGGGCGAGAAGGCGTAGAACGCGGCGGCCAGGAAGGCGAAAAAGGGCGGCAGGGCCAGACGGCGGGCAAGGGGCCACAGGGTCGCGCCCGAGGCGAAAACGAGGGTCAGCGGCAGCCACTTGGACACGGCCTCGCCGCCAAGGACCGAGGCCGGCCACAGGGCCAGCCAATAGAGCAGCTCCAGCTTGAAATAGTGGTAGCGCCCGGTTTCGAAATAGGCGTCCCAGGTGGAGAAATGATGCCGGGCCATGTCCCGGAACTGCTCGGCGAAATTGGGGATGCCCCAGTCCCAGGTGTGGCCGACGATGCCGGGGCGAGAAAGCACCCCGGCGAACGCGACGCAGGTCAGCGCGGCCAGGGCGGCCAGGGCGGCCAGCGCGTACACCGTGTTTCGTCGCATGACGTCTTGTTCCTTTGCCTTGGCGATGGAGGGGGGAAACGGGCGGCCGCCATCAGGCCCGCCCGCCTTGGGCGGTCGACCGCGCGCGTTACCCCGGCGGCGATTTTTGGACGCGCCGCGCGCCCTGGAATGGCCCGAAAGAAGGCGCTTGTCGAGGGCGCGGCCTGCTTGCGTCGCGTCCCTTAAAAAATACGATAGTATTTTTTAATAAAAATTAACGGGGTTAGTACGTTGACAACAAAACGCCATAGGCGCTTTTCGCGGACGCGACACTAGCGGACCGGCGGGGCCAGGGCCGCCTCGAAGGAGGCGTCGAAGATGGCCGACCAGCGGTAACGCTGCATGTAGGCCACGGCCGCCTGGCGCATGGCCCGCCAGCGATCCGGGTCCTCGACCATGGCGGCGATGGCCGCAGCCACCCCGTCCACGGTGTAGGGCGCGACCACCCCGGCTGCCAGCGCGTCCACGTCCTTGGCGATTTCCGGCACGTCGGTGATGACCACCGGCAGGCCGCAGGCCAGATAGTCCTTGACCCGGCTGGGATCGGCCCAGCGCGACAGGTTGTTGTCCGTGGGACGGTAAAGCGCGAGGCTGAGGTCGAAGGCCGGCAGGGTCTCCAGCACCTTGTCGTGGTTCATGACGCCGTGCAGCACGACGCTCTCCCCAAGGGCGGTCAGGCGCGGCTCGTAAGGCGCGTAGACCACGCCGTCCTCGATGGCGTTGTTGGGCGTCTTGCCGATGACGTGCAGGGTCAGCCCCGGGAAGCGCTGGGTCAGAGCCGGCCAGGCCTCGATGACCAGATCCACGCCCTTGGACGGGCTTAGCGCCCCAAGCAGCACCACGTCGCGCGGGGTCTTGGCCGACTTGTCCGGCAGGTCGATCTTTTCAAGATCCACGCCCACCGGCACGAGCACGTTGCGCTCGTCGGGCAGGCCCTGCTCCCGGCGAATCTCCACGATGCGCGGCGAGATGTTCCAGGCCGCGTCGCAGGTATTCAGGCAAAAGCGGTCCAGGGCATGGTAGAGCTTGTTTAAGACCTTGCTGGCGAAGCGTTCGGGCATCCAGTCGATGGTGTAGTAGACCACCCGGCGGATGAGCCCCAGGCGCTTGAGGACCATGGCCACCACGCCGTTTAGGGGGTCGCAGGCCACGCAGGTCTCGAAGCGTGAAAAAAAGCCCAGGAAGAAAAAGACCGAGAAAAAGGCGTCCTTGAAATAGGTGGCCAGTCCAGGCAGGGCCGCGCCGCAACGCTTTTTTTCCGAGACGAGCCGGCCGCCGACGTATTTGCGGGCGATGGAACGGCGGTCCGAGCAGTAGTGGAAGGGATGGTAGATGATCCCCAAAACGTCGCTTCGGGCCTTGAGGTAGTTCTCCAGGGCTTCCGAAGGGCCGGCCAGGTCGGTGATGTGGCTGATGAGCAGGGCTTTGGTGAAGCGCATGGTTCTCCCGCGCGGCAAACGAGTGGATGGGACCGGTCGATGCGTCCGGTCGGGGCTTGAGGTAGCCGCATCCCTCGCGGAAATCAAGCCGGCGGCGGGAAAAGGGGGCGAAAGGGGTTGGCCGCGTCCTCAAAAACCCGGCCGTGTTTCGGGAAAAACAACCGCCGGGTTTCGTCGTGATGCGCGCGGCCTGCCCGTCGCTTTCGAGGAGGGCGGCCCTCGTGTCGCGTTCGGAAAATGCCATGCCCCTGCTGGATGCGATAATAACCCGTAATCATTAGCCTCGCATTTCCTCGATCAGCCGCATGAGATCGCCGGCCTGGCCGGCCAGGTCGGAAACGGCCCCGGCCGCCTCGTCCATGTCCCGGGCGGTCTCCTCGGCCACCTCGCCGATGGAGTAGACGGCCCGGTTGATCTCGTCGTG